>VHCY01000308.1 GCA_016871595.1 Verrucomicrobiota bacterium
GCGGTAGTGGGCGTGGACGCGCCCGAAGAACTCGCGCGCCAGCCCGCCCACGGCGCGCTTGTCCCCGACGTCGGCCGCGCCGAGCCCGCCGGCGGTCATCCCACCCAGCGCGGGGCCGGGTTCCAGCAGCACCACGCTCGCCCCCTGCCGCGCGGCCTGCACCGCGGCCGCGATCCCCGCCACCGTGCCGCCGTAGACCACGACGTCGAGCGGCTCCGCCGGCGCGGCGGCGCGGACCAGGCCCAACCACACGGGCGCCCAAGCCAACCAGGTACGAAAGCGGGGGAACATCCGGGGAGGGGAGGCGGGCTCCGCCGGCGCGGCAAATCCGAATTACCGCTTGTCGCTGGGTTGGTCCGGGGAATGCTGTGGGGTCCCGATGGTCCCCCCGCCCCGCATCGTCCGCGCCTGGCTGGAATCCCCCGCCGTCGGCGTGATCGAGCTCGACCGCGACTGGGACCTCGCGGCCCCGCCCCGCTTCAGCCTTGGCCGGCACTGCCCGTCGCCCTCGGGCCTCGAGGCCTCCCCCCCGCTGCCGGCGGCCCGGCACTTCGGCTACCTCGTCGAACCGGGGGGCGCGCTCTGCTTCGTCCTCTCCCCGGAGGAGACCGCCGAGCTCGGCGGCGCGTCCGCCGAGGTCTACCTCGCGGGCGACTTCAGCGGGTGGCAGGACGCGATCGGCCGCCCGGAATGGCGCCTGCAACCCGGGGAACTCGAGGGCCGGCCCGTGCGGATCTGGCGCGGCGACCCCGCCCGGTTCCTCGGCGCGGCGGGGCTGCGGTTCAAGTTCGTGACCGGCGAGCACCAATGGCTGGTCCCGCCGGCGGAGGCCCCGAACGTCGTCCGGGACGCGCAGGGCAACGTGAACCGCGTCCTCGATCCGCGGCGCACCGGGCGCCACCTCTGGCGTTTCTCGCTCAGCGCCCCCCTGAGCCTCGCGGAGGCGTGGCGCGCGGACTGGGCCGACGGCGCCGGGGAATCGGTGGCGCTGCAGCCGGGCACCTTCTTCTACGAGCTGCGTTCGGATCTGCCGCTCGGGGCGCTGGTGCGCGGGGAGGAGACCTGTTTCCGGTTGTTCGCGCCCCGCGCGCGCCACGTCACCCTCCACGTCGCGCGGGAGCCGGGCGGGATGGGGGAGACCCTGGCCTGCGCGCTCGGGCCGGCCGCGGGCGCCGACGGTGCGGCCGGGGTCTGGGAGGTCGTGCTCGATCGCAACCTCCACGGCTGGTTCTACTGGTACACCATCGAGGGCGTGCACCCGGGCCTCGATCCGGGCGCGCGCATCCTCGACCCGTACGCCCCCGCGACCCTCGGGCGGGGCGGGCCGGGCATCGTGCTCGACCCCGCGTGGGTCGGTCGCGGCGACCGCGACTTCCAGACGCCCGCCTGGCACGACCTCGTCATCGCCGAGGCCCACATCCGCGACCTCGCCGCCCACGCCCCCGTGCGCGCCACCCCCGCGGAGCGCCGCGGGTTCACCGGGTTGCGCGCGTGGGTCGAGAGCCCCGACTTCCACCTCGCCCAGCTCGGCGTCAACTGCGTCGAGCTGCAGCCGGTGCAGGAGTTCGACGCGGCCGGGCCCGCCGAGTACCACTGGGGCTATATGCCGGTGAACTGGTTCGCGCCGGCCAGCACCTACGCCCTCGCGCCGGAACGCGCCTCCGGCGTCCGCGAGCTCCAGCAGCTCGTCGCCGCCTTCCACCGCCGCGGGATCGCCGTGCTGCTCGACGTGGTCTACAACCACGTGGGCGAGCCGCCGCACCTCGCCCGCGTCGACCCCGCCTACTACTTCGAGCACGACGCTGCCGGCCAGCCGACCAACTGGAGCGGCTGCGGCAACGACTTCCGCGCGCGGTCCGCGATGGCGCGCCGGCTGATCATCGACAGCTGCCTCCACCTGCTGGAGGCGTACGGCGTCGACGGCTTCCGCTTCGACCTCGCCGACCTGATCGGCCTCGACGTGCTCCGCGAGGTCGAGGCCGCGCTCAAGCGGGTCCGCCCCGACGTCATTCTCATCGCTGAGCCCTGGAGCTTCCGCGGCCACCTCGCCGGCGCCCTGCGCGACACTGGCTGGGCCTCCTGGAACGATGGCTTCCGGGACTTCGTCCGCGACTACGTGCGCGGCAACGGCGACCCCGCGCGGATGGAGTACTTCCTGCGGGGCTCGCCCTGGTACTTCGCGAAGTGGCCCGCCCAGACGGTCAACTACACCGAGTCCCACGACGACCGGGCCTGGATCGACGTGATCACCGAGCGGCCGGGCCACGACGGCGCGCAGCCCACCGAGCTCGACCGCCGCCGCACGCACCTGATGGCCGCGCTGCTGTTCCTCTCCGCCGGGATCCCGATGCTCTCCGCCGGGCAGGACTTCCTGCGCTCCAAGCTCGGGGTGAACAACACCTACCAGCGCGGCGACCTCAACGCCCTCGACTACCGGCGCCTCCACCGCTTCGCCAGCACCCACGCCTACTTCGCGGACTGGATCGCCTTCCGCCGCGGCGACCTCGGCCGCCTGCTGCGGCACCACGACCGCCCCGCCGAGGGTTTCTTCCGCTTCTTCCACGGCTTCGGCGGGCCCGCGCTCGCCTGCCTCCTCAACGCCGACCGCTCCCGCGGACCCGAACGCCTCCTCTTCGCCATCAACCCCACGCTCCAGGACGTCACCCTCGCCCTCGACGAGGCCGCTCTCGCCCCCGACCCCGCGGCGTGGCGCCTCCTCGCCGATCAGGACCGCTTCTACCTCGGCGACGCCCACGGCGCCCGCCGCCCGCTCGAGGCCTCCCTCTGGCTGCCGCCCCTCGCCTGCGCCCTCTGGGCCGCCCGCTGAATTGGCCCGCCAAAACCCTTGCTTCCGGCCCCGCCCACCCCTTTTTTCAGAAACCCGCGCCCGCGCGGACCCCTTCCCAAAACGCAAACCAACCCACACCACACCGGAGTCCCATTATGGCAGTCAAAGTCGCTATCAACGGTTTCG
>VHCY01000309.1 GCA_016871595.1 Verrucomicrobiota bacterium
ACCACTATGCGGGCCTCGCCAAGGAGAGCCCGTTCCTGGCCGGGGTGCTTACCGTGGGCCTCGGTTCGTTGGCGGGCATTCCCCCGCTCGCGGGCTTTATGGGGAAACTCTTCATCTTCCTGGCCGCTTTCCAGGCCGGGGCGCGGGCGATGCTGGCCGTGGCGATCGTCGGCGTGGTGGTTTCGATCTACTATTACTTCGGTTGGATCCGGGCGGCCTACTTCGAGACGTGGACTCCGCCGGCGGATGCGGCCGCAGGTCCGACCCGCCCGGCGCGCACCCCGGTGGGCCTGCTCGCGGGCGTGACCTTGGGCGCGCTCGCGCTGGCGTCCCTCTTGATCGGTTTCTACCCCGGCCCCCTCGGGCACTGGCTGGCGATGCGGTGAGCGCTGGGTGCGCGCGCTTGCCCTCCCGTCCGGCCCGCGGTTTACCCGCCCTATGAAGATCACCGGCCTCGCCTTGGTTCCGCCTCCCGGCGCGGCGGACCTGCCGCGGGTGACGCCTGAGTTGCTCGCCTCCGTGCTCGCGCGCTACTCCCGCAGCAACGAGGGGCTTGGGGCCATCCTCGCCAAGGTCGACCCGGCCAATCCGGACGCCTCGATCGACCGCATCCTCAAGTTCGTCGACTATGGGCACGCCTCGATCGGCGGGCTTACCGGCGGCCTCGCGGTGGCCCTCGACGACGTGTCGATGTGGCTCGCCTACAAGCTGTTCGAGATCGCCACGATGGCGGACGGGCAGGAGTCGAGCTCCCGCTACATCACCCTCGCGCCGGAGAACCTGCCGGCCGCGGAGGAGCTCGGCATCCCGGACGACCTCGCTCCCCGTTGGCGCGCGGTGATGGCGCGGGCCTTCGCGGCCTACCAGGCCGAATACGCCCGCCTCGACGCCCTCGCGGTGGCGGAACCGCAGCGCGTCCGCCTGCCGGGCGGGGCCACGCCGGCCGTCGCGGGCCGTTTGCGCAAGAACTACGCGCTGGATCGCGCGCGGTACTTCATCCCCTTCGCCACCAAGACCAACGTCGGGCTCGTCCAGACGGCGCGGATGTGGGCGGCGACGGTCAAGCACCTGGCCTCCCTGCCGCACCCCGAGGCCCGGGCGGCGGCCGACCTGATCCGCGGCGAGCTCCTCAAGCAATCCCCGCGCCTGATGCGCCACAGTCAGGCCGAGGCCTCGCACGTCGAGCAGGCCGCCCAGGAGCTGGCGCGTTCCCTCGCCCTCGGCCGCGAACGGCTGTCGCACGCGCCGCTGGCGGATGATGTCTGGGTGCACGTCGATCGCGCCGCGCCGCCGTGGCTGGCCGAGACCCAGCCGGTGGCCGAGGCGCTGCGGCACCGGGCGAATCGTTACGGCCAGCAGGGTTTGGCTACCCGGCGGATGCGGGTGACCTTTGCCTGGAACAATATGGCGCTGGCGGAGTTGCGGGACCTGAACCGCCACCGTACCGGCCACCGCTTCACGCCCCTCATCCAGGCCGGCTTCTACCTTCCGCCCGAGATTGACCGGGCGCCGCACGTCGCCCTGCTGGCGGACCAGCTGGAGCTCACCCGCGAACTGCTCGCGCGCGGCAGCCCGGCCTACGTGTACTCGCTGCTGCTGGGCGCCCAGACGCCGTTCGAGCACAGCACCCACGCGGACAAGTTCATCTACGAGGCGGAACTGCGGACCGGGATGGGCGCGCACTTCCGGTATGCCGAGCACCTCAGCGCCGCCCTGCGCGCCTTTTGCGCGCAGGTGCCGGAGGCGCGGGACTGGGTGGTCGAGGGCACGGCCGAGCCCGAATAAGCGTCGGCTTTGCCGTTGCCCGCCGCGCGGCGCGGGCCTTCATTCCCGGTCGTGAAGCCGCGTCTCGCCCCCCTGCTCGCCTTGGTCCTCGCGACCGGGCTGACCGCGGCCGACGCCACGAGCCCGGTCGACGCGGCCCGGCGGAACGAGACCTTTGCCCCCGGCGGCACCGTGACCCCCGCGCGCCGCACGCCCGCGGACGAGGGCAACTCCTCGGTGCAGACGCGCCGTTTCGGGACGGAGGTCGTGCCGCGGAAGGAATCCCCGCTCGACGGGCGGCGCTCGCCCATCGACGTGCAGGAGGCGCGGCCGAAGGACGTCCAGGACAAGGTTTCGACCCGCCCGGAGGCGCCGGAGCCGCGGCGCAGCGCCCTCGATCATCGTCCTGCGGACATCGCCACCACGCAGCAGGTCACCCCGCCCAAGGTGGCGCGGTTCCAGGAGAGTTTGGACGCGGCGAGTGCGGCCAATATGGCCCGCTTCCCGGCGATGGATCAGGCGACGGGGGTGAAGCTCAACCGCTTCGTCTTCCGCAAGAACCCGCCCGAAGCAGGCGGGGCCTTGCCGGGGGCGCCAGTGACGCCGGCGGGTGGACGGTAGTCGGGATCGGGCGCGCGACCCGCGGTCGGGTCAGCCTTCCTCGGCTTCCCGGCGCACCTTGTCCTTCTCGGCCTCGCGGTCCTCCTCAAGGCGAGCCTTCTCGCTGGCCAGTTGCTCCTGGATCTTGCGCATTTCCTCGAAGTTCGAGGCGGCGAGGGCGGCGTCCAGCTGCTGCTTGAGGAAGATTTCCCGTTCGGCCAGCCGGCCCTGGTACACCCGGTCGATGTCCGCCAAGCGGGCCTTCTGTTCCGGCGTGAGGGCCCGGCCGGGGGCGGGCTCGTGCTTGGCGAGGCGCTCCATCGCGAGTTCGTAGGCGCTTTTCATAGGCCCCAACCTGTCCACGGCGGCCGGGACTTCAACCCTCAAGGCGGTCTCGGCGGCCTCCGCCTCGAGGCCCAGCGCGAGGAAGACCGCCACGAGCGCGAAGGGTGGCCACCAGCCGCCGAAACGCCGGCGCCAGCCCGTCGCGTAGCCCGCCAGCAGGGCGGCGAAGAGGAGGGTGAGCGCAGTCGGGCCGATCCAGGGTGCGGCGAACTGGGCGGGAAAGCAGAAGCCGGGCAGGTCGACCGTGGCGGTGATCACCGCGTCG
>VHCY01000310.1 GCA_016871595.1 Verrucomicrobiota bacterium
GCGTCTGCGCGGCCGCGCGTCCGGTCGAGGTCCCGCTGGCGGTCGAGGTGCTGATGCACCACCGCGAGCATTTCCGGCCCACCAGCACCGGTCACCTGATCCAGCGGGCCCTGCCCGCCGCGCGCCTGCACCTCTGGCGGTGGGAGCGCCGGCTCGCGGCGGAGGAGATCCGGCGGCCCGGCCGCGAGTTGTGGATCCTGCACCCGCACGGCCATCCGCCACCGGCGGACGCCGACCCGGCCGCGGTGCAGGCGGTCCTGCTGGACGGCGTCTGGAGCGAGGCCACCGGGATGCTGCCCGACCTTGCGGGCTGGGGCCGCTTGGTGGGCCTGCCGATGCGCGGGGAGAGCCGCTACTGGCTCCGCGCCCAGCAGGCGGGGGGAAGGTTTTCCACCATCGAGGCCCTGATTTTCCTCCTGGGCGTGCTCGGGCTGGACGCCGCGCGGCGCGAGTTGGAACTGCAATTTGAGCTTCACGTGTACGCGAGCCTCCGGCTGCGGGGGCGCAAGGAGCTCGCGGCGCGTTTCCTCTCCACCTCGCCGGTGGCGACGGCGTGGCCCGAGTTCCTCGCGGCCCTCCACACCCCGCGTCCGCTCACGTTCCCGGGTTTGACTCCGCCGGCCCCGCCGCAAGCCTCCGCCCCCTCCCCATGAACCTCCCCCGTCTCCTCCGTCTCAGCGCGCTGTGGCCCTGCCTGGCGCTGCTCCCCGTTTCCGCCGCCGCGCCCGCCGAGGCGCCCGGCACCGTGTACGAGCTCCGCACCTATGTCGCCGCGCCGGGCAAGGGCGAGGCGCTGCTCGCCCGCTTCCGCGAGCACACCACCCGGCTGTTCGAACGCCACGGGATGGTCAATGTCGGCTACTGGCTGGCCGCCGACGCCAAGGACGGTGGCGCCGAGAAGCTCATCTACCTGCTCCGCCACCGCAGCCGGGAGGCGGCGAAGGCCTCGTGGCAGGGCTTCCTTGCCGATCCGGACTGGCGCGCGGTGGCCAAGGCCTCCGAGGCCGGGGGCAAGCTCGTCGCCGGCATCGAGTCCGTTTTCCTCGCGGCCACCGACTTCACCGCGCCGATGGACGCGGGTAACGGGGGCGGCGAGCGCGTCTTCGAGCTGCGCACCTACGTGGCCGCCCCGGGCAAGCTCCCCGCCCTCGACGCCCGTTTCCGGGACCACACCCGGGCTATCTTCGCGCGGCAGGGGATGACCAACCTCGGCTACTTCCATCCGGTCGACGAGGCCCAGGGCGCGGGCACCACCCTCATCTATTTCCTCTCCTACCTGAGCCGCGATGCCGCTGCCGCCGCGTGGCAGGGCTTCCGCGAGGACCCCAGCTGGATCAAGGCCCGCACGGCGTCCGAGAAGGATGGCAAGCTCACCGCCAAAGTGACCTCCGTCTACCTCCGCCCGGCCGACTTCTCGCGGATCCGCTGAGCGGGTCCGGCCGCCAGAATCGCGTCGACTCCGGGGGTCTCACCCGCCAAGGAAGGGGTTCCGGTGGCGTCGCGGGTCAGGTCCGGCCCGGCCCGCCGCCGGGTTTTCGCACCTGACCCTATGAAACGCACCTCGCTTCCTCCGCCCTCGCGGGCGTTCCTGCCGGCGGTCCTCCGCCTCGTCCTGTTCACCCTTCTGGCTGGTGGCGCCGCGCACGCCCAGGCCACCGGGGTGATTTCCGGCTCTGTCGTCAGCACCGCCACGCGCAACGGGCTTCAGGGGGCGACGGTCTCCGTTCCCGCCCAGGGCCGCACCGAGTTCACCGACAGCGCCGGCCTCTTCCTCCTGCAAGGGGTCAGCCCCGGGGCGGTTGAGGTCGTCGTGTCCTACTCGGCCTTCGAGGAGCGGCGCGTGACCGTCACGGTCCGCGGCGGCGAGACCGCGCGCGTCGAGGTCGAGATGAAGCCCGCCCAGGCGATCGTGATGGACCGCTTCACCGTCGCCACCGTGCGCGAGGGCCAGGCGCTGGCGATCACGGAGCAGCGCAACGCCCTCAACGTGAAGAGCGTGACCGCGCTCGACGAGTGGGGCGTCCTCCCGACCCAGAACGTCGGCGAGCTCGTCTCCCGCCTGCCCGGCATCACCTTCACCACCGACGAGGATAATCTGATCAACAACGTGAGCATCGGCGGCCTGCCCGCGAGCTACACCCGCCTGAACATCGACGGCCTCTCGTCGACGGGCGTCGGCGGCGACGGCCGCACCGCCACCCTCCACTCCTTCTCGGGCTCGATGTACGAGCAGGTGGAGATCATCGCCGGCCAGACGCCCGACAAGCGCGCCGACTCGCTCGGTGGCCAGCTCAACCTCAAGACCCGCTCCCCCCTCGCGATGGCCGAGCGCCGCCGCTTCTCCTACACCGCCAGCGGCCGCTACTTCCCGTCCTGGTCGAAGCGCAACTTCGCCGTCTCCGAGCGCCCCCTGCGCCCTGACTTCAGCGCCGCCTACACCGAGGTCTTCAGCGTCGGCCAAGGCGTCCGCAATCTCGGTATCGCCGTGACCGCCTCCTTCCAAGAGGTGCTGAACCCGCACGACTGGGACATTTTGCTTTACGAGTCCACCGCCAACCCGGTGGCCCAGCTGCGCGACTACACCCGGATGAGCGGCCTCAACGACCGCTTCCTCTCCGCGGTCAGCGCCCGCGCCGACTACAAGCTCTCCGAGTCCACGCGCGTCTCCCTGCGCTTCCTGTACAACGCGGGTTCCGAGCCCTTCTTCACCTACACCGCGGTGAACCCGTGGCTCGCGACCAACCTGACGGTGAATTCCCCGACCAACCCCAACGGCGGCATCCGCGAGGGGTACACCGCCAAGCGGATCGAGTTCCTCCCGGTGAACAACACCACGCTGCAGCCGGGCGGCGTCGCGGTGGGCGCGGCCCAGATGCGCCTCAACCCGCAGCGCTACTCCTTCACCAGCAAGAACCCGACCGGCACCCTTGTGTTTGAGCACAACTGGGGTCGCCTGCGGATGGACCACGCCT
>VHCY01000311.1 GCA_016871595.1 Verrucomicrobiota bacterium
ATCCGCCCGGACCTCGCGATCGGGTTCGTCGGGCCGTTCCGTCCCAACACCCACCGCAACCTCGGCCACGCGCGCGGCGTGAAGCCGGCGCAGTACGCGGGGTTCACCAGCCCGATCCCCGCGAACAATGACACCGGCCCGGCCCCCAAAGCGGCCCCGCCGAAGGACGCGTCGAAGAAGGCCGCCACCCCCGCGGCGCCGGCCAAGGCGGAGCCGAAGGCTGACCCGAAGGCGGCCCCCAAGACCGCGGCGAAGACCGCGCCCAAGGCGGCCAAGGCCGCGCCGCCCCCGCCGCGCGAGCCGGAGCTGTTCCCCGTGCCCGCGGGGCACCGGGATCCCCTGCCCTTCCGCTTTCGCCAGGGCGAGGTCGTTGCGCTCCTCGGCAACGCGCTGCCCGAGCGGATGCAGCACGACGGCTGGCTGGAGACCCTGCTGCAGTCGCGCCTCGTGGGCCAGCAGGTGCGTTTCCGCAACCTGAGCACCAGCGGCGACCGCCCCAACCTCTACCCGCGCAGCAAGGGCCAGCTGCATATGACGGACTACCTGCGCCACGTGCAGGCGGACGTCGTCTTCGCCTTCTTCGGCTACAACGAGTCGTTCGCGGGCGTGGACCAGGCGGACGCGCACCGCCGGGACCTGCTCGAGTTCGTGGCGCGGACCCGCGGCAGCCGGGCCAACGGCCGGGACTTCCCGCGCATCGTGCTCTTCAGCCCGACGGCCTTCGAGGACACCCGCAACCCGCTCCTGCCGGACGGCCGGGAGCACAACGCGCGCCTGAAGGCCTACGCCGACGCGACCGCGGCCGCCGCGCGCGAGGCCGGCGTGGCGTACGTGGACCTGTTCACCCCCTCGCTTGAGTTGTTCCGCCAGGCCCGCACGCCCCTCACGCTCAACGGCGTGCACCTCACCGCCGAGGGCAACCGCCTCCTCGCCGAGGTCATCGCGCGCGCGCTGCTGGGCGAACAGCGCCCGGAAGGGCTCCTCGGCTGGATCCGCAATCTGGTCGGCAGCAACCGCACCCCGACGCCCGCGTACCTCGCGCGAATCCGCGAAGCCGTGGTGGAGAAGGACGAGCACTGGCACGCGCGTTACCGGGCGCGGGACGGCAACGACGTGTGGGGCGGGCGCTCCACCCTCGCGTTCGTCGATGGCCAGACCAACGCCACCGTGCTCCAGCACGAGCTCAAGATGCTCGATGTGATGACCGCCAACCGCGACGCCCGCGTCTGGGCCCGCGCGGCCGGCGGCGATGCGGCGGTCGACGACCGCAACGTGCCCGCGCCCATCCCGGTGAAGACCAACATCGGCGGCGGCAGCGCCAGCTCCAGCGCGATGAAGGAGGGCATCCCGCGGTACGTGAGCGGTGAGGAGGGCCTGAAGCACCTCGCCCTCGCGGACGGGTTCGCGGCCAGCGTGTTCGCGGCGGAGGACCGTTTCCCCGGGCTGATCAACCCCGTGCAGCTGCAGGTCGACGCGCGCGGCCGCCTCTGGGCCGCCGTCTGGCCCACCTACCCGATGTGGCAACCGCTCCAGCCGATGCGCGACGCCCTCCTGATCTTCCACGACGACGACGGCGACGGGCGGGCGGACCGCACCACGGAGTTCGCGCGCGTGCAGAACCCGCTCGGCTTCGAGTTCTGGAACGGCGGCGTGCTCGTGACCTCCGGCCCCGACCTGCTGTTCCTCAAGGACACCAATGGTGACGACGTCGCGGACGTCCGCGAGATCGTGCTGCACGGCCTCGACACGGCGGACACGCACCACGGCGCGAACAACCTGATCCTCGGCCCGGACGGCGGCCTCTACTGGCAGAGCGGGATCTTTATGGTGCACCACCACGAGCACCCGTGGGGCCCGGCCCTGCGCTCGGAGGCCTCGGCGATGTTCCGCTACGACCCGCGCACGTTCCGGGTCGCCTTCCACGCCACCAATTCACCCAACCCGCACGGCATCGCCTTCGACGGCTGGGGCTACCACTACGCGACGGACGGCACCGGCGGCCGCGCGTTCCAGGTCCGCCCGGTCACCGCCTGCGAGATCGTGTCGTCGACCCACTTCCCGGACGCGATGCAGGGCGATTTCCTGATCTGCAACGTGATCGGCTTCCGCGGGATCAAGCAGTACCGCCTCGCGCGCGACGCGGCCGCGGGCACCGTCTGGGGCGAGCCCGCCGGCGCGCCGCTCAAGGTCCGCGTGCCGCAGGCCGACGGCACCGAGGTCGAGGAGACCTCCGCCGGCCTGCTGATGAGCGGGGACAAGAACTTCCGGCCGTCGGACGCCATCTTCGGGGCGGACGGGGCCCTCTACGTGGCGGACTGGCACAACGTCATCGTCGGCCATATGCAGCACAACGTGCGCGACCCGCAGCGCGACCAACGCCACGGCCGCATCTACCGGGTGACCGCCGCCGGACGGCCGCTGCAGGCGCCAGTCGCGATCGCCGGCCAGCCGATCGAGGCGTTGCTGGAGAACCTGCTCCACCCCACCGACGGCGTCCGCCACCGCACGCGGGTGGAGCTGAGCGGCCGCGACTCGCGCGCCGTGATCGCCGCGACGCAGCGCTGGATGGCGCGCTTCGACCCGGCGCGCCGCGAGCACGCCCGGCCCCTGCTCGAGGCCCTCTGGCTGCACCAGCAGCACCACGCGCCGGCCCCGGAACTGCTCGCGCGACTGCTCGCCTCGCCGGAGCCGCACGCCCGCGTCGCCGCCGCGACCGTGAACCACTTCCTCAACCCGCCGGCGGCCAAGCCCGCCGTGGCCTCCGCCCACGCGGGCCACGGCGCGGTCGCCGCCACGGAATCCCCCGCCCCGGCGCCCGCCGTGAAGTCGGGCGTGGTGCGCGAGACCGCGGACCTGGTGGAGATCCGGATCGGCACCGTCGTCGAGGCGATGCGTTACGACGTCACGAAGCTCACCGTGCCGGCCGGCAAGCGGGTGCGGCTGACCTTCTTCAATCCCGACGCGATGCCGC
>VHCY01000312.1 GCA_016871595.1 Verrucomicrobiota bacterium
TCGGTCACGATGTAGATCGGGAAGATGAAGTCGTTGGACTTGATCCCCGGCCGGCTCTCCGGGAGCGGGATCTGGAACGGGTGGCTCTGGTAGTAGACCCAGAGCAGGACCCCCACGAGGAGGAACAGGAGGAAGAGCGGGAAGATGAGGACGGCGCTGAACACGAGCGCCCGCCGCCCCTCCTTCACGTTCCGGCACGCGAGCACCCGCTGCACGATCAGCTGGTCTGCGCCGTGGGAGGAGAGCACGAGAAAGGTGCCGCCGATCAGGCCCATCCAGAGGTTGAATGGCGCCCCCAGCGCGAAGTCAGTGCGGAGCCACTCGGTCTTGCCCGCCGCCGCGGCCTGAGCGAGGCCCCCGGCCAGCCCGCCCTCGATCATCCCCGCCAGGTGCACGAGGGCGAAAACCCCGCCGACGATAAAAAGCACCATCTGCACCGCATCCGTCCAGACGACCGCCTTCATCCCGCCGATGTAGGTGTAGACGACCGACAGGACCACGAAGAGGAAAATGGCGCCGAGGATCGGGTCCGTGAGGCCGCCGAGGCTGCAGATGTCATCCCCCAGCATCAGGCGGATCGGAATGCAGGCGACATAAACCCGGACCCCGGCGGAGAGCGGCTCGAGGAATAGGAAGAGGGCGCCCGCCAGCCGACGTGGGCCGCGCCCGAGGTGCTGCTCCAGCAGTTGGTAGGGGGAGAAGATCTCCCCGCGCAGGTAGTGGGGCACCATCACCACAGCGAGGATCACCCGGGCGATGACGTACCCGAGGATCATCTGGAGGAACCCGAGATTGCCCGCGTACGCGATCGCGGGGACCCCGATGATGGTCAGCGCGCTGGTCTCGGTCGCGATGATCGAGGCGCCAATGCCCCACCACGGGATGTCGCGGCTGCCGAGGAAGTAGTCCCGGGTCGTGCGCTGGTCCTTGCCGAACCAGACGCCCAACGCGACCATCGCGGCGAGGTAGCCGACGATGATCACCCAGTCGCCGACGCTGAAGTAGGAATTCATGGGGTATTCGGAGCTAGCCGCGCCCGCGCGGGTCAGGCGAGGAATTTCCCGGGACGGGCGGGAAGCACGTTGCGGCCCGCAGGGATCCCTCCCAGCCTGCCGGGCGTGACCCCGCGACTCCTCCGCGTCCTCCTTCTCCTGACCCTCGGTTTCGGCGGCCCGCTGCGCGCGGCGGAGGCGGTTGCTCCCGCCGCCCCCGCCACGCTCGCCGAGCTGCAGGAACGACTCGAGCAGCGCCTGCGCGGCGAGCGCTTCCGCGGGGGACTGTGGGGCGTGCAGGTCGTTTCCCTCGCTTCCGGTCGTGTCTGGTTCGAGCACGAGCCCCGGCGGCTGATGAGCCCGGCCTCCAACAGCAAGCTGTTCGCCGGAGCGCTGGCGCTGGATGTGCTCGGTGCGGAGTACCGGATCCGCACGCCGGTGCTGGGCAGCGCGGCGCCGACCGCCGACGGGACTTTGGCGGGCGACCTGTTCATCGCCGGCCGGGGCGATCCGACCTGGCGTGTCCGGGGTACGACCCGCCCCTTCGCCTCGATTTTCACCCCGGTTGTGGACGTCCTGCGCCGCGCAGGCGTGCGGCGCATCGCCGGGGATGTGGTCGCCGACGCGACCTGGTTCCACCAGCCCCCCCAGGGCTCGGGTTGGACGGTAGACGACCTGAACGACTGGTACGGCGCCGAGCTTTCCGGGGTGAGCCTAGAGCAGAACTACGCGGAGTTGAGCCTTACGCCGGCCCCGGCTCCCGGCGGGGAGGTCTCGCTCGCGTGGCGCCAACCGGACGCGGGACTGGAGGTGATCGCCCGCCTGCGCACGGGAGCCGCGGACACGCCCGCGCAGGTGGTGGTGCGCCGGCTCCTGGGGGAGTCGCGGGTGCACCTCTGGGGTTCGGTGCCCGCCGGTGGCCGGCCCGAGTGGGTGAACGTCACCGTGCCCCGCCCCGCCGAGTGGTACGCGGCCGCGCTGCGGTCCGCCCTATCGGGGGAGGGGATCGCGGTGGCAGGCAGGGCCCGCGCCGCGCGCTGGCCGGATCCCAGCCCGGTACCCGCGGGTGCGGTCAAGCTCGGGGAGCTCACCTCGCCGCCGCTGCGCGAGTTGGTGACTGATTTTATGAAGCCGTCCCAGAATCTGGAGACGGACCTGATCTTCGGGCATCTGGGTGAAACGCGGCGCGGCACCGGAACCCCCGCACATCGTACGGGCGAGGCCCTCGCCCTCGAGGCGCTGCGGGAATTCCTCGGGCGGGCCGGCGTCGATCCCGCGGAGGTGCGTTTTGAGGAGGGCTCGGGACTCTCTCGGAACAACCTCCTCACCGCCCGCGCCACGGTCGGCTTGCTCACGGCGATGGCCCGCCATCCCGCGGCTCGGGACTTTGAGGCGTCCCTACCGGTTGCCGGTCGGGACGGCACCCTGCGAACGCGCCTGCGCGGCACGGCCGCCGAGGGCAACGTGAGCGCCAAGACGGGCACCCTGCGCTACGCGAACGCGATCGCGGGTTACGTGAGCACCGCCGGCGGCGAGCGCCTCGCCTTCGCGCTCCTGCTCAACCGGCACGTGCCGGAGGCGGGCGCCCCCAGCGCGCGCGAGGAGCTCGATCAAATCGTCGCCCTGCTCGCCGCCTACGCCGGTCCGGGCTGAGGCCCGCGGTTAGGGCGCGCGGTCCGGGGCGCTCACTTCTCGCGGAAGAGGCGGCTTTGCACGACCGCGTGGACGAGCGAACGCAGGCCGTGGCTGTCCCCGCGCGTTTCCGCGAGGATGCGCTCCACTTCCGGCCGGTCGCTGAAGTGGGCGGGTGCCCCGGTGGCGAACAGCAGCAGTTGCCGGGCGAAGTTGCGGGCGAGGGCCGCCTCGTCCTGACGCACCAGGAGCTTGAAATCGCGGATGTCCCGGAAGGGACGGCCGTCCGGCAGCTCGCCGCTCGCGTCCACCGGCAGCGCGAGGTGGAAGGCGAACGGCTG
>VHCY01000313.1 GCA_016871595.1 Verrucomicrobiota bacterium
CGTTGCGCGGGCGCGGCGTGGAAAGCGCACCTGCGATTTTTCGAGTGACGGGCGTGGGTGCTATCTCGGCGGGCACGGCAGCGGAAACGATCGCGTGCGCGGTGAAGCGGTGCAAGGGCGGCGAGGTGTCGACATCCTGGGAGACCTTCCTGGTGTTTGACACCGGCTTTGACGTGCTCATTGGGCGACCTGCGCTGAAGGAGTGGGGGTGGCTGCGTGAGTGGGAGGATGTGGCGCGCAGCGAATGGGAGCTGGACATTGAGCTCAAGGAGGCGCTGCGGGAGCTACGCGGGGACGGGCGCACCTCGCGGGGCGGGAAGCGGGCAAGCGTTTTGGCAGTGGAGGCGTCCCGGAGTGAGGTGCCGGAGCTGGATGACGCGTTGGCGATGACGGTGTGGGCGGCAGCGACACAGCGGGAGGCGGCAGTGCAGGGCAGCGCGCGAGCGAGCAAGGAGTGGCGGCAAGCGTCGGAAACCTCGCTCCAGCTGCAGGCGGCGCCGCTGTCTGCAAAGGCCGTGAAGGCAAACGAGCGGTGGCTCGAATTTTATGGCGGGCGGGAGCGTGAGGCGGACAACGCACCAGTGGTGTGGCGGGTGGACGACGCGGGGAAGCGGCGGCGACAGCTGAAGCGGGCACGGGCTCGGGGGATGACGCTGGCGCAGTACCTTGTTGGAGCACGTGAGGCGGCGGGGCGAGCGGAACAGCAGGCTGTAAAGCAGCAGGCGGCGCGGGGGCGGTGGCACCAGCTGGCGTGGCGGCTGCGACGGGCGGCGACGGGCGTGGACCTGCCGGCCCAGCGGAGACAGCCGGCTGCAGCAGCAGCAGCAAACTTGGATGCCATCGTCGAACGCCGCGTGCATTTCCTGCTTTTTCATCATGAGCAAAGAAAAGCCGCGAGCAAGGGTAATCGGTTCCGCATACCTGGCGTGGGGCAAGTCCGAGCAACGGCGCTTCGGCCGGCTCCCTGGGGCGGCAAGCGGTCGGGCGGGAGTGCGGCGGCGGCGCAGAACTTCGTCAGGAGCTGGCGGCGGCGAGTGGTGACGCTCCTGGTGGTGGAGGCGGACAGCGACATGGATCCGGCGGCGGCCAAGTTCCAGGAGCAGCTGGCAGCCCTCAAGCGCGAGTTCGGGGCTTTCGACGAGACGGGTATCTTCTCCCCAGACATCTCCGAACCGTCCAAGATGAAAGCCATGAAGCTGCCGCTAGTGCCAGGGGCGGACCCGCACAGCATTCGACCCTACGCAAAGCGCTTCACCCCGCCGATGAAGGAGGAGATGCGGGCGCAGGTGAACAAGATGCTCAAGTATCAAGTTTGCCAGAGGGGCGACGGGAACACGGTGGTTAGCAACGTCCATCTGGCGCCGAAGCCGGAGAAGCCTCCATCCCTCCCGGGCGCCGGGGCCCCACCAGCGGCGAGCAGCAGCGTCGGCCAGCGCCAGGCATCATCACAGCACTCCGGGCGGGCACTGATTCCTCTTTTACCCGAAAATGTGACAATTTCCCACAGTGGCTCGGGGAAAATTTCGACTGACGACTGCCTTCCCAAAAAGGAAATTTTGAGTCGGAAGGGGGCCGCGGGGTCGCTGGCTGGGTCCCGGGCTGGGTTGGCGGCGGTAGGAGCGGGCGCGGGGACCTCTTTTGGACCGCTCGGGAATTTGGACGCGCCCCCTCCCGCGAAGAAGCGCTGGCGCTTCTGCATTGACTACCGCAAGATCAACCGCATTCTCATTCAGGAGCAGTACCCCCTGCCTGAGACGCGGGAGTGCATCGAGTATTTGGCGGGCGGGGAGATCTTCGGCAGCGCGGATTTGTCGGCGATGTATTGGCAGATCGAGTTGGACGAGGCAAGTCGCTATCTCACCGGATTTCAGACGGAGGATGGCGTCTACGAGATGCGACGAGTGCCGTTCGGGTTGAAATCGGCCGTCGCGCACGCTCAGCGAGAGTTCAGAGCTTGTCTGCGCTCAGACCCGAGGTTGTCGCGCATTTACAACTATATCGACGACTGCTTCTGGAGCTCGCGTGGCCCAAACAAGTACGAGGACTTTCTCGATCAAACGCGGGCATTCTTCGAGATGTGCCGCAAGTTCAACATCAAACTGTCAGCGGAGAAGACCGTGCTGGGGGGCTCAAGCATTCGAGTTCTGGGGCACGTTGTGGACCGCGACGGTGTGCGGATTGACCCGGCCAGGAGCGCCGCCCTCACGGCCATGCCGGAACCCACTTCAGTGAAGACGCTGGAGGCAGCTCTGGGCGCTATGGGCTACGTGCGGTCGTTTGTGGACGGCTTTAGCGTGCTGGCGGCACCTCTCACTGGCATGAAGCAGTGGTCGTGGGGAAAGGAGCATCGGGAGGCGTTTGGCGCGTTAAAGGAGGCCATCGCGCGCGCGGGCACCCTCTCTAACCCCGATTACAACAGCCAGTTCTTTATTCAGGCTGATACGTCGAAGACGGGGACAGGGGGCACGCTGTGGCAGTGGGGCAAGGACGAGAGCGGGGCTAAGGTGAAGAAGATCATCTGTTACTGCTCCAAGAAGTTCAATTTGCAGCAGAGCCGCTGGAAGACCATCGAGCAGGAGTGCTTTGGGCTTGTCTTTGCTTTGCAGAAGTTTCGGCAGTTTGTCCAGGGCTGCCCGGTTACGCTGCTCACCGACCACCGGAATATCAAGTGGCTCAACTCCAACGAGACGAGCAGCAAAATCATCCGGTGGGCGATGGTGCTGGACGAGCACGTTTACACAGTGGAGCACGTACCGGGCAAGAGTATTCCCGTTGAAGATTGTCTCTCGCGGCTTTCAGCGGTGGCGGATGCGTCGGAGGGGCTCTCAGCGGAGGAGTGGGCGGCGATGTCCCTGCGGGAACGCGGACTGCTGGAGCGCGAGGGCATCCAGGTCTCAGTGGCGCAGGCGGAGCGAGCGGAGGCAGGGGATGCATTTACTGCGCGCGATGG
>VHCY01000314.1 GCA_016871595.1 Verrucomicrobiota bacterium
GCTGGTGACCGCCTGCCAGTCGCGGCCCGGGTCGAGCGTGTAGCGATACCATTGGCCGACGTAGTAAATGTCGGTGTTGTCGAAGACGTTGTTCACCTTGAAGCCGAAGTCGTAGGAGTAGCGGCTGTCCGCCGGGCGGAGCTTATAGCCGATGATGGCGTCGACGCGCCACCACGAGGGAAGCGGGCCCCAGTTTGGTTCGCCGCGCGCGGTGGCGTTGGTGAGGTCGCGCGTGCCGGTGTAGATCGTGCCGAGGCTGAGGCTGAGATTCTTCAGCGGGCCGCGGCTGAAGTTGTAGCGGTTGAACGCCGTAAAGCGGAACCGCGGCGAGAGATCTTTGCCGACGCGGGTGATGTCGTTGCGCGCATCGGTGTCGGAGAAACCGGCGGTCATGAGCCACTGGTCGGTGACGCGGCCGTTGAGGCTGAGCTCCCAGCCGGTGGAGCGCTGGCCGCTCTCCTGAATGAAAAAGCCGGTGCGGCCGGGCGCGGGATCGGCGCGCGTGACGTTGTCCTGCAAGATGTCGAAGTAGGTTACGAGGCCGGTGAGCCGGCCGCGCAGCAGGCTGAAGCGCAGACCGACTTCCTTCTGCTTGCCGGTCTCCTCGTCGAGCGGACTGCCGTCGGGCTGGAGATTGAACTGCGGGCTGAACGACGAGTTGAGGTTGGCATAGAGGGAAAACGTCTTCTCGGCTGTGAGGTGCCAAACCGCGCCGAAGCTGCTCGTGGTGGCGGAGGGCGTGCGATAGACGGTGGGCGGGTTAGGATTGGGAACTTGATTGGGGAACGCGCCGGTGAGGAAATTGATCGTCTTGCGGGCGACCTGGGTGCGGCGCGCGCCGGCCATCACGAACACGCGCTCGCCAAGCAGGGAGAAGACATCGTTGGCGTAGAGGTCGGTGTTGCTGAGGTAAGTGAAGGCGCCGGTGTTGTAGTAAAGCGGCGGGAGCGGGGCGGTGCCAGCGAGCAGCTTCTCGACGCCGCGATCGAAGAGGTTGATCGGCAGCAAGAGGCTCGGGTGATAACCGGCGAGCTGCGGGGTCGCGAGCAACTGGGCGTAAGTGACGTTGGGAAATGAGTTGAACAACGATCCCGACTGAGCGTCCGTGAGCGCGCCGGCCGTGGCGAGGTTGGCGGCGGTGATGCCGCCGTTGTTACGCGACGTGCGGTAGTTGTAGTTCCAGTCGTATTGCTGGAGCCAGCCGTGGCCGAGGAGCAGGCGGTGCTGGATCGGGCCGGTGGCGCCGGTCCAGATAAGTTCGTTGCGGGCGCGATAGTTTTCGGTCTTGCGCGGCTGGTAGCGCAACAGGCGCGGCATGAGCGCGGTGTCGCGGAGGATGGTGAGGCCGTCGGAGAGGGCCTGGGTCTCGCGGTTGTTCTGATCCTTGCTTTCGTATTGGAACTGCGAGCGGAACTGCAGGCTGTCGGCGAAGGCGTGGCGCACATCGCTCGAGCCAACGCGCCGGGTGTTGCGGCGATAGTCGTCGGGGATCATCCACGCGACGCGGCGCGGCATGACGCGATAGACGCCGTCGCCGGTGACGAGTCCCTTGGGATCGCCGGCGCGCACGGGTGTCTCCCAGCTCGCCTGGCTCTCGCGCCAGTTGAAGAAATACTCGACGATCACCTTGGTGCGCGGGCCGACGTTCCACAGGAGCGTGGGCGCGATGCCGTCCTCCTTGCGGCGCTGGCCGAACCACGACTGGCCGCGGTCGAGGATGCCATTGACGCGAAACTGCAGGGCCTTGCCGCCGAAGACCGGCAGGGCGCCGACGTTGACGTCCAGTTCGGTGCGGAACGAGTGGTCGTCGCTCATGATGAGGCGACCCGCGGTGAAGGCCTTTTCGCGCGGTTGCTTGGTGATGCGGTTGTAGGTGCCGCCGTAGCCGCCGGAGCCGTAGAGCACGGCGGCGGGGCCGCGGATGACCTCGACGCGCTCGATATTGGCGAGCGGCTGCGAGCCGAAGCCGGAGGTCTGGGCGAAACCGTTGAGGAAATTCGAGCCGACGCTGGGGGAGCCGCGCGCAAGGAAGCCGTCGTTCTCCGTGGTCTTCACGGAGGAGGCGTCGTAGGCGAGCAACTGGTCGGAGCTCGTAGCGACGAGGTCCTCGATGAACTGCTGGTTGAACACGGTGACGTTCATCGGGATGTTTTCGATGGGCGTGTTCATGCGTGTGACCTCGGCGGCGTTGGACGACTGGTAGCCGATGTCCTTGGACGTGTTGACCTCGAAGACGGAGAGCTGGACGGGATCGTCCTTGGCCGCGGATCGGGCGGCGGGGAAAGTCTGGGCGAACGCGTGGGCGGCGAGGCCGCAGGCGCCGCAAACGAAGGCGAGGCGGAGCAGATGGTTTTTCATGCGGTGGGGGTTGATCGGGCTCCGGGGGGTACGAGGCCGGTCGTCCGGAGGCACAGTGAGCACCGACGGGACCAATCCGGCAATAGCGGTTCTCGTGGTGTGTTCCTGCGACCACTTGGGGCGGGCCACTGGCGCGCCGGACGGAAGCGGAGAATATTTGAACCGGCAGCGGCCGATCCTTTGCCACGCGCGGGGCCGGCGGCGCGGAAGTCGGCGTGGTCGCCTGCGGCGACGCGAGAAGCGGGTAAACCTCGTCACCTCGGCCGTTACGACTCACCATTCGCCGCGTCGGGCGAATTTTTTCTTCACGTTTTTTCCAAACTGCGCAGCGGCGGCGTCGATGTCGGCGCGGATTCGCGCGAGGGATTTGCCGGCGGCGCCGCGAGCGGCGGGGATGAGCGTCTGACATTCGTTGCTGTCCATGAAGCGCGCGGCGCCGAGGAGGTGTTTTTCGTCGCCGAAGGGCACCGCGAGGAAGCCGTGCTTGTCGGCGTGGATGAGCTGGCCGGGCTGCACGACGCGGCCGAAGACCTCGACCTCGCCGCCCCAGCGCACGGGGCAGGAATACGCGTGGCCGACGCAGA
>VHCY01000315.1 GCA_016871595.1 Verrucomicrobiota bacterium
CGGCGCGAAACCTTCGCCGAACTCCGCGCGCGACTCCGCGCCGACGCGGAAGGCCGCGCCGGCGAGGAAGCCGACGATGCCGTCACCCGAGGCATCACAGAAGAGTGGCGCATGCAGCTCGTAGCGGGTGGAGTTCTGGGAGCAGAACGCGCGCACGCTCGCGATCGTGTCGGCATCGCGCTTCGTCACCTCGTGTACGGCGGTGTTGAGCAGCAGCGTGACATTGGGCTCGGCGATCACCTTCTCGAGCAGGAGGGCATCGACGAACAGCGGGTTGCCCTCCGGGTTGCGAAACAGGTTCTCGACCAGGATCTCGTCGATCACGCCGCCCTCGCGGGCCCAGCGGTTGTTGTTCCCGAGGTGGGAAGTCGCGCCGAGGATCCACAGGCGCACCTCGCTCGAGGCGTTTCCGCCCAGCACGGGACGGTCCTGCACGAGGATGACCTTGAGGCCGGCCCGGGCGGCGGTGATCGCACCGCAGGCGCCGGCGAGACCACCTCCGACGACCACGAGGTCGGCGGTGAGATTTGTCTGGGTGAGCGCGCGAGATACGACAGGAGGATGGACGAGCATCGGAGGAAGGAGAACCGAGAGGGACAGCTTACGCCTTGGGGGTGCGAGGGCGGAGTTGCCAGGCGAGGAGCCAGGCGAGCGGGTGCAGGACCAGCATAAAGCCGAACGCGGGGTCGTAGGACGTATTGGTCACGAGGGACCCGACGGCTTTGTTCATCACCAGGCCGCCGAGGGAACTACCGGCGGCGATCACTCCGAAGGCAAAGGCCAGCGAGCCGCGCGGCACCAGATCGACCACGAGCGCGCTGAGGTTGATCAGCCAAGCGAGGTGCGCCAGCACGGCGACCATGCCGAAAGCGAGGACGAGCCAAAGTGCGTCCACGTGCGGGATCGCCGCGCCGAGCGGCACGAGGGCGGCGCAGGCCAGCATAATCCACAGGCGGCTGCGCACGGGCCCGGTGCCGCGCTGGATCAACCGGCCGGACAGCCAGCCGCCCGCGAGCACCCCGACGTCGGCGGCGAGGTAAACGACCCACGTCACGCTGAGGGAATTCTGATCGAGGCCGCGCGAATCGTAGAGATACTTGGCGAACCAGAACTGGAAAAAATACCAGACCGGATCGGTCAACATCCGGGCGAAGATCAGCAGCAGCACCTCGCGGCGCAGGAGGACGCGGTACCATTTCCCCCAGTCGGGCACCGCGGCGGGATGAGCGGCGACGTCGGCGGCCTGCCCGGACTCGATCAGCGTGCGCTCCTCGGAGGAAAGGCGGGGGTGCTCGGCGGGACGGCGGTAGAGCCAGAGCCACGGGATGAGCCAGACGAGGCCGGCGGAACCGGTCACGATGAAGGCGGCCTGCCAACTGTGCCACGAAGCGAGGCCGACGATGAGAATGGGCGCGAGCGTGGCGCCGATCGTGGCGCCGAGCGTGTAGATCCCGATGGCGAGCCCGCGTTCACGGGCGGGAAACCATTCGGAGACGGCCTTGGGCGCGGCGGTCCAGTTGCCCGCCTCGCCGAGACCGAGCAGGAAACGGCAGACCCCGAGAGAACCGGCCGAACGGGCAAAACCGGTGAGGATATTCGCGATGGACCACCAGCCGACGAACAGGGCCAGACTGATCCGGACCCCGAAGCGGTCGACGATCTTCCCGGAGAGGATGAGCGCCACGGTGTAGGCGACCAGGAAGGCGTTGAGAACCGCGGCGTAGTCCTCGTTGGAGAGACCGAGCTCTTGCTGGACGGTGGGCGCCAGGATCGAAAGTGCCTGCCGGTCCACATAGTTGAGAACGGAGGCAAAAAAGATCAGCGAGACGACCCACCAGCGAAGATTTCGGATGCGGGGCATAGCTACTCGCGTTGGTCGCGCCAGGAAGCGCGACGTGTCATCGCCTCGATGGCGGGAAAATCAGCCGAGGTAACGAGATGGTTCATGGGTCGGGAGGGTGCGGATCTCAACGCTGCAGCACGGCGGCCCCGGAGGATTGCTTTTCACCGGAAGGCGTCACGCCCAGCACCTCGAAATCAAAGCTCGCGGCGCCGACCGGGAGCGGGACGGTGAATTCAAAAGGGTAGCTCGTATCGGTCAGCGTGGCCTTTCGATCGCCCACGGCATAGCTGAGCGCGGACCTCTTTGAATTTCGAATCGTCGGCTTGGAGGTAAATGTAGGCGGTGGTCGCAGCGGGTCCGAAATTCAGGATCATAGCGCGCGTGCCGCCGAACGGCAGCTCGACGTGGTCGCGGCGCCAGGCATCGGTGGCGCGGGCACCCACGAGGCGGTCTTGGAACTTTGGCGTCACAACGAGGCCCTCGACCTCGACGGCGGTGAGCCCCATCGGCGGGATGGTGACGGTGAGTCGGCCGTCGCGCAGCGCCGTGGCGGAGCCGTCGCGGAAGACCCGCGTGCGGTAGGTTTGGCCGGCGACTTGCGGGAGAGTCGTGGCGCTGAGCGTGATCTCCGCGGACACCGGCTCGGGCGATTGGTTGGTGAAGGCGAGGTAGACGCGGTCGCGGCCACGGGCGACGAGGGTGTTGATCTCGACGGAACTGCTTTTGATCAACCGGCGGGGTAGCCAAAGCACGGCATCGTCGCGGTCGAAGAACTTTCCGGGGCGGTCCCCGTAGAATTTGCTCTGCAGATAGGCGTAGCCCTCGATGAAGTGCGCGGGAAAATCGATTTTGCCGCCGGACCGCGCGAAGGCATCCGTCACGAGGAAGTCGAGGAGGATGCTCATGTGCGGCCAGATGTGGTTGTAGTGAAATGAATTCACGCTGAGCGTCTTGTGGTCGCGCAGCGGGTAGTCGGCGCGCTCGTAGATCGTGGTGCGCGCGGTGTTGATGTGGTAGCCGGGAAAATTGCGGTAGCGGCCGACGACGGCGGAGCGCGCGACGTC
>VHCY01000316.1 GCA_016871595.1 Verrucomicrobiota bacterium
GGACGTCCGTGTACTGGCGGCCGCCGCCCGAGGCGAGGTTCGGCGGCAGCGGGCCCTCGACCTGCGGGGCGTCCGCGCCGTGGGTGGCGTAATGCAGGAACTCCGGGGCGCTCCACGAGCGCGCGTCCCCCTTCTCGCGCGTGTGCCAGTTGTGGAAGATCTTCCCGACGTTGCGCGTGACGTACCCGTGGTTGCGGAAATGCTGCGGCAGCGTGGTCACGTCGGGCCGCAGCTCGCGGAAGTGGGTGCCGTTGTTCCACAGCCCGAGCGTGTCGGGCCGGAGGCCGGTGAGGAAGGACGAGCGGGAAGGGTTGCAGACCGCCTGCTGGCAGTAGGCGCGCTCGAAGCGGACCCCGCGCCGTGCCAGCCGCTCGAGGTTCGGGGTCAGCGCGGGGGAACCGTAGCCGGCCAGCTCGGGCCGCAGGTCGTCGGCCAGCAGCAGCAAGACGTTGGGGCGCGCGGGGCCGGGGGCGGCCACCGCGCTCACCGCGAGGGCGAGGAGGACGGCGAGGCGGGGAAGGGGCATCGGGCTTCCAGTCAGGCTGGGCCGGGCCGCCAGTCGAGCCGCAAGTGCCGGCGCCCGCTTGCCCTCGACCAGGCGGGACGCAAGCTCGCGCGATGACCCCCGCGTACCTCTTGGCCCGGCGCGAACGGCTGGCCGCCGCCCTCTCCCCCACCGACGCCCTGCTCGTGATCGGCGCCGGGGAACCGGTCCCGCTGCCTGAAGGCAGCGACCAGACCTACCCCTACCGCGCGCACGCCGAGTATGTGTTCAGCGCGGGCGGCGAGTGCGCCGGCGGCGTGATCGCGTACGACCCGCGCGAGGGTGCGGCCGGCTGGCGCAGCTTCGTGCCGCCCGTGACCGAGGCGGAGCGGGTCTGGTGCGGGGCCCGCCCGCGGGAGGGCGAGGACATCGCCGGCTTCACGGCGTGGCTGGACGCGCGCGCCGGGCGCAGGGTCGCCGCACTCGGCGCCCCGGTCGCGGGCGTCAACGCCGACCGCGCCGCGAGCGACGCGGCCCGGCTGGCCTGCGCCGAGGTGCGCCGGCCAAAGGACGCCCACGAACTTGAGCTGATGGGGCGGGCCGTCCACGCCACCCTCGCCGGTTACGCGCGGCTGCCGGACCTCATCCGCCCGGGCGTCACCGAGCGCGGGCTGCAGATCGAGCTCGAGGCCGCCTTCCAGCACGCGGGCGCGGACCGGACGGGCTACGGCACGATCGTCGGCGCCGGCCCGAACGCGGCCGTCCTTCACTTCGAGCCCTCCGAACGCGCCGTGGCCCCCGGGGACTTCGTGCTCGTGGACGCGGGCGCCGAGGTGCGCCGCTACGTGGCGGACGTCACCCGCACTTACGTCGCGGGCAAGCCCACCGGCTTCCAGCGGGACCTGCACGACGCGGTGCGGCAGGCCCAGGAACGGGCCATCGCCCGGTGCTTGCCGGGCGCGGAATGGAAACAGGTCCATCTCGCCGCCGCGATCGACCTAACCGCCGGGCTCGTCGGGATGGGCATTCTCCGCGGACAGCCGGAGTCTCTGGTCGAGCAGGAGGTCCACGCGCTCTTCTTCCCCCACGGTCTCGGGCATCTGGTCGGGCTCGGGGTGCGCGACGCGAGCGGGCTGGCGCGCGGCCGGACGCGCGATCCGCGGCCGAGCCTGCGCTCCCTGCGGATGGATCTGCCCCTTGCCGACGGCTTCGTGGTGACGGTCGAGCCGGGCCTCTACTTCATCCCCGCGCTGCTGCAGGACCCGGCGCGGCGCGAACGCCACCGCGACACCGTGAACTGGGGCCTCGTCGACGCGCACCTTACGATCGGCGGAGTTCGCATCGAGGATGACGTGCTCGTTCGCGCCGGGGGCCCCGAGGTCCTCACCGCGGGGATTCCGAAGGCGTTGGCATAAGGCGCGCGGTGGGACTCACCCCCCGGGCAGAAACCAGAGGTGGTCGGCGGGGATCCCGATCGCCAATTCCGCGCCGACCGCAAAATCGGCCCGATCCCCGTCCCCGCCCGGATGCACGGCGGTCAGCGTCAGACCGCCGCCGTCCTGGAGCGCGACCTGCAGGTGCTCGCGGTCCCCGCGGAATTCGACCGCGGTGACCCGGGCCCGGGCCGCGGGCCGCCCGTCGCCACGCCACGGGCGGAGCACCACCTGCTCCGGCCGGACGACCGCGCGGGTGGCCCCCCGGCCCGCGGGCCAACGCTCCGCGTGGACGTCGATTTCGAGTCCTCCGGCCAGCCGTACCGCGACCCTCCCCGCCGACCCGCCGATGCGCTCGGCCGGGAGGAGGTTGGCGTGCCCGACGAAGTCGGCCACGAAGGCCGTCGCCGGCCGGTGGTAGATCTCGCGGGGCGGCCCGACCTGCTCGAGCGCGCCCGCATTGACCACCGCGATCCGGTCGCTGAGCGCGAGGGCCTCGTCCTGGTCGTGGGTCACGAGGACGAAGGTCATCCCGAGGCGGCGCTGGAGGGCCTGGAGCTCGGCGCGCATCGCCTGCCGCAGCTTCGCGTCGAGCGCGGAGAAGGGCTCGTCGAGCAGCAGGACCTGCGGCCGGCAGACCACCGCGCGGGCGACCGCGACGCGCTGGCGCTGGCCCCCGGAGAGCTCGTGCGGGAACCGTTCCCCGAGCCCCTCGAGCGAGACGAGCGCGAGGGCCTCGTCCACCCGGCGGCCGAGTTCCGCGGGGGACACGCCGCGCATCCGCAAGCCGAAGGCGACGTTGCCGCGCACGGAAAGATGCGGGAACAGGGCGTAGCCTTGGAAAACCTGGTTCACCGGCCGGCGATGCGGCGGGACACCGGTGATATCCTCCCCGCCGAGCAGGATCCGCCCGGCCGTGGGCGCCTCGAAGCCGGCGATCATCCGGAGGAGCGTGGTCTTCCCGCAGCCGGAGGGGCCGAGCAGCG
>VHCY01000317.1 GCA_016871595.1 Verrucomicrobiota bacterium
GGCGGTATCGGGCGGGGAGCGGAAGTTGGTCGCGTAGAGATCGACCGTGCCGTCCTCGTATTGGGCCGAGAGGAGGGCGCGGATGGCGAGGCGGAGGGGTTCGACCAGTTCGGTGGAGCCGAAGTAACGGCCGCCGGGGGCGCAGGCGGCGGCGACGAGGGGGATGATCAGGCCTTGGGCGCCGTGGGGGGTGTGGAGGCCGTACTCGTTGAGCATCCCGCCGAGCCAGCGGTGGCCGGGGCGGCGTTCCTGGCGGGCGAGGAGGCCGGCGATGCGGTCGTCGTTGGCCGCGACGAGCCCGCGGACCAGTTCGACGGTGGCGGGGTCCCGTTCCGGGGGCGTGCCGGCGGCGAGGCGGGGGGTGCTGGCGAGGGCGAGCGTGGCGGCGCCGGAGGCGAGGAACGTGCGGCGGGACGGGGTTGCTGGGGAAGACATCGCCGCGAGCGAACCCGCCGGGCCGCGCCAAGCCAAGGCAAACCAGCGGGGCCTGACTTCAGCGGCGCAATCGGGTGAAACGGTTGCCGGCTCTGGACGCGATCCCAATTGGCCCAAAGCTGGTCCTGATGGGCGGCTCGGTGAAAAGGGGGTGAAAAGGGGTCAGGCTGAAACGTGCAACCGAATCGGCGGCCACACCGGGGTGCGGGACGGGGCCGGCGAATCGAACCGGGGCAAGTTTCGCCCTGACCACTTCCGGATGCCCGCCTTCGCCAAGGCTTCGGCGGGCAGGCCCCGGATCCCTTCCTGATGCCCGCACGGCACGACCCGTCTGGTGTAGCTGGGGCGCGTCGCCCCGGTCGTGCGTCCCGACCCACCAGCCGCGAAGCGCGGACGGGGCCGCTGCGCCTAAAGGCCGGAAGGCGAAAGGCACTTCGTTCCCGCTGACCGGGGCAGAATGCCCCTGCTACATCGAACCGAAGCCGGCGGTCGGGATGGCCACTCAGACCGGGGCGGCGCGCCCCAGCTACATCGAGCCGAAGCATCCACCGCCCCGCGCCTCTTCCTGGCCTTCTTCTTCGATTCTCCTTCGATCCACGTTCGGTTCCAGAGGCCCCATTCTATCACCGATCGGAACCCGTCTGGTGTAGCTGGGGCGCGTCGCCCCGGCTTCGCCAAGGCTACGGCGGGCAGGCCCGGTCGTGCGTCCCGAACCACCAGCCGCGAAGCGAGGACGGGCCACTGCGCGTAATGGCCGGAAGGCGAAAGGCATTTCGCTCCCGCTTCGCCCGGGGCGGCGCGCCCCAGCTACATCGAGCCGCGGCATCCACCGCCCCGCGCCCGGGAGCCTCACCACACCACCGGCACGCCGCCCCAGCGGGTGATTTCCAGATCGTGGGTGACCAGGGGGACCTCGTGCTCCAGCGCGGTGGCACAGATGAGCCGATCCGCCGGATCCCGGTGCGACCAATCCAAATCCACCGCCCGCCACGCGATCCGGGGCGTGAGCGGCAATATCCGGAACCGGTGACCCAGATCCTCGAGCCACGCGGCCGGATTGGGGGCCAGGTCGATCTCCCCGCTCCGCGCCTTGCGGGCGATCTCCAGCAGGCTGATCGCCGCCACGGCGAAATCGTCGGCGGCACCTTTGGCCGCCAGTGCGCGGACCCTCGGGGAAAGCCGGGAGGACGACTCGGCGATCCACAACACCGCGTGGGTATCGAGCAGGAACTTCATCGGGTCAGCTCGCCCCATTCCTCCGGCGGGATGGCCGGGCCCTCGCGCAGTTTCCCGAGCTTGGCCCGGCCGGCGAGGCAGCCCAACACGCCGGTGCCGGCGCGCCGCCGGCGGAACTCGAAGGCCTGCCCGTCGCACTCCACCACGATCACCGTGCCGGCCGCCGCCAGCCGACGCATCCGGGGAAAGTCACGCTGGAAGGCCCGGATGGTGGTTTTCATTGCTGTCAGACAAGATTGACTGACACCGGAGTCAAACCGGGAGCGGCCGCGGAAACCCAGCCTTCCGCGACCCGTAAATCGGGGTTCCCCAGGCGCAAGCGGCCCGGGGTCCGGTGGTGAATCACTGGCCGGGATTCCGGCACCCGGGCCTTGGTCCCGTCTGAAAGCTGGCTTCAGGCCTGACCCCGGGGCCTGCTACCCGTAATCTCCGGGGCGACGCGCCCCAGCTACAACGAGCCGCGGCCGGCGGTCGGGAATGGCCCTCAGATCGGATTCTGATGCACCCGGCTGGTGTAGCTGGGGCATCTTGCCCCGGTCGTGCGTCCCGAACCCCCAGCCGCGGAGCGCGGAACAGCCCGCGCGCCTGAAGGCCGGAACGCAGAAGGCATTTCGTTCCCGCTGACCGGGGCAAAATGCCCCGGCTACATCGAGCCGAAGCCGGCGGTCGGGAAAGTCCCTCAGACCGGGGCGGCGCGCCCCGGCTACAACGAGCCGCGGCGGTTCGAGCCGTGATTTCGACTACGGGAGGACTGGAGGATCATTGGAGGATCACTGGAGGCACGCCGAAGGCAGGACCCGGGCGGGAAACCCGGGCGAACGGCGCAAAAAAAGGCGCGCCCACGAGGGGCGCGCCGGGAAGGGCGGGGACTCCGGACCTCAGAGGTCGAAGCCCACCGTGAAGATGAACTTCCGGGGATCGACGATGCGCCAGGCGTAGATCGAGCCATCCGGGTTCGCCGCCACCGGCTGGAGCCGGCCGTTCTCGAACACATCGCGGATGTTCAACTGCACGTTCGCGCGGATCTTGTCCGACAGGAACCGCATCCGGTAGCCGAACGAGACGTCATAGTAGAACCGCGAGGTGTCCCAGATGGGCTTGGCGGGATCGAGCTCCAGCACCACGCCGCGGAAGTTGCCCGGCAGCTGTGACGGCGCCTTGCCGTAGAAGCCGATCGAACCCTTGTCCTCCCAGCGGACCGCAC
>VHCY01000318.1 GCA_016871595.1 Verrucomicrobiota bacterium
ATTGCCCCGCCGTGAGCCCTAAGCCGGGACGATTCAGTTGATCGGGTCGCCCCGAGGTGACCTGACGGCACCTTTCAGTGGCTCTCTCCCGTCGCCATACCCTCCGGGTATTCCTCGGTCCTTCGCCGCTGAAATGCGCTCGCCATCTCACCCCGCTGCTCCGCCGCCAATTGAATCGTCCCGGCTAAGGGCGGAAGCGCACGGTCTTTTCGGTCTGGCGGGCGAGGAAAACCAACGTCACGCGCCGCTCGCCGTCGCGCACGCGCACGGAGTTGATCTGGGTCGGGAACTGCTCGCCGAGGGCCCGGTGGTGCACGCGGCAGCCCTCGATCCCGCCGGGGAGCGGGACCTCGAAGTGGAACCAGAGCTCGTTCTCGGCGTCGCGGACCTCGCGCCCGACCCAGGCCAGCGGGGCGAGCTGGCCGTCCGGGGTGCGCACGGTGAAGGTCGCCGCGAGGTACTCCCGGGTGGCCGCGTCGAACTCGGCCGGCGGCGTGGTGGCGAGGGCGAGGCGGCGGCGCGCGTGGACGCTGAGGGCGGCCTCGAAATCGTCGATGAAGACGCGCAGGGAGACCTCCAGCCGGCGGGTGGCCGCGTTGTAGTCGGCCTCCGCCACGGAGGTGTGGATCGCGTGGGCGGAGAGCGGCGGGGCCGCCGCCAGGAACCCCGCGAGCAACGTCGCGCGCAGCCAGGGGATCACGGCGCGGCGGGCGGGGCGGCGGGGGCCCGGAGCTCGCGCATCGGGTTCTTCTCCGCGTCCTCCTTGAAGAGCTGGAAGGGCGTCCGCACCAGCCGGCGCGGCCAGAAGTTGTTCTCCAGGTCGCCGTCCGCCAGCTCGTCCCGGGGGTCGAGGGTCACGGCGCGCAGCTCCTTGGTCGTGAGGATCAGCTTGCTGCAGCGGGTGGTGTCGTGGCGCCAGATCTCCGCGCCGAGCAGGCGCTCCTCGACCGTGCCGTCCGTGTACTCCAGGCGCAGCGGCAGCGGCATCACGATCCCGCCGCGGTTGGTGAACTCCAGCAGGTAGAAGTTGCGCGGGGTGTGGAGCAGCGCCGGGTCGATCTTCTCCGCCGCGAGCTCCTTCACCAGCGCCTCGTGCCTCGCGCGCTCGCTGGGCAGCACGGTGGCGTCGTCGTGGCCGTCGTAGAAGTCCCGCAGCTCCGGGTGGCGGTCGACGCGCTTCGGCAGGCTCGCGTTGAGCGCGCGCGTGGTGGTGACGGGGCGCGCGCGGCGCTCCGCCTCCGCCCGCGGCTTTTCGACCGCCGGGTCGCGGCTGTCGAGCTGCAGCCAGCGCACCTGCTCGATCGCGAGGTCCACGTGGTCGGTGCTGTAGAACCAGCCGCGCCAGAACCAGTCGAGGTCGGTGCCGCTCGCGTCCTCCATCGTGCGGAAGAAGTCGGCCGGGGTGGGGCGCTTGAACTGCCAGCGCCGGCTGAAGGTGCGGAACGCGTGGTCGAAGCGCTCGCGGCCGAGCACGACGTCGCGGAGGACGTTCAGGGCCACCGCGGGCTGGTGGTAGGCGTTGTTGCTGAGGTCGGCGATGGAGTCGGACTGCGTCATCACCGGCACGCGGCCCGGGCGGCGCAGGTAGTCGCGCAGCAGCCGGGCGTCGCGGCGCTGGGGGTAGTCCTGCTCCCATTCCTCCTGCGCGACCAGCTGGAGGAACGAGTTCAGGCCCTCGTCCATCCAGGTCCACTGGCGCTCGTCGGAGTTGACGATCATCGGGAACCAGTTGTGGCCCACCTCGTGGATCACGACGCCGATCAGGGCGTACTTGGTGCGCTTGGGGTAGGTGCCGTCGGCCTCCGGGCGGGGGCGGTTGAAGCAGATCATCGGGTACTCCATCCCGCCGCCGACGGGGGCGTTCACGGAGATGGCGACCGGGTAGGGGTAGGGGAAGGCGAGGCGCCCGTAGACGTCGAGGGTGTGGACGATGGCGGCGGTCGAGTAGCGGTCCCAGAGGGGCATCGCCTCGCGCGGGTAGAGGGACATCGCGAGCACGGGGCGGCCCTCGTGGCGGTGGCCGGGCGCGCCCTGGGCGTCCCAGACGAAGCGGCGGGAGCTGGCGAAGGCGAAGTCGCGCACGTTGCGCGCGGTGAAGTGCCAGGTGCGGGTGCCGGCGGCGCGGCCCCGGGCGGCGGCCTCTGCCTCCTCGGGCGTGACAATGAACACGGGGCGCGGGGCGGTCTCGGCGGCGCGCAGCCGCTCGCGTTGCGCCGGCGAGAGGACCGCGGCGGGGTTGCGCAGCTCGCCGGTGGCGGTGACGACGTGGTCGGCGGGCACGGTGAGGCGTACGTCGTAGTCGCCGAACTCGAGGGTGAATTCCCCGCCGCCGAGGTACTGCTGGTGCTGCCAGCCGGCGTAGTCGGTGTAGGCCACGAGGCGGGGGAACCACTGGGCGACGGCGTAGAGCGCGTGGCCGTCGGGGAACACCTCGTAGCAGGTGCGGGAGGCGGAGCCGGTGGCGGGGTTGAGCTGGTAGTCCCAGCCGAGGGCGAGGGTGAACCGGCCGCCCGGTGCGAGCGGGGCGGGGAGGTCGACGCGCAGCATCGTGCCGTGGATGACGTGCGCGAGGGCCCGGCCCTCCCCGTCGCGCAGGTCGCGCAGGCGCAGGTCGCTGTGGTAGGTCTCGGCGACGAGCAGCTCCTGCAGGGTGCGGTAGGACATCCGGCCGCTTTCCGGGGGCGTGCGGGGCAACTCGCGGGCGGCGGCGCCGCGGGCGAAGAAGTTCGGGTCGAGCTGGAGCCAGAGGTAGTCGAGCGCGTCGGGGGAGGCGTTGTGGTAGGTGATGCGGGCCTGGCCGGTGAGGCGGTGGGTGGCCTCGTCGAGGGTGGCCTCGATCACGTGGTCGGCCCGGTTCTGCCAGTAGGCGGGCCC
>VHCY01000319.1 GCA_016871595.1 Verrucomicrobiota bacterium
GTTCGGCGGCCACGGCGAGGAGGATGATCGCGCCCTGGATGGCCTTTTCCCAGTGGGCCTCGATCCGCAGGTGCGTGAGGGCGGGCGCCACGGTGGCCAGCAGGAGCAGGCCGAGCAGCACCCCGGCCAGCCGGCCGCGGCCACCGGCGATCGCCACCCCGCCCACGACGACGGCCGCGATCGCCTTGAGCTCGAGCCCGGTCCCCGACTTCGGGTCCACCTGCGGGGACTGGATCACGTTCATCAGCGCCGCGAGCGCGGTGAGGGCCCCCGCGAGCGTGAAGGCGCCGAAGGTCACGGCCCCGGGGCGGATGCCCGCCAGCCGCGCCGCCTCGGCGTCCGAGCCCACCGCGTAGAGGTGGCGACCGGCCGCGAGGTGGCGGGACGCGAGGGCGAGGAGCGTGAGCAGGCCGAGCGCGGCGGCGATGAGGGTCCACTGGCCGGCGGTCTGGCCTAGGCCCAGCCATTGCAGGCCGTCGGGCAGGTTGACGAACGCGCCCTGGCGCCACCACCGCAGCCCCTCGCGCCACGTGACCATCGTCGCGAGGGTGACCACGATGGAGGGCAGGCCGAGGCCGGCGACGAGGAGGCCGTTGAGCGCCCCCAGCGTGGTCCCGAGCGCGAGGGCGGCGGCGGCGACCGCGGCGGGCGGCCAGCCCTCGGCGGCGAGGAGCCCGGCGGCGACGCTGACCACGGCGAACTGCGAGCCGCTGGAGATGTCGATCTGGCGGCAGACGATGACCATCGCGGCCCCGCACGCCACGAGCAGCACCGGCGCCTCGCGGGCGGCAAGGGAGAGGAGCGGAGGTCCGGCGAAAAACCCGGGGGCGAACACCGCCAGCGCGCCCAGCAGGGCGGCGAGCGCAAGGCCCACGGAAAGCTCCCGCGGCCACGCCTTCATCGGGCGGCCTCCGTCGCGCGGCCGAGCGCCGCGGCCATCACGGTGTCGGGCGTCGCGCCCCCCGGCAGCACGGCCGTGAGCGTGCCCCCGCGCATCACCCCGATCCGGTCGCTCATCCCGATCACCTCCGGCAGGTCGCTGGAGATGAGCAGCACCGCGAGGCCCTCGCCGGCGAGGCGCCGCACGAGGCGGTGGATCTCGGCCTTGGCGCCGATGTCGACGCCCTGGGTGGGCTCGTCGAGGATCAGGACCCGCGGGCCGGTGGCCAGCCAGCGGGCGAGCGCGACCTTCTGCTGGTTGCCGCCGGAAAGGCTGCCCGCGGGGGTGAAGGGTCCGCCGCCGCGGATGCCGAGGTCCCGGATGAAGTCCTCGGTGAGCCGTCGCTCGGCCGCGGGGCGCAGCCAGCCGCCCGGGAACAGGCGCCGGTGGCTCGCGAGGGAGGCATTGTGGGCGAGCGGCAGGTCGAGGATCACGCCGTGGCGCCGGCGGTCCTCCGGGACGTACGCGAGGCCCAGCGCGACCGCCTCCCGGGGGCTCCGGGGGTGCACCGCCCGGCCCAGCAACTCGATCGTCCCGGCGTCCGCCGGCGTGAGCCCGAACAGGATGCGGGCCAGCTCCGTGCGGCCCGCGCCGACCAGGCCGGCGAGGCCGAGGATCTCGCCCGCGTGCAGGTCCAGGCTGACGTCGTGCACGCCGGAGTCGCGGCGGCCGAGCCCGCGCAGGCGCAGCACGGCGTCGCCGGGCGGGCATTCCGCCGGCGGATAGGGTTGCGCGACCTCGCGGCCCACCATCAGGCGGATCAGCTCCGGTTCCGTGAGGCCGGCGGCGGGCCGGGTGCCGACGCTTTCACCGTCGCGCAGCACCGTGACGCGGTCCGCGAGGGCGAAGATCTCCTCCAGCCGGTGGGTGATGTAGATCACGCCCGTGCCCTGGGCGCGGAGCTCGCGCACTACCCCGTGGAGCCGCGTCTGCTCGGCCTGGGTGAGCGCGGCGGTGGGCTCGTCCATAATCACAATCCGCGCGCCGGCGCCGAGGGCGCAGGCGATCTCGACGAGCTGCTGTTCGGGCATCGAGAGGTCGCGGACCTCGCGGCGGGGATCGAGGCGGGCGCCGACGCGCTCGAGCAGGGCGGTGGCGCGCCGGTGCCGCGCCGGCCAGTCGACGCGGCGGAGCGGTCCGCCGGTCTCGAGGCGGAGGGCGAGGTTCTCGGCGATCGAGAGGTCGGGGAAGAGGGCCGGCTGCTGGTAGATGCAGGCGATGCCAAGCCGGTGGGCGGCACGGGGGTCGAGCGGTCCGGCCGGGCGGCCGTCCACGGCGACCGTGCCGCCATCGGGCCGGTGCGCGCCGGTGATGATGCGGATGAGCGTGCTCTTGCCGGCGCCGTTCTCCCCGAGGAGGGCGTGGACCTCGCCGGCCCGCAGGTCGAAGTCGACTCCCCGGAGCGCGCGCGCGCCGCCGAAGGACTTCGTCAGGCGGCGCAGTTCGAGGAGCGGGGCGGACATCGGGCTTCGGTGGTGATGGCGCGGGTGGGCGGCACGGGCCAGAGAAAAGGCCGGGGTTGCCGGCGCCATCCCGGCGGGGTTGGACAGTCCAGCGGGCGGTCCGCGGGTGCGGGGTTGCGCTGCGCGGCGGTCTCTGAACCATCGCCGGCCGATGAGCTCCGCTCCCGACTCGTGGCTTGATCTGCTGCCCTTCCGTCGCCGGCTGGCGCGCGAGAACCGGCGCCTGCGGGAGGAGCTCGCCCGGCTGCGCGCGGACCAGGCGGAGTGGGCGCGCTTCTTCCCGCCGGGCCACTTCTACTCGCCGCTCCCGTCGCGGGCCGAGGTGGCGGAGGCGTTCGCGCGGGGGATGGCGGGTCCGCCGTTCCCCGGGATCGACCTGAACGAGGCGGCCCAGTTGGAGCGCCTTGAGCGGTTCGCGGTGTG
>VHCY01000320.1 GCA_016871595.1 Verrucomicrobiota bacterium
AACGACCGCGGCCCCGCCTATTCCTCCACCGCCCAGAATGCCCACGTGATGCGCCCGTTGAACAACGATTACGCCTCCCCCGCGCGGGAGACCGTCCCGCGCTACTACGCGCTCAAGCAGCCGCTCAGCTTCACCTTCACGCTCACGACCAAGCTCTGATCCCGATGCTCCGGCGCCTCTTCGCCCTGCTCCTGCCGCTGGCCGCGACCGCCGCGACGACCCCGACCCCCGGGACCGCGGCCGTGCCCGTGCGAGTGATGTGTTACAACATCCACCACGGCGAGGGCCTCGACGGCCGGCTCGACCTCGAGCGGATCGCCGCCCTGATCAAGGCGCAAAAGGCCGACCTGGTGGCCCTGCAGGAGGTCGAGCGCGGCACGCAGCGCACGCAACGCCGCGACCTGCCCGCGGAACTCGCCCAGCTCACCGGGCTCGACGTCCGTTTCGCCCGGAACATCCCCTACCAGGGGGGCGAGTACGGCACCGCCGTCCTCTCGCGCTTCCCCATCCGCCGGGTCGCGCACCACGCCCTGAAAATGGTCGGCCAGGGGGAGCAGCGAGGCGTGCAACAGGTCTGGATCGACATCCACGGCACCGAGGTGCTTTTCCTCAACACCCACCTCGACCACCGGCGCGACCCCGCCGAACGGGATCGCAGCGTCACCGAGATCCGCGACCTGGTCGCCGCCGCGGGGCCGGTGCCGGTGATCGTCGCCGGCGACTTCAACGCCACCCCCGACAGCCCCGCGATCGCCACGATGCGCGGCTTTCTCCGGGACGTCTGGACGGCGGTCGGCAAGGGGCCGGGTTACACGATCCCGGTCCGGCAGCCGAACCGGCGCATCGATTACATCTGGATCTCCCCCCACTTCGTCCCGGCGCAGATGAACGTCTTGGCCTCGGAGGCTTCGGACCACCTGCCGGTCAGCGCACTGCTGATGCTCCCGCGACCCTAGGGCGGGTCGACCACCGGGTCGGGAGCGGCGGTCAGCGCCGCACGTGGGCCAGCGTGAGGTCCGGGAAGTCCGTAAACGCCCCGTCGACCCGCGCCTTTTCGAACAACGCGGCGTGCAACGCGGGCAGGTCCGGGCAATGGCGCGGCAGGTCGTCGCGCCGGATCGTGTACGGGTGCACCGCCAGACCAAGCGCGCGGGCGCGCGTGACCAGGTCCGTCACCTGGACCGGGGCGCCGGCGGCCGGCCAGTTCACCACGCGCCCGAGGGCGGGCCCGATCCCGTCCGCGACGGCGGCCACGGCCTTCAGGCCGGCTTCCGAGACGAGCCACCCGTAGTCGGTGCCATCGGCGCTTTGGCCGCTGCCGCCGATCAATTGGACCAGCCGGCCCTTCCACCCGAGCTCGCCGCGCAGGCGGCGGACCTCCTCCCACTCGAAGCACTGGAGGAAACAGGGGGCGGTCCGGTCCGCGTAGCCGAAACGGGCGAGCACCGCCAGGACGACGCGGCTCGGGTCACGGCCCTGGTCGCGGTGCCAGCGGGGTGCCTTGATCTCGGGGTAGATCCCGGCAATCCGACCCGTGCTCCGGTTGAGCGCCTGGATCAGCGTGAGCTCCTCCTCGAGGGTGGGAATGCGCAGCCCGGCAGACGCCGCCGCGGCCGGGTAACGGCCCGGATACTGCGCCTCGCCCGTCTTGAGGTTCGCCCGCTCGCGCACCTCGAGCTGGCGTAGCTCCGCGAGGGTGAAATCGAGCGCGTAGTGGCGCCCATCCGGGCGCGCGCGCCCAGGGAAGCGGCGCGCCACATCCGTGACCGCGTCGAGGTACAGGTCGTGCAGCACCACCGGCACATCGTCCTTCGTCAGGACGATGTCCTGCTCGATGAAGTCCGCCCCGAGCGCGTGGGCGTGGGCCTTCGCGACGAGGGTGTGCTCCGGCAGGTAGCCGCTGGAGCCGCGGTGCGCGACCACCACGGGCCGCGCCGGCTGGGCGAGGAGTCCAGGGGCGAGCGCGAGGAGCAGGGCGGAAAGGACGAGGAGGCGCATCCGAAGATGGGTCAGGGAGCGGAGCTGGCGCTACGGTGGCGGAGGGTAAGCGCGCTGAAGGCCATCGTGAGAACGCAGCAGACGATCATCGTGCCGAACACGCCGCCCCAGCCCCAGTTATCGGCGATCCAGCCCACGCCGGTGCCGGCGATGGCGGAGCCGAAGACGTAGCCGAAGAAGCCGGTGAACCCGGCCGCCGTGCCCGCGGCCTTCTTCGGAACAAGGTCGAGGGCGTGCAGGCCGATGATCATAATCGGCCCGTAGACGAAGAATCCAATCGCGATCAGGGCCGCCATATCGATCCAGAGGGGGCCGTGACGGTTGAGCCCGTACACCACCAGCCCGAGCAGCGTGAGCGCCATAAACAGGATGGTCGCCGGCGCCCGGCGGCCGCGGAACACCCGGTCCGAAACCCAGCCGCAGAGGATCGTCCCGGGGATGCCCGCGAACTCGAAGGCGGCCCAGGCGAGGCTCGATTGCTGGAAGGAGAACTGCTTCGCGGTCTGCAGGTAGGTCGGGATCCAGTCGACCACGCCGTAGCGCACGAAGTACACGAACGCGTTGGCCACCGCGATGGCCCACAGGTAGCGGTTGTTCAGAACGTGCCCGAGGAAGATCTCGCGGAAGGTGAAGGTGCGCTCGTGCTCCGCCGAGTACTCCGGTGGGTAGTCATTGCGGTAGCGCTCCACCGGGGGCAGGCCGCAGCTCTGCGGGGTGTCGCGCAGGAGGAACGCGATCAAGATCGCCACCAGCGCGGCCACGAGCGCCGGGAAGTGGAACTTCGCGCCCCAGTCGCCGAAGAGGATCACGCCCAGCAGCGCCAGCTT
>VHCY01000321.1 GCA_016871595.1 Verrucomicrobiota bacterium
CCCTCGAGAAATCCGAGCGGGAGCTGCAGGACGACGCCCGGCGGGTGCTGATCTCCGCGATGCAGCGGATCGCCGGGCGGCCCAACAACGACCTCACCGCCACCATCATCCAGCTCCCCTCCGAGGAAATGAAGGGCCGGATCATCGGGCGCGAGGGCCGGAACATCAAGTCCTTCGAGTCCGCCACCGGCGTCACGCTGCTCATCGACGAATCCCCGCAGATGGTGCTCGTCTCGTCCTTCGATCCCGTCCGCCGCGAGGTTGCGCGAGTTGCGCTGGAGGGTCTGGTGAAGGACGGACGAATCCATCCCGCCTCGATCGAGGAGTACGTGCGCCGCGCGCAGGAGGAGATCGACCTCGTGACGACCCAGGCGGGCGAGGAGGCGGTGGCGCGGTTGCACATCAACGGCCTGCACCCGGAGATCATCCGTCTGCTGGGCCGCCTGAAGTTCCGCTTCTCCTACACCCAGAACGTGCTCGACCACTCCGTGGAGACGGCGTTCCTCGCCTCGCTGCTGGCTAGCGAGGTGGGCCTCGACCCCGACGTCGCCAAGCGGGCGGGGCTGCTGCACGACATCGGCAAGGCGGCCCCGGGGGAGCTCGAGGGCAGCCACGCCGCGATCGGCGCCGAGTTCATCCGCCGCCACGGCGAGACCCCGATCGTGGTCAACGCGGTCGCCGCCCACCACGAGGAGGTCCGGCCCGAGACCATCTACGCTGGACTGGTGATCCTCGCGGACACCCTGTCCGCCAACCGCCCCGGCGCCCGCGCCGACTCGCTCGACGGCTACATCCAGCGGATCGGCCGGCTGGAGCGGCTGGCCACCGCGATCGAGGGCGTGCAGCAGGCGTTCGCGGTGCAGGCGGGCCGGGAGCTGCGGGTGGTCGTGGCGCCGACCGAGGTGACCGACGACCGCGCGCGGGAGATCGCCCGCGAGCTGCGCAAGCGGATCGAGACCGAGCTGCAGTACCCGAGCACCATCAAGGTCACGGTGATCCGCGAATCTCGCTTCACCGAGACGGCCTCCTGAGCCGGATCGCCGCGGGAACGGGCTCGCCCCGCGGGGCAAAACGCCTTCGCTCGGCGGGATGAGGTTTTCCTTCCCCGCCTTCCCCGCCTTCCTGCTGGTTCCCGCCCTCACCTTCGTCGGCCCGTTGCTCGGTGCCGCGGCCCCCGCGCCGGCCACGGCGGACGTGGTGATCTACGGGGGCACTTCGGCCGGCATCACCGCCGCACTGCAGACGGCCCGGCTCGGCCGGACCGCTCTCCTGATCGAGCCCACGCAGCACCTGGGCGGGCTGACCACCGGCGGCCTGGGTGCGACCGACATCGGCAACAAGCGCGCGATCGGCGGCCTATCGCGGGAGTTCTACGGGCGCATCTGGGAATACTACCAGCAACCGATGGCGTGGACGCGCCAGAGCCGCGCGGAGTACGTCAACCGCCGTGGCGGCGCCAACGACCCGGCGGAACGCACGCTGTGGACCTTCGAGCCGCACGTGGCGACGCGGGTCTACGAGGCGATGCTGCGCGAAGCCGGGGACCGCGTCACGGTGGTGCGCGGCGAGCGGCTGGAGCTGGCCCCGGGGCGCGGGGTGTTCAAGGAGGGCGCGCGGATCGCCCGGATCGTGATGGAGAGCGGCCGGGCGTTCACCGGGCGGATGTTCATCGATGCGACCTACGAGGGCGACCTGATGGCGCGGGCCGGCGTGAGCTACCACGTGGGCCGCGAGGCCAACGCCACCTACGGCGAGACGATCAACGGCGTGCAGGCCGGGCACGCGTTCAGCCACCAGTTCATCCGCCCGGTCGACCCGTACGTCGTCCCCGGCGACCCCCGCAGCGGCCTCCTGCCCGGGATCAACCCCGAGGGCCCCGGGACCGAGTTCGGCGGCGACCGCAAGGTGCAGGCCTACAACTTCCGCCTCTGCACCACCGACGTCCCGGAGAACCGCCTGCCGTGGACGAAGCCGGCCCGCTACGACCCGCGCTGGTATGAGCTGCTCCTACGCAACTTCGACGCCGGTGACCACCGCGTGCCGTGGAATCCAGTCTGGATGCCCAACCGCAAGACCGACACCAACAACAACTACGCGGTCAGCACGGACTTCATCGGGCAGAACTGGGATTACCCGGAGGCCGACCACGCGACCCGCGAGCGGATCCGGCAGGCGCACGAGGACTGGCAGCGCGGCCTGATGTGGACCCTCGCCCACCACCCGCGGGTGCCGGAGAAGGTCCGCGCCGAGTTCCAGCGGCTGGGCCTCGCCCGGGACGAGTTCGCTGATAACGACCACTGGCCCCGCCAGCTCTACGTGCGCGAGGCCCGCCGGATGGTCAGCGACCACGTGATGTCGGAACGCCACTGCACCCGGGCGGAGGTGGTGGCGGACAGCGTGGGGATGGGCGCCTACAATATGGATTCCCACCACGTGCAGCGCTATGTGACCAAGGAGGGCCACGTCCGCAACGAGGGGGATGTGCAGGTGCGCGTCCGCCCCTACCCGATCAGCTACCGCAGCATCCGCCCCCGCGCGGCCGAGGCCGAGAACCTCCTCGTCCCCGTGTGCCTGAGCGCCTCGCACATCGCCTACGGCTCGATCCGGATGGAGCCGGTCTTTATGGTGCTCGGCCAGAGCGCCGCCACCGCGGCCGTGCAGGCCCTCGAGCAGGGCGTGGCCGTCCAGGCCATCGACCCGGAACGCCTCCGCGCGCGGCTGCTGGCCGACGGCCAGGTGCTGGACTTCGAGAGCCCGCCGCTGCCCGTCGTGATCCGCAAGCCCCGCAC
>VHCY01000322.1 GCA_016871595.1 Verrucomicrobiota bacterium
TGGCGTAGTTGGGAGCCATGTGGCCACGGTCAAAACCGCTGCCGGTGAAGTCGTCGTGCGTTGCGCTGCGCGTCCTCGTGTCCGTGGTGAACTTGCTGGGCCGCTTGGCGGTCGAGCCAATGGAGATACTGCCCACGCTGAAAGCTACCCAAGCGGGATTGCGCCGGGCTTCGCAGTAGCCGGTGAGGTAAGCGGCGTTGGTTAGGACGAGCACGGGGTGGCCGTAGTTGGAGGCGTTGGGTAATCCGCCGTAGATGCGAAGTTCGCCCGTGGGTTCAGCGCGAGGGTTGCCTGAGCCGCTGGGCTTGCGCGCGCCATTACACCGGGGGCAATCCGGTTGGCAAAAGCAATTCTCTCTGGCCTTGCGGAGCGCCGCCAACTTGTTATGGCACAGCGAACCGAATCAACCAGACGAGAACACACAGCCATACCCAATCCTAGGCGTCAGTGGTGATGCTGTGGGCCTTGAGCGAGGCAACGAGGGCCAGTACAATCTTGTTGTTGCCGCACGAGCGAATGCGAGACATCAGCTCAGACCGGGTCAATCCCGCGAATCTGTCTTTTAGAGCTTTCACGCCAACGGGTGGACGGCAACCTCGGGAAACAACTCGTCGAACGACGAGCCGTAGATGCGGAAAAGGTATCCATGGTCGCGAACGGCGCGCTCGCCCTTTTCGCTCATCGTCAAATCGACGCAGATCTTGCCGGAGGCGAGGAGGCGCTCGAACGACGACAAGGGGGGATTGCGAGTATGGCGCGCCTCGACGAAATGAAAATGCTCCAGACCGCTGATGGTTTTCGCACGGGCCCCGATCCAAAAGGTCTCGCGATGCTTCTGGCTGAACGCCTGCCGCACCGAATCCATGAGCCACAGGAAAACGTCCTCCCCGCCGCCGACGCGGTTGATATTGCGGTTGACCAGCTGGTCCGTCTCGCTCCGTGGCTCGAGCAGGAAGCCAAGGCTGTTGGCTTGGGCCGCATCCACCGAGCAGAACAGCTGCAGCCGGTTCGTTTTTGGGTCGCGGTAGCCGTAGGTTTCCAGTGCGGCCCTTGCGGAAAACGGACTTTGGTCCCAAGCCGGGGTCTTGGCGAACAAGGTGACGTGCCGGCTGGACGCCGCACGCGTGCGGATGCCCATGCGCCCCGCCTTCAGCTCGATTCCGCGATAATCGGGCGACCTTGATGAGTTGGCCGCGATTCCCAGCAGGGCCTCGAGCGTGAAGCCGATGCCCGTATCGCCGGGGCGCTGGCTGGGAACAAATCCCAGCGCGCCGATGCCGCGAAGTTTCTTGAGAAGCTCAGAGGCGGCCGGAGCATTGGTGTCCAGCCGGGCGGCCAGCCGCCCGAGAAAGGAGGAGAGGTCTTCGAACATGGCGACCAGCTTGTGCCGTGAGCAGTTCACGGCGTAGAGGCAGCCTTCATTGACCAACAAGGCGATGAGGTCGCCAGCGGCGGCATGGGCCGTGAGACCATAAATCCAGATGCGGGGGTCGCCGTCCTTGGTCTCGGGACGGTAGAGCGAGACCTTGGAATCGACGAGGCCCGAGGGCTCGACGAACTTCAGCGGCCGCAGCCGCTTGGCCGCGGTCCCCTTTGGCTGGGAGCGAAAGTCATGAAACCCGGTTCGCGCGAAATACTCGCGGAGCGGCCAGGTGGCATCCATGATGGACTTGTCCATCGCGGTGGGAGTGGGAATCACGAAGCCGGCCTCGATGCCGTAGCGCCCAAGGAGCTTGGCGGCGTCCGGAATGAGGCGATCGTATTCGGTGTTCATCGGCGACCGAGAATCGTGGCGAGGTGTTTCCCGATCGCTTCCGCGAGCAGGACCGGGACGGCGTTGCCGATCTGGGTGTAGCGAGGGACGTCGCGGTGCCAAATGCCCTTGCTTGGATCACCGGCCCGGCGACGGCCCCCCGTGGTGCGGGGCCCCTTGAAAACATACCAGTCAGGAAAGGTCTGAATGCGCGCCCACTCGCGAACCGTCGGGCCGCGCTCCTGACTGAAATGAACATAGTCCTCGGGCAACGAGGTCGCCGTTATACTGGGGCCATCCTCGCCCCAGACTTTCGGGAAGACGCGCTGGGCAAATTTCTTGGTGCGGAACCTTTCGGGGATCTTCCCATTATTGTCGATCATGTGCCTGAACTTCTCGCGGATGTAAGGAGCATGATCCGAATACTCATGCTCAGTGACCGCGGCTCCCTTGGGAAGAACCTGCCCGGCGCGCGTTGTGCGCAAGTGCCGCTGAATCGCCGTCTCGGGGCCGGAGGGATACTTGGCGGTGGCTGGCAGGAACCGGCCCGCCTTGATCGCTGCGTCATGTTCCGGATCCACCAAATCCGACAATAGCTCCGAGAGGGTGGGGGGCTTGCCAGCCGGGCGAGGCAGGAACCCAGACTCAACGGCGGCTGGGCGGTCCGCGGAACACTCAAAGAGGTTTGGCTGGATCCAGCCGGGCATGATGTCTTCCCGGATACCCACCATAATGACGCGGGGGCGGTTCTGCGGGACGCCGTAGTCCTTGGCATAAAGTAAATCCCACTGGATCCGATACTCCTGAAGTGACCGGAACTCGGCGAGGACAGCCTTGAAAATTTCTCCCTTCTCGCCGTCCGGTGTCCATCGTGCGTTGAGCAGGCCGCGGACGTTCTCGAAGAGGAACAGCTTGGGGCGAATGGTGCGGATGACGCGGACCATCTCCTTGAAAAGTTGATTGGAGGGGATGTCCTTCTTGTCGAGCTTGAAAGTCCGGCGGTGGCCGATGCCGGAGTATCC
>VHCY01000323.1 GCA_016871595.1 Verrucomicrobiota bacterium
CGACCACCGAGGATCTCCGCTCGGGGGCTTGCCTTGGGTCTCCAATCTGACCGTCGGCGAGAATCTGCACCTGCGGGAATTCGCGATCACGGCGTTGCTGAAGAGCGGCCGTCTCTAGCCGCAATTGGTCAATTGCCCGGTCTCTCCGAGCGGGCGCGGTAAGGGCCCTTTAACCTCCCATTTCGGTCTCGGGTCCGGGTGAACGTTTCGACCGAGTTTGAGAATCCTGTGGACCTCTCCCAAAACGCGACCAAGCATACCGTTGCTACCGGGTAATGCGGTCGCCGACTCAGGGCCGACGCTTCAGGATGCGGCCGAAACCCCCGGGCGCATTTAGTCCTCACCAACGAGCCCCGTTTGATGATTTCGCCAGCCGACTTCCCGAAGGTCTTTGAGGCACTCACCGGCGCGCCCCCATTCCCGTGGCAGGCATCGCTCTTCGATAAGTTCTCGTCCGGTCTAGTGCCCGCCTCCGCCAATATCCCCACCGGCCTCGGGAAGACCTCCGTCATCGCGATTTGGCTCTGCGCCTTGGCGAGCAAGCCGCAAAGCATGCCTCGCCGGCTCGTGTATGTGGTGAACCGACGGACAGTCGTCGATCAGACCACCAATGAGGTGGAGAAATGGCGCGAACGCTTGGCCTTGGCGAACCTCACCCAGCCACTGGCCCAACTCGCCTCAATCCCTCTCGCAACGAACGAGCCGCCGCTTGCAATCAGTACGCTGCGGGGGCAGTTCGCCGATAATCGGGAATGGTCCGCCGATCCGGCACGGCCGGCGGTGATCGTTGGCACCGTGGATATGATCGGCAGCCGGCTCCTGTTCAACGGATACGGAGTCGGCTACAAGGTTCGCCCCCACCACGCCGGACTCCTCGGACAGGATAGTCTGGTGGTGCACGACGAGGCGCACCTCGAACCCGCCTTTCAGACCCTCCTCGAGACTGTTTCGGCGCAACAAGTCACCGACCGCGAGTTCCGCCCGCTTCGGGTCCTCGCCCTATCCGCCACCTCCCGCTCGCCCTCGAATGCCGCGCACACCCTTTCCCCGGCGGACGAGGAGAATCCGACCGTGCACCGTCGGCTCAACGCCCCGAAACGTCCCAGTCTCCACCCGGTCACGGACGAGAAGAAGGAAACCGCGGAGAAGCTGGCCGCGCTTGCACTCGCCAAGAAGGGCAGCGGCCGTGCCGTCCTGATATTCGCCCGCAGTCTGGAGGTCGTACACCGGGTGATCGCCGCCTTGGAAAAGGATAAGCTGGAGAATCCGCCGGCTAAGCTCGTCGGCCCTCTCCGGGGCTTCGAGCGCGACCGCCTCGTCGAGAATCCGGTATTCCAGCGCTTTCTGCCCGCGTCCAATCTTCCGCCATCGGGAGTGCCGATTCCCGCCGGAACGGTCTACCTAGTGGCCACCAGCGCAGGCGAAGTCGGCGTTAACCTCTCGGCCGACGACCTCGTCTGCGACCTCTCAACTTTCGAGAGCATGGCGCAGCGGATCGGCCGCGTTAATCGCTTCGGCGAACTCACCGACTCGACGATCGAAATTGTCCACCCCGAGACCTTCGACGAGCAGGACCCCTTGGCGCCGTACCGTCAAAGGACTCTCGATCTGTTCCGGCTGCTCGTGGCACGGGGAACGGCCTCCCCAGCGGCCTTGAATGCCCTGCAGCGAGCTTCCCGCATCGCGGCCTTCAGTCCTCAGCCCGAGATGCTTCCTGCGACGGAAGTGCTGTTTGATGCGTGGGCACTCACTACGATCCAAGGCCGTCTGCCCGGCAGGCCGGCGGTCGCGCCCTATCTGCACGGAGTCGCCGCTTGGGAGCCGCCGGAAACACGCGTGGTGTGGCGCTCGGAGGTGGATTGGATAACGCCGCCGCTACGGTCGTGGTACGATCCGGTTGAGTTACTGGCGGATTTTCCAATTCGCTCGCACGAGATTCTGCGGGACAGCTCCTACCGTGTCATCCAGCAGCTTATGCTGCTGGCCTCACGTCCTGAGGCGGCCACGGCCTCGGTCTGGCTGCTCGACGAAACCGGGAACGTCTCAGTGGTTCCACTGGCGGAATTCTCGGACCGGGACTCCGAGAGCCGGATTCAAGATAAGACGATCCTGCTCCCTCCCTCACTTGGGGGCCTGCTTCCGGATGGATCCCTCGACGGAAAGGCACCGGCTGGGGTAGCCAAGGCTGATGTTGCCGATACCTTGCCCAACAGAAACTCCTCCCAGCAGCGCCTGCGGATGCGGGTTGATGGAAAGGGGGGAGCAATCCGCGTCCCGGATGGCTACCGACTCATCCGACCGCCGCTCGACCTGCTGGTTGAGACTGATTCCGAAGAAGGGTCGGGAGAGGGTGAGCTGCCCCCCGCTGGCCAAGGGCGCTACTGGTGCTGGCTCGAGTCAGCCGACGGGCTGCCCGACGCCAATACACACCAGTCGAGGTCGTCCGTTCTGCTGGAGGTTCATCGCACCGACGTGGAGCGCCTCACCGATTCAATCACCGCGAAGGTTCAACTTCGCGACGACCTGCGGAAATTGTTCGCCCTTGCTGCTCGGTACCACGACTCGGGAAAGTCGCGCCGCGAGTGGCAGCGGGGGATCGGTAATTCCAGCCGCGCAATCCTTCTTGCGAAGGCGTCGCCTCGGCTTCGCTCGCCACAAACCGGTGACGGCTACCGGCACGAGTTCGGTTCCCTTCTGGATTTGACGAAAGACGACGAGTTCCTCGCGCTCCCTGACGAGGATCGTGAACTTGTCCTTCACTTGGTCGCG
>VHCY01000324.1 GCA_016871595.1 Verrucomicrobiota bacterium
CAGCGCCGCCGGCGGCAGCGCGTGCCCGTGCCCACCTGCGCCATCGTCGGCTACACCAATGCCGGCAAGTCCACGCTGCTGAACACGCTGACCGGCGCCCAGGTTCTGGCGGCCGACAAGCTCTTCGCCACCCTCGACCCCACCACCCGCCAGCTCGCGCTCCGCGGCAACCAGAAGCTACTCGTCACCGACACGGTCGGATTCATCCGCCGCCTGCCCCACGGGCTGATCGAGGCCTTCAAGGCGACCCTGGAGGAGGTGGTGATCGCCGACTTCCTGATCCACGTGCTGGACGTGACCAGCCCGCACTTCGAGCACCACCACGCGACCACCCTCGGGGTCCTTGGGGAACTGGGCGCGGCGGGGCGGCCAATCGTCACCGTGTTCAACAAGGTCGACGCCGCCACCCCGGCGATGCTGGCCCGTGCCCGGCAACTGGAGCCCGGAGCCCTGCTGGTGAGCGCCCGCTCCCGGGAAGGCCTCGAGTCCCTGGAGGATCGGTGCCTCGAGCGCATCGCCGAGGCCCACTCCGTGACCGAACTGATGGTCCCCCACTCCCGGTACGACGTGATCGCGCGCCTCCACGCGGTCGGGCACGTCCAGAGCGAGGAGCAACTCGATGACGGCGTGCGCCTCATCGGCCGCTATCCGCCCGCGCAGGCCGCGTTCTTCGCGCCCTTCGTTGTCCCCTGAGCCGGGTCAGTCGGCGGCCGTCGCGCCGTCCTCGGCCAGTCGGCGCAGGAGCCAGAGGCACTTCTCAAAATGCAGGGTGGCGTCGACGAGGCGCTCGGCGTTGCCCGCCAGACCCCCGCGCTCCAGCAACGATTGGCGGACCTGTTCCATCAGCGCGCCGCGCTCCCCGGTGACCTTCCGCAGGGTTTGCCGATCGTCCTCGGTCGCGCGCGGGCCGAGGGCCTCGGCGGCCACCCCCAGCACGGCGTGCAGACCTTGGACCAGCCGCTCGACCCGCGCCGGCCGTTCCGCCGCGGGCAACGCGGCCACATCCTGGGCGAAGCCGTGCAGGGAGCCCTGCAGCGCCCTGAGCAAGGCGAGCCGGGTGCGGAGCCGCACCAGCGCCTCCAGGTCCCCCGCCGAGGGCTCCGCGCGCATCGCCGCAGTCAGGAACCGCTCGAGGGCGCCAAGGATCGCCGTGCTCCCGGCGTGGCGACGGGCGAGGCCGCAGGACCCCGCGGGCCGCTCCTCCGGGGCCAGCAGGTCGTCAAGATACTGCGGCAGGAACGAGGCGAGCCGGGAATACTCCAACTGACAGAGCAACAGGGCGCCGGCCGGATCGCGCACCTCCCCGCCGGGCACGTGCGCGGGCCGCAATTCCGCCGGCTCCGCCGCCGCCGGATCGGGCAACCACCGTCCCACCCGGGCCGCGATGCGGGATCCCGCCAGATCGCCGACGAGCGCGATCACGACCTGCGAGCCCAGATAGACCAATCCGGCCTGCAGGGCCGGACTCGCCGTGATCGCGGACACCAATCCGAGCATCAGCGGCACGCCGGCGCGCACCTCGATCCAATACAGCAGCACCAGCAGGATCGTCCCCACCGCCCGCACCATCACTCCCGCCAGCGTCAGCCGGCGGCCCGGCAAGTCGACGCCGCCCGCCACCAGGAACCGGCCCAGCCCCGTGCCGAGGCTCGCCCCGTAGATCACCGCCGCCACCGGGGCTAGCCCCAGCAACCCAGCCTGCACCAGCGGCAACAACAGCACCGTCGCCACCTGGGCCGATTGCAACAGACTGCCGGAAACCACCCCCAGCAGGAAAGCCAGCCCAAAGCTGCCGCCGGCAAACACCAGCGCCGCCACCACCGGCGGATCGTCCTTGAGCCCCGCAATCGCGGTCTTGAGCAGCCCCACGCCAAACAGGAGGAGCGCCAACCCCAGCAGCGCGAAGAGCGCGGGACGGAGCCCGGCGTGCCGGTCAATCCTCAGCAGGAGCGCACACCCCACCCCGCCGAAAAGCAGGAACGCCATCAGACGCAGGTCGATCGCCGCCGCCAGCACCAGCAGGGAGGTTCCCACGCTGGACCACGGCAAAAGGGGCAGCGCCTGCCCCAACGTCGCCGCCCCGGCGGAAACCAACCCGCCCGCCGCAAAGGTCACCGCCCCAGCCGATTGCGTGACCGCGCCCGAAAGCACCCCGACCGCCTGCGGGGCCGCGGGACGGTCCAAGGACGCCGCGATCCACACCCGCACCCTCCCGCCCGCCAGTTGCTGCACCTCCGCGCCCACCATCCTCAAGCCGGTGAACAGAAGTCCCATCCCCGCGAACCCCGTGATCCAATCCTGCATCACCGGAAAAGTGCGGGGCCACTTCCATACCGTCGAGCCTATTGACGGCGAATAGGTTACAACTGCGTGACGGAACTCGCGCCGCGACTGCGGCCCTCCGCCCGCCGTCGCCTCCGCCTCCGGACCCAGGCAAACTTGTCAAGTGCGACAGATCGCCCGGGGCTGCCCGACCCCCGGCACACCTCGCGGGCCAAAGTGTCCCGAAATATCCTGCGCCCTACGCATCCTCCCCGGGAATTGGCCCGTAGAAAGATGGAACGCCGCTTGCTACGTGGGGTTAGCCCACCGGTCCCGCTCTTTTCCCCTCAACTTCAATTTCCTATGCCCACGAAGAACAAGACGTCCCGCTCCCTCGGTGCCACGGATGATTCGGCTGGCACTGATTCCTCGACCTCGACGACCACCCTGACCGCCCCCGCGCAGGACGCGCCTCCGTCCTTCCTCGAACGCAACGAGCCCGCC
>VHCY01000325.1 GCA_016871595.1 Verrucomicrobiota bacterium
GTCTTCAGCCCTCCCTTCATCGCCCCACCCCCAATCGCTGCATCATCGTCGCCACCTCGCGCGCCTGCGCCTCCACGACCGCCGCGAACTCCGGCGCGTCCGCCACCGCGAGGTTCAGGCCGGCGCTGACCGCAAATTGCACGAACTCCGGCGACGCCACCGCCTCGCGCAGTGCCGCGCGCAACTTCTCCCGCGTCGCCGCCGGCAGGCCCCGCGGCACCGCGATGCCGCGCCAGGTGCCGAACTGCACGTCGTAGCCGAGTTCCCGCGTCGTGGGCACCTCCGGCCACGCCGCGAGGCGCTCCGGATGCAACACCGCCAGCAGCTTGAGCTGCCCTGACTTCACCTGCGACTGCACCTCGCCCGGCCCCACCGTCACCGCGTCGACGTGACCGCCCACCAGCGCGGTCACGGCCGGCGCCGCACCCGCATACGGCACCAACCGCGCCTCGAACCGCCCCACCTCCCCGAGGCGCACTGCCGCCAGATGCCAGGGCGAGGCCGGCCCCGAGGTGCCGATGCTCAGCCGTCCGCCGCGCGCCCGAGCGACCGCAAGAAACTCGTCCAGGGTCTTTGCCGGAAAATCCGCCCGCACCGCCACCGCCGACGGATCCATGTTCACCCGCAACAGCAGGTCGAAATCCGCGTGCGTGAACGGCACCAGGCCCTGCGGCGGCAGCGACACCAACTCGAACGTCACCGCCGTCAGGGTGTGTCCGTCGGGCCGCGCCATCAGCCCCGCCGAGAATCCCACCGCGCCGCCGCCGCCAGTCTGGTTGGTCACCGTCACCGTTCGCCCTAGCCGCGGCTCCAACGCCCGCGCCAGCCCGCGGCAAAAGAGATCCGTCCCTCCGCCTGGCGCGTACGGGCAGATCAACGTGAGCCCGCGCTGCGGATACGCGCCCTCGCCGCCGCCGCGCTGCCAGCGCATCGCCCCCAGCAGCGCGAGCAACGCCACCACGATGACGACGGAGGCTCGATCCCGTCCGGTCATGTCACCGCGACACCCCGCCGCCGTTGCCCCCGCGTTGCAGTGCTTCGACCTCGGCGCGGGTCACGTAGATGAAATCGCCGTGGATCGAGTGCGCCAGGCACGACGCGGCCGCGGCAAAGCCGAGCGCCGTCTCCGGCGCCAACAGCTCCGGCGTCTCGAGCGCAAACAGCAGCGCTCCCGCCAGCGCATCGCCCGTGCCGAGCCGATCCACCACGTGCGCAATCTCGTACGGCCGAAAGCGGCCATCGACGCAGGGCGCCAGCCAAGCCCTGTCGTCGTCCGCCGCGTACAGGAGCGCCCCCGAGCGCTGGTGCGTCGCCGACACTCCGTCGCGCAACGACATCGCCACCCGCCGCACGCCGGGGAATTTCGCCACCACCGCCTGCGCCAGCGCCGTCAGCGCCGCCGGCCCCCCGCCCGTCTCCGCTCCCATCGTCGGCGGCGCCACGCCCGCCGCGTGCGCGAGGTCGCCAGGATTACCGATCAACAGATCAACCGCCGGCAGGATTCGCGCCAGGGTGCGCTGCGCCAGTTCCTCCGGCGCACAGGCCGGATCCCAGCGCCAGAGCTTGCGCCGATGATTGATGTCGAAGCTCACCCGCACGCCCGCCGTCCGCGCCGCCGTCACCGCCGCCACCGTCGCCTCCGCCGCCTCGCGCGAGACTGCCGCCGCAATGCCCGTGGTGTGCAGCCAGGATGCCCCTCGCAGGAGCGCCGGCCAATCGTACACCCCAGGCCCCGCGCGGCAAAACGCCGAGCCGTCCCGGTCGTAGAGCACATTGCCCGCGCGCTGGTTCGCCCCGGCCTCGAAAAAGTAGAGCCCGAGGCGGCCGTCGTCGCTCCGCACCACGTCCTCCACTCCGACGCGCGCCGCCCGCAGGTTGGCGAGGCAGGCCTCCGCGATCTCGTGACGCGGCAGAGTCGTGACGAACCGCGCCGCGCCACCCAGCGCCGCGATTGTGACCGCCGCGTTGGCCTCCGCTCCCGCGAAGGTGAGCTCGAGCGTGCCCGGCATCACCTGCCGGAAGCGCAGATGCCCGGGCGGCTGCAGCCGGGCCATGATTTCGCCAAAACAGACGATGGTTTTCATTCGCAGTAGCTCAGACGTTTCGAAGTTCACCCGCAGGAGGCGACGCCAAAGGCGACCAGGGCTTGCTCCGGCTCGGACCGCGTAGCCACGAGCGTGAGCGAGTGGACGAGGAACCACTCGCTCACGCTCGTGGCCACCAGAATCGGAGAAAGGTGTGCCATCATCATGCTCAAGCCGCCGCTCCGCCGGCCAAAGCGACCGCCGCCGCAGCGCGGCTTCGGATCGCGTCCCACTCACGCGCCCGGACGAGCTCCGCCGGCGCAATCCACGACCCACCCACCGCGGCAACCGCCGGCTCCGCGAGATACGCGGGCGCCTTTGCCTCATCGATGCCGCCGAGCGGCAGATAACGCACCCCGAGATGCGCAAACGGCGCCGCCAGCGCCCGCAAACCACGGGGACCGCCCAACGGCTCCGCGGGGAACCACTTCAGCAGCCGGAATCCCTCGCGCAGCGCCGCCTGGATGTCGCTCGCCGTCGCCACGCCGGGAACGAACGGCAGTCCGATCGCTTCGCAGTGTCGCGCGGTCGCCGCGTCGAATCCGGGCGCGAGCGCGAAATCCGCCCCGGCCGCCCGCGCTGCGTCCGCCTGCTCGGGCAGGAGCACCGTGCCCGCCCCCAGCAGCACGCGCGGCGCAGCGGCCCGAAACTCCCGCAGCGCCGCCAGCGCCG
>VHCY01000326.1 GCA_016871595.1 Verrucomicrobiota bacterium
GCTCTGGCGGTAATTGAAACTCACGCCCTCGAAACGCACGGTGCCCGGGAGATTGAACTGGGTCGCGACCCCGTAGCGGCCGTAGGCGTTGGCATCGAGGCCGTAGGCGGCGAGAAACTCGGGCGTGGCTGGCCGGACAGTGCTGCCGAAGAAGTTCTCCACCTGCCGGCGAAACGCGGCGACCGAAACCACCCCGACGCCCTCGAAGTAATGCTCCAGCCGCAGGACGAGCGAGCGGGCCGCCCAGGGATTGATATCGACGTTGTTGACTACGATCCGGTTCGTGGCGCTCTCCCCCGCGCTGGTATCCGGCAAGGTCAGGCCCCCGGCATATTGGTTGTAGTCCGGCCGACCGATCGACTCGTAGGCAGCCAGGCGGCCGATCCAGTTTTCCCGGAGGGCGTAGCTGACGTTCAGGCTGGGGAACAGTTGGTCGTAGGTCTTGGTGGTCTTGGCGCCGCGTTCGATCCCGATCGGGCTGCGCCGCGGATCCGTCAACGGTCCTTGGGCCTCGACCTCGGTCCTTTCCGCCCGCACGCCGGCGACGACCTTGAGACGTTGGTCCAGAAAATCGAAGTCCGAGCGCAGGTAGGGGGCGAGCACCCGCTCTCGGGCAAACTTGGAGGTCGCCACGCGGTTACGCGCGATCGTGTTGGCATTGGTGGTGAAAAAGTTTGGCTGCGCCACGTACTGCTCCCAGACCTTGCGGTTGCTGGGGGCCTCGGAGGCCGAAAACCCGTACGGCATCACTCGCCGCGAGAACACCGGATCCAGGAAGGGCGCGAGCTGGTCATCGCCCGTAACCGGAGAGTTGCTGCCCACCCGGTCCGCCCCAACATAGGTGTAGGTTGCAGATCCGTCCGTGATGTCACGAACCCCTTCCTGGAGGTTGAAGCCGACCTTGACGGTCACCGGGATGCGCGCCGGGAGCTTCCGGCTGATACTGCCATAGGCGGTCTTTTGGGTGTCGCGCGTGGCGTTCTGCTGGCTCGCTGCGGAAGTGAGGGCGTAATTGGCGATAAGATAAGGGTTCACGTCGCTGCCGGCCGCATTCCGCACCGTGATCACGCTGGGACGCAGGTAGGTGACGTCGTCGAACGATACGGTGAGTCCGCTGCGAATCGCATTCACCGCGCGGAAATAGCCTTGGTTGATGTCGTGATTGTCGTCCGTCGCCGAAGAATAGGCCACGCCGAGATCGGCCTTCCACGCGGGCCCCTGATGCTTCCAGACGAGGCTCGGCATAAGGGTGCGGTTGAAGCGATTGCGCTCGTTGTGGATCATCGAGACGTTGCCCGAGCCAGGGTTGCCGCGGACGGACGTTGAGGAGAAGCCGCCGGCTTGGACGGCGCCGGGGTTGAAGGTCAGCGAATGCAGCACGAACTGCACATCGAAGGAGGAATACAGGAAGCCGAGGGAAAGGCGGTCGTTTTCCGACAGCTTAAAGTCGATCGAACTGGCGAAGGACTTGCGCGCCGTGATCTTGGGCTGGTCCTCGACGCGATAGGCCGACAGGTAGGGCTGGGTGAAGGACGTCGCCGGGAAGGCCGTGCCGGCCGTCGCGACGCCCGTGCCGCGCCAGGTGGACTGGGAGCGATCCTGGGCGGAGTAGCTCGTCGAGTCGCCGGCCGAGATCGAGAAGCCAAACTTCCGGTTCACCGGTGCCGAGTAGGAGAAATCAAACCCCGGGTAGACGTTGCGGGTGGGGCTCGGCCGGGCTCCCGGGGCCTTGCTGAAGCGCTTCGCGTTGTCGCGCAGGCTGAAGTAGACGTTGGACTGGAACAGGGGCTTGGCACGCTCGAAGGAGCTGCGCGTCACCATATTCACGGAGCCGGCGAGGGCGGAGGCCGGCGACTCCGGGGTGGGCGTGTTGAGCACCTCGATCCGGGAGAGATTATTGATCGAAACCATATCCGCCATCACCGTACGGTTGGTCCGGCCGCCGTCGGCGGAAGCGAGGTTGAAGCTGTCGATCGTGACCGGCACGTAGTCCGAGGGCACGCCGTCGATCGAGATCCCGCGGGCGTTGCCCCCGGTGTAACTGATCGTGATGCCCGGCAGGAATTTCAGGAACTCGGCGGTGTTGCCCTCGGCCACGTTGCCGAACTGCTCCGTCGAAACCACCTGCTTGATGCTGGGTGCGAAGCGCTGCTCGTTGATCGCCAGCGCCGAGGCGTCCATCTCGCGCGAGGTGGAGACCTTGAATTGGGCCAACTGCACGACGTCCCCACCCTTGGGCGGCGCGCCCAACGCGAGCGTGAGCTCCGTGATCACTCCGGGCGTGACTTGGACGGAGCGGGTGTCGCGCGGCAGGCCGGTGTAGAAGGTCAGCACCTTTACCGCGCCGGCCGGCACCTGCGTCAGGCGGAAATTGCCCTCGGCGTCGGTCAGCGTCGCTAGTCCGGTGCCCTCGATCGAGACGCGGGCGCCCTCGAGGTACTGGGCATTGCGCTCGTTGAGCACGCGGCCCTGCAGGGTACCGGCGTTATCGCCGGCGGCTGCCCCGTTGACTGGGGCCGGGGATCCCGCGAGCGCAAGCCAGGCGGTGAGGAAACTGAGGCGAAGGGTTTTATGCATGGCGGTTTTGGTGCGGGGAGTCCCGCAGGGAGGCCGGCGGGGAGGGTTGGTTTGCTTCTTCACGCTTTGCTGTGGGTCACGAGGGGAGCGCTGAGGTCGGGCATCAGGTCGAGTTTGCCGCAGAAGAATAGAATTCTGGCGCGGTAATTCT
>VHCY01000327.1 GCA_016871595.1 Verrucomicrobiota bacterium
GTCGTTTCCACGGATGAGTTCGGCCATGTGGCGGAGGGCAACGTCGGCGAGTTCGTGAAGTTTCTGCCCGGGGTCACCGTCGAGTACGGCGGGGGTTACGCGCGCGGCATCGTCATCGACGGCGTGCCTTCGGTCCACACTCCCATCACCGTCGATGGCTTCAGCCTCGCCAGCACCGGGGGACCGAACAACACGAACCGCTCGGTGCAGGTCGACATGGCGTCGATCAACAGCATTTCCCGCATCGAGGTCGCGTTCTCCCCGACGCCGGAGTCGCAGGGCCCTCGCGGGTTCGGTGAATCTGGTGCCGCGCAGCTCCTTCGAAAGGGCCCGGCCGCAACTCAACGCGACGCTTTCCCTCGTGATGCGCGACAACGCGCGGGACTTTCATCGCTCCGCGGGCCCGCGCGAGGCCACCACGCGGAAAGTGCACCCCAGCCTGGACTTCTCGTATGTGCGTCCGGTCACTCCGCGCTTCGGTTTCACCCTTTCGGGCGGCACCGCACGGCAATACACGGCCGAGGACTTCACCCAGAACACCTGGCGCGGCGTCTCCACCGCCACCAACGGCGTCGCCTTCGCCCACACGACACCCGACCGGCCGTATCTCTCCACCTATGTGGTCAGGGACGCCCCGAAGGACACCGTCCGGCGCTCCTTCTCCGCCACCGCCGACGCGCGGATTTCCCCGTCCGACCGCCTCGCCTTCTCCTTCCAGTTCTTCTCGTTCAACGCCGACACGACCAACCGGCAGATGACGTTCAACGTCAACCGCGTCGGCCCCGGGGACTTCGGACCCACCTTCACGCGGGGTGCGGCCGGCGCAGGCGACCTGGTGCGGGCCCAAGGCGGCCGCGACCGCATCAACCGCACGTGGATGCCCTCGCTCACGTGGCGGCACGACGGGCCGGTGTGGAAAACCGAAGTGGGTGCCGGGCACTCGCAGGGCACCGATCGCGTTCGCGACATCGACCGGGGTTTCTTCAACAACACGCAGGTACGACGCACGGGAGTCACCGTCGCCTTCGAGGATGTCGTTTACCTCCGGCCCGGCCGCATCGTCGTGAGCGACGCCGCCGGCGCCCCCGTGGATCCCTACCGGCTCTCTTCCTACGCCTACACGCAGTCCAACAGTGCGAATTCCAACACCACGGATATCCGCCGCAGCGCCCACGCGAACGCGGGCCGCGATTTCAGCGGCGTGCTGCCCCTGGGGCTCAAGGCGGGTGTCGAGGTCCGGGACTGGCGGCGCGATCTCCGCGGCGGCACGCAGGTCTTCTCGTTCGTCGGCGCCGATGGACGCCCGAGCACGGTGCCGGCGGGAGGGGACGACGCCGCGCTTCCCTATCTCGATCCGGTTTTCTCCCGCCGCGTCCTGCCCTTCGGGCATCCCGCGGCGCAGTGGACCAGCAATGAGAGGCTCTGGCGGCTGTATCAGGAAAACCCGGGCTATTTCACGCTGAACGCCAACGACGCGTACCGTTCCGCCGTCGGCCAGTCGAAGCACGTTCTCGAGCGCATCTCTTCCGCCTACCTGCGGGGCGATCTCGCGCTTTTCGGCCGGCGACTCCGGCTCGTGGGCGGTCTGCGCGCCGAACAGACCAACATCCACGCTCAAGGGCCGCTGAGCGATCCCACCCGCAATTACCAGCGGGATTCCGGCGGGAGGATTGAGCTGGGGAGCAATGGCCGGCCGCTGACCGTGATTCCGGCCGCGAATGCGCTCGCAGTGTCGCAACGCACCTACCTCGACCGCGAGGCACGGGTTGAAAAGGAATACCTCCGGCTGTTCCCGAGCCTCAACGCGACGTGGTCGATCCGGGAGAGCCTTTTGTTGAGGGCCTCGGTCTACCAGTCGGTCGGACGACCGGATTTCAACCAGTACACGGGCGGCATAACCCTGCCCGACACGGAAAGTCCGGCCTCACCGGGAAACCGGATCGTGGTGAACAACGCCGGCATCAAGGCGTGGCAGGCCGGCAGCGTGAAACTGCGGCTTGAGAAATACCTCGAGGGCGTCGGGCAGGTCTCAGTGGGGGTTTTCCGGCGTGAAGTGCGCAACTTCTTCGGCAGCACCGTGCAGACGGCCACGCCTGAGTTTCTTGCGCTCTACAGTTTGGATCCCGCGGTCTTCGCGCCCTATGAGGTCTCGACGCAGTACAACCTGCCCGGCCGCGTGCGGATGGAAGGATGGAACGTCGATTACCGGCAGGTTCTGACCTTCCTGCCGCCATGGGCCAGGGGCCTGCAGGTGTTTGCCAACGTGAGTTCCCAGCGCGTGCTCGGGGACGAAAGTGGCGACTTCGCGGGGTTCGTGCCGTTGGCGGCAAACTGGGGCCTCAGCCTCAACCGGCCCGGTTACAACCTGCGGCTCAACTGGAACCACCGTGGCAGCCAGCGACTCTCACGGATCACCCCCGGCGCGAGCCTCCCCCCGGATGCCTTTTTCTGGGCCGTGAATCGCCGCTTCCTCGATATCCTCGCGGAGTACCGGCTGACGCCGCGCACCTCGTTGTTCGTGAATCTTCGCAACGCCACCGTCGTGCCGGACGATCAGGAGGCCTACGGATCGGTGACGCCCCAATATGCCCGGCTACGCCAGCGATTCGATGTCGCCGCGCTTTGGACCATCGGTCTCAAGGGCTCGTTCTGAGGCGCGGCCGATGGGGTCAGTCCGGAATGGCGCTAAGATCCGATCCCCTTGAAAATCCAGTTTCCTT
>VHCY01000328.1 GCA_016871595.1 Verrucomicrobiota bacterium
ACCTGACGGTCTTCGAGAACGTCATGGAGCTGCGGACGAACGAGAACCAGCTCACCGAGCAGCAAGCCCGCGCGATCCTCGGCGCCTTCCTGTTCCGCAAGGACGACGTCTACAAGCCGATCGGCGTGCTCTCCGGCGGCGAGAAGTCGCGCCTCGCCCTCGCCCGACTGCTGGTGAAGCCGCCGAACCTACTGCTAATGGACGAGCCGACCACTCACCTCGACATCGCGTCGATCGACGCGCTGATCCACGCGCTCAAGTCCTACGAGGGCACGCTGATCTTCATCAGCCACGACGTGCACTTCATTCGCGCGCTCGCCGGGAACGTGCTGCACGTGCACAGCGGGCGCCTCACGCCCTACGCTGGCAACTACGACTATTACCTCGAAAAGTCCAAGGCCGGTGACGCCCGCGCCGCGCTGACCGCCGGCTTCACCGACGCCCGGCCGAAACAAGCCGCGGCACCGGCTCCGGCCCCCGCTCCAGCCGCCCCGGCCCGGAAAAAGGCTTCCGCCTCGGAGAGGCGGAAATTCCGCGAGCAAGTCGGGCAACTCGAGAAGGCCGTGACGGAGCTGGAGGCCAAGCAGGCGGAGATCACGGCGGCGCTCGAGGCCCCCGAGACCTACGCCGACAAGGGCAAATTCCATCACCTCAACCGCGAGCTCTCCGTGGTGGTCGACCAGATCGGCGAGGCCACGACCGCGTGGGAGCGGGCGGCCTCCAAACTGCAGGAACTCGAGCGCGACGCTTAGGCGCCGCTCCCTCACTCCGCCAGCCGGTCCGCAACCAGCGGCGGGGGCACGACCGCCGTTTCCCCGAGCGCAAAGGCCCCGGCCAGCAACGCGCGGGCATCAGTCAGGCTGGATCGCTCGTTCGCGTGCAGCCACGCGAGCGGCTGGCCCGCCGTGACCGCCTCCCCCACCCCCGCCACCCCGGCCACCCCAACGGCGGGATCCACGGTGTCCTCCGCACGCGCGCGGCCCGCCCCGAGCCGCAAGGCCGCGAACGCCACGGCCCGAGCGTCCACCGCAGCAACCCACCCTGAGCGAGGCGCCATCACCGGCTCGACGTGCCGCGCGACCGGCAACCGGTGAGGATCATCCACCACGCGCGCGTCGCCGCCCTGCGCGGCGATGACGTCGCGGAACTTCTCCAGCGCGGCCCCGCTGCTCAGGGCGGCCTCGAGCCGAGCGCGCGCCTGCGCGGGATCCGCTGCGACGCCGCCTAGGAGGAGCATCTCCACGGCGAGCGCGCGCGTGACCTCCATCAGGTCCGCGGGGCCCGCGCCGCGGAGCGCGGCGATCGACTCGGTCACCTCGAGGGCGTTGCCCACCGCCCGGCCGAGCGGCGCATCCATCCGGGTCAGCAGCGCGCGCACCTGCTTGCCCGCGGCGCGGCCCACGCGAACCAGCGTCGCGGCCAGCTCCCGCGCCGCGGGCAGATCGGGCATGAACGCGCCGCGCCCGAACTTCACGTCCAGCGCGAGCGCGTCGATCCCGGCGGCGAGTTTCTTGGACAGGATCGAGCCGCAGATCAGCGGGATGCTCTCGACCGTCGCGGTGACGTCGCGCAGCGCGTAGAGCCGGCGATCCGCCGGGGCGAGCTCGGGGGTCTGGCCGATCAGGGCGCAGCCGACGCGCGCGACCTGGTCGCGGTACTCCGCGAGCGACAGCCCGGTGCGGAAGCCCGGGATGGCCTCGAGCTTGTCGAGGGTGCCGCCGGAGTGCCCGAGACCGCGGCCGCTGATCATCGGCACGGGGACCCCGCAGGCCGCGACCCAAGGGGCCAGCACTAGGGAGACCTTGTCGCCGACCCCGCCGGTGGAGTGCTTGTCAACCTTGATCCCGGGGATGGCGGAAAGGTCTGCGACCGCGCCCGAGCGCGTCATCGCCGCCGTGTAAAGGGCGGTCTCCTCCGCGTCGAAGCCCCGCAGGCAGATCGCCATCAGAAGGGCGGAGAGCTGGTAGTCCGCCCAGGAGCCGTCGGTCGCGCCGCGGACGAAAGCGCCGATCTCTTCCGCGGTCAGGGCGTGGCCGTCACGCTTGCGGGCGATGATGCGCGGGGGGGACATCGGCGGGGGCTCAGCTGCGGAAGAGCACGTCCTCGCGGTTGAACATCCGCACCGCCAGAGCGAGGGCGCCGGCGGCGTAGAGCGAGGAGGAACCGAAGATGAGCGCGATGTAGCCCCAGGGCCAGGAACCGGAGAGCATCTCCTTGCAGACTAGGCTCAGGTTGAGCAGCGGGATGAGCGCGGTCCGCGCGGTCAGCTCGGTGCCGGGTAAGGCAGCGATCATCCCTGGCACGAGGACGACCACGATGAGGGGACCAAGGTAGCTCTGGGCCTCCTTGTAGCTCTTGGCGAAAAGGGAAACGGTGAGGGCGACGGCGGAGAACAACACGGCCACGGGCAGGACCATCGCGAAGACGCCGGCCAGCCCGAGCGGGTCGATCGTCGGGAGCGAACCCATCCCGGCGGCCGCCGCGCCAGGCGGCAGCGCGCCCGCGGCGGCGGCCCCGGAGGGCCCGAGGAAGAGCGCCCCGCCAAGGAGGGCGCTCCCGGCCATCGAGGCCACCACGAAGAACATCGACGCCAGCGACCCCGTCAGCACGAGGAGGAATTTCCCGAGCACGAGGTCGAGGCGCGCGACGGGGCTGCAGAGGAGCGTCTCCATCGTGCCCCGCTCCTTCTCGCCGGCGGTGATGTCCATCGCCGGGT
>VHCY01000329.1 GCA_016871595.1 Verrucomicrobiota bacterium
ATCCAGATGTTCCGCGTCGTCCTCCGCGCCCAGCGCGAGGCCAAGCGCGGCCGCTGAGGCGTCGCCCCGCGGGCCCGGTTCGAGTTGCGCGCGGGACGGACCCCGTTACGGTCCGACCGTCCTGATGAACGCCGCCGCTCAGACCCCTGCCCTTTCCCGGCCGGGCCCAGCTCCGGTCGCCTGCCTCGCCCTGGTCTTCTCGCTGTTCGCGGCGGGTTGCGCCACGACCCACGAGCTGAAGGTCGATGCGATCGCCAAACCGAAGGCGGAAAACGCGATCTCCTACGAGATCCGCAACAAGAACCCCTTGGTGGCCGATGATTCGCTGCGCTACAAGGAGGCCGCGAACCTGGTGAAGACCGGCCTTTCCGGCCGCGGGCTCTACGAGGCCCCGTCGAACGTGAAGGCTGATATGGTGATCGACCTCGACTACGGCTTGGGCCCGCCGCAGCTGCGCCGCGAGACGGTGTCCGAGCCGGTGTACATCACCCTGCCCGGCCAGATCCGCACCGAGCGCGTGCAGGTGGGCACCGACTCACAGGGACGTCCCGTCTACCAGACCATCACGGTGCAGGATCCGCCCACGACGGAGTTCGCAGGGTTCCGCGAGTACATCGTGACCGTGGTGGTCTACGAGAAGTACCTCCGGCTCACCGCGCGCGAGAACAAGGAACCGGTCGAGGGGCAACCGCCGGTGGAGGTCTGGACCCTCGACATCACCAGCGAGGGCGAGAGCAAGGACATCCGCAAGCACCTGCCCATCCTCGTGGCCGCCAGCATCGACTTCGTCGGCAAGGACACCCAGGGCCAGAAGACCATTCGCATCAAGGACAACGCCAGCGACATCGCCTTCGTGAAGAAGGGGATGTGAGGCGCGGCCGGCGCCAGAACCGCGGAGAGCGCTCGCGCGCCCCTTTCGTCCACGGGCCGCGGCAGACCTAGGGGGTCCGCGGGTCTGGCGAGGGCCAACCCTGATCCGGCCTCACGGGCGCGCCTCGGCCGCCGCCATCCCCGGCGCCCCAAAGGCCCACAGCCGGCGCAGGGCGGGAAACGCCCGGGCCCGCTCGATGCCCGCCGCATCCACCGCGGAATCCGTGAGGTTGAGGGCCTCAAGGCGGCTCAGGCCGGCCAGCGCCGCGATCCCTGGGCCGGAAACCTTGGTGCGGCTCAGGTCCAGGGAACGCAGGTTGGGCCAGCGCCCCACGGAAGCCAGACCCGCGTCCGTGACCGGCGTGCGGGCAAGCTCCGCCTCCACGATCAGTTCCGCGACCGGATCGAGCCGGGCCAAGGCGGCGTCATCGGCCCGCCGCGGGCTGCCCGCCGTGCGGAGGATCAGGCCGTCCCCGGGTTGCTGGGAACGCGGGACCAGCCGCACACCCAGCTCCGCCTCCAGCCGGCGGATCTCGTCCGCGCGGGGCCGCCAGTCAGGCGCCAGGGCGACGGCCGCGGCCTTGGGCCGGCCGATCGCCGGGGCGCCGGAGAACTCCGCCACCAACTTGGTCGCCGAGGCGCCACCGAGAATCCACAGCTCGATGTTCCGGATCTCCTCGCGCGAGAGCAGCGGCTTCCCCTCGGAGGGCATCACTTCCTCGTCGGTCGCCGGGAGGGTGATGCGGCGGTGGAGCTCGCTGCCGGCCGCGTTGCCCGGCAGCACCATCGCGCCCGACTCAGCGCCCTTCATCACCCACGCGAAGCTGTCGAGCCGGAGTCCGGCCTTCTGCTTTTCCGGCCCGTGACAGACCACGCAGTGGCGCTCGAGGATCGGACCGATGCGGTCCTGATAGAAGGTCGTCTCCGCGCCGAGCGGTCCGGTCGCCAGCAGCAACGCCAGCGCCAGACGCCGGCGGACCCGGGAGAGTTCAGGCGAGGATGGCATCGATGACCTTGGCGGGAAGCACCCCGGTGAGACGCTGGTCGAGCCCCTGGAAGCGGAACGAGAGGCGATTGTGATCCAGGCCGAACAGGTGGAGCATCGTGGCGTGGAGGTCCCGGATGTGCACCGGGTCCTTCACGATATTATAGGAGAAGTCGTCCGTCTCGCCGAAGCTGAGCCCCGGCTTCACGCCGCCGCCGGCCATCCACATACTGAAGCAGCGCGGGTGGTGGTCGCGGCCGTAATTCTCGGCCGTCAGCACGCCCTGCGAATAGCAGGTGCGGCCGAACTCACCGCCCCACACGACGAGGGTGTCGTCGAGCAGCCCGCGGCGCTTGAGATCGGTGACCAGCGCGGCCGTGGGCTGGTCGGACTCCTCGGCCATCAGCTTGATGTTGCGCGGCAGGTTGCTGTGCTGGTCCCAGCTGCGGAGGAAGATTTGCGTGAAACGGACGCCCCGCTCCGCGAGGCGGCGGGCCATCAGGCAGTTGTAGGCGTAGGTGCCCGGCTCCTTGGCCTTCTCGCCGTAGAGGTCCCAGGTCGACTGCGGTTCGGTGGACAGGTCGGCCAGCTCCGGCACGGAGGACTGCATCCGGAACGCCATCTCGTACTGGGCGATCCGGGCGTTGGTCTCGGCGTCCCCCACCCGCTCGAAAAGCTGGCGGTTGAGGGCATTCACCCCGTCGATCATCGCTCGGCGCACGTCGCCGCTGACGCCCGGCGGGTTGTTCAGGTGCAGGACCGGATCCCCCGCGGACCGCAGCGAGACCGCGGCGTGCTCGGGGGAGAGGAAGCCGGAGGACCAGAGCCGGTTCGAGAGG
>VHCY01000330.1 GCA_016871595.1 Verrucomicrobiota bacterium
CCGCATGGAGGCATACCACGACGCGTTGCCGTCCGGAGTCTTGACCCCGACCAAACCAGGCACCGCCGCCCGGAGTCGCGCGATCGCGGCGAGGTCGAGCGGGCGCTTCGCGTGGCCGGGCGTGTACAGGACGAGAGCGACCGGAGCAGCCAGCTCCGCCATCGTCAGCAGGAAGTGCTCGGCTTCGGCCGGAGCGATCGGAACCCAGTCAGGCAAGATGACCTGGACCGCGCCGGGCGCGAGGGCCACGACGCGACGCAGACGCTCCCGGGCGACGCGGGCACTCATGTGCCCGACGCCGATCTGGAAGGGAACGCTACGCCGGGTGCAGGCCTCCGCCACGAGGGTGCTCAGGCGATCAAACTCGGCTTCTTCCTGCTCGTGCAACTCACCCGCGGTGCCGTTGGTGTAGACGCCAGCGAGGCCTGCATCCAGCATCGTCTGCACCTGCTCGGCGAGCGCAACGAAGTCGATCGAGTCATCCGCGTTCAGGGGCAGCAGGACGGCGCCCCACGTGCCGGAAATGCCGTCGCTGCACAGAGGCTTCATCAGAGCGGGGAGAGCGTCGCACGCGCCGCGATGCGCCGTCCTAGTAGCGGTAGCTGAAGCTGAGACGGTAGGTCCGGGGGCGCTGCGGCTCGATGATCGTCGCCGAAACCGAGCCAAGAATTCCCTCCCGGTCCGTGACGTTGAGGACATTCAGCTGCACGTCCCACGCCTTGCCGGGAGGCGCATAGGACAGGTTCAGGTCCGCCTGATCGATCTCGCCGAGGGTGAACGAATTGGTCGCGTCACCCGGGCGCTTGCCGGTGCTGCGGTAGCCGAGGCCGCCGCCGAAGCCCTTCAGCGATCCACCTTGGAGCACGTACTTGCCAAAGATCGAGTAGGTGGGGGTCTGGGAGACGTTGCGGAACGGCAGCTTGGCCTCGTTGACGGACGTGAGGTCGGAGTAACCAAAGAAGAGATTGAGCCCGGCGAGGGGCTGCCACGCCGCGTCGAACTCCCAGCCCTTGGTCTTCTGCACACCGACAGCCTGGGGACGGGTGCCGCCCCCGAGTTCCGGCGGGTTCACCACCTGAATGATGATGTTCGTCAGCGACATGTCGAAGATCGAGGCGGTCGCGACAAGTCGCCCATCCAGCAACTCCAGCTTTCCACCGACCTCGTCGATCTTTCCCTGCTGATTGGGGAAGGTGGATCCCGTGGCGGGATTGACCGTCGACACGCCGTTGAACGTGGTGGAGTGGTGCGCGAAGACACTCACGCCACGCACGGGCTCGCCGACGACACCGTACTTGTACGTCCACTCCGCGGCGGACGTCTCGCGCGTCGTCAGCCGACTCAGGGTGTTGCTGAGCGTGTACGCGGTGGTTTCGCCGCGGTCGTAACGCGCGCCCACCACGGCAATGAGGCGCCGGTCGAGGATGGCGATGCTGTCCTGCACGCCGAACGCCCGTCCGCTGCCCTCGCTCTCGTTCTGGAAGGCGTTGAACTTGGTCGTGTCGTTGGCCCGGATGCTCGCATAGTTCACGCCTTGGAGATCGGTCGCGGATTTTGACGGCAAGAGGGAGTAGGTGTTGGGCAGCGCGGTCGGAGCTCCGGGGAACTTGGCGCTCCAAAAGTAGAAGACCCGCCGCTGATCGCCCCGAGTAGCCGAGCCGTTCACGATCAACGTGTGGTTGGTGGGGCCGAGGTCGAACCGGCCAACGAGATCGAGATAACCGCCTGACTGATTGATGAAGCCCTGAAAATCGCGGACGGTCAGTGTCGTGCGCCAATCGGCCACCCGCGGGTCCAGCCACGAAATCTGGCGACTGGTGCCCAGCACCTGACCCGCAGAGTTGAGCGCCGTGACCGTGCCACCCGCGTAGCTCGGAGTCTTGTCGCCATCGGAGTTGGAGAGGCGCCCCAGCAGACGGACGGACCACGCGGCACCGATCGCGTTGAAGCTCGTTTCGGCGCCCGCCTCGTAGGCCCGGGTGCGTTGGAGGGAGTTCGCATCGAGCGGGAAGTTCACGTAGTCGCGCCCGCCACCGAGATAGAATCCAGGCAACGCCGCATCCCGATCGATGAAGTTCCAGCCTTGGTCGCGATTCGTCTCCGTCTCGTAACCGTAGAACCGACCCCAGACGCGCGTCTGCTTCTCCGCTCCGAAGGCGTGGCGGAGCACGGCGAGCAGGGTGGAACGATTATCCACCCCGCCCCACGAGCGCTCGCCCTCGCGCTTCGCGAGCACAACCCGATAGGCCGTGCGACCTTCCGCATCGACCGGACCCGTCGTGTCCACCATCCCGCGGACGAACTCGTCCCAGCCGCTGCTGGCGCTGACGTCCACCGTGGTCTGGCGCGTCGACTTGGGCATCTTGCTCACCCGGTTGACGATTCCCCCCAGGTTGTGGGAGCCGTACAGCACCCCCGCAGGCCCCTTGAGAATCTCAATGCGCTCATAGGAGGCGCTGTCGTTCGGGCTCACGTCCACGGAACTGTCGCGGTCGGGCAATCCGTCGCGGTAGACCGTGCCATTGCCGGACTGCGCGTATCCACGGAGCGAGTACTGCGTGTCGCCCTGGCCCTGACCGGCGGTGCGGACACCGGAGACGTAGTTGATGGCATCGAGCATGTCGACCGTACCGACGTCCTTCAGAAACTGCTCGTTGAGCGAGATCGTG
>VHCY01000331.1 GCA_016871595.1 Verrucomicrobiota bacterium
CGGAGACGCACGTGCGGATGCTCGCCGTGCACGATGTCGCACCAGTCGCCGTCCGCGAGGATGGAAAGGCGCGCCGCCTCCACCACCAGCTCGTTGTCGGCGGAATTCGCGGGCGTCGCCAGCAGGCCCGCCTGGTCGATCTCCCGGATGATCGCGCGCCGGCGCTCCCGTGCCGCGGCCGCCTCGAGGCCGGCGGTCTCCCCTTCCAGGCGCCGCATCGCCTCCAGATGGGCGGCCACGGACTCGAAGCCGTAGCCGGCCGGGCGATACCCCGGCCCCGTCCACGGCACCAGCCGGTAGAAGTCGGGGCTGCAGTAATTGTAGCGCGATCCGCCACAGCCGATGTTGTCCAGGTACGAGTGGCGCACGCCGCGGTCTTGGTCGTTGTGCTGGATCATCCCGCCCCGGTCCTGGCCCTCACAGTACATCAGCAGGCCCTGGTCATTGCTCCCCGCCGCGTCGTCCGGGTAGCCCAGGCCGTCGATCACCGAAAGGATGGCCCCGTTCTCGTAGCGGACGCGCCCATTGGCCCACATATAGCCCTCATTGCCATTGGGGAACCGGCCCTTCACCCCGCTCACGGAGACGCCCACCGGACGCAGGCCGGTGATGAACTGCACCAGGTCGAAGTAGTGGCACCCCACGTACACGAACGGGTCGGTCTGGTCGGTCGTGAACCAGTTCTGGAAATTGGACCGTCGGTAATAGTAGGGCTCGATCATCCGGGCCTCGCCGATGCGGAACTCCCCGAAGTGCCCCAGCCCGTACTGCCGCCGCGCCATCAGCGCGCGCGTGTCGAGGCGCTTGTGGTACTCGACGCCCACGAACAGGCCCCGCGCCCGCGCCTCGCGCTCGATCTCCACGGCCTGCGCGTGCTGGAGGACCAGGGGCTTCACGCACAGCACGTGCTGCTCCCGCCGCAGCGACTCCATCACCATCTCGAAATGCAGCTGGTCCGGGGTCGCGATGATCACCGCCTGCCGCGGCCGCGCTTCCGCCAGCAGTCGGCGGTACAGGTCCGGCTGCCGCTCGGTCTCCGGCGCCCGCACGTCCGGGTACGCCTCGAAATCCTGGCCCGGGAACGCCGCCTGCAGGTCCGCCCCCTCCTTCAACGCCCGGATGCGCGCCGAACTCTGCGCGCAGACCCGGATCCGGGCGACCGCGCCGAGGCGCTGCAGGTGGTAGACCGAGGGGAGGATCAAATCATAGGTGATCATCCCCCCGCCGATGATCAGGACGTCGAGGGCGGGTTTGGGCGGCATAGCGAAAATGGAGAACGAAAGGGAAAGGACGCGGGAGACGAGCCGGAACCGGGGTCAGGCGGATTCTCGGACGACGAGTTCGCCCGGCAACAGGACCTGCGGGGCCGCCCCGGCCGCGGCGGGACCCGCCCCGGCCACCCACGCGAAGGCGGTCCGGGCCAGCTCCGCCACGGGTTGACGAATGGTGGTCAAGGCCGGGGTCAGCGCGTCCGCCAGCGGCAGGTCATCAAACCCGGTCACCGCCATTCCCCCCGGAACCGTGAGCCCGGCCTCCCGCAAGGCCCGCAACACGCCGATCGCGATCGCATCCCCCGCGGCCAATAGGGCCTGCGGCCGCTCGCCGCCGCGGCCCAGCAACTCCCGGGTGGCCTCCAACCCCGCCGCCGCCCCCGACTCCGAACGCTCAAGGCGCCACTCCGGCCGCGAACCGAATCCCAGCGCCGCCGCCTGCTCCTCGAACAGTCGCCGCCGCTCCCGGTGCGCCGGCAAGGCATCGGCAATGAACCCCACCCGGCGGATCCCGCGGTTGCCCAGATGCCCCAGCAGCGCCGCCATCCCCCGCGCACTGTCCACCGCCACGGTCGCGTGCGTGGCTCCCGGACTCGTCCCGATCCGCGCCACGGGCAGCCCCCGGGCCAGGAAAGCCTCCACCCAGTCCTCCCGCCCACCGCTGCCCACGATGATCAGCCCGCTGATGCCGTGCTTGGCCAGCGGGCGCAGCGCATCCGGATCCTCCCGCCGCTGCTCAAACCCCGTCAGCACCAGCGTGTGGTCCTCCCGGTGCGCCAGCCGCTGCAGCGCGCCGATCAGCGCCCCCAAAAACGGATCCTCAAAATCATACACCACCACCCCCAGCGTCCGGCTCGACACCCCCCGCAGGATGCGCGCCGTCGCGTTGGGCACGTAACCCAGATCCGCCGCGGTCCGGCGAATCGACGCCACCGTCGCCGCCGCCGCCCCGATCTCCTCCGCCTTCCCCCCCAACACCCGCGAGACCAACGTCACCGACACCCCCAACCGGGAGGCGATGTCCTTCTGGGTGATCGTGGGCGACACAGCCGCGAGAGGCCGCCAGCGGGGCTCCCTGCGGTCAATCTCAAACGTGTGAGGTGGGGCTCCGATGGCTTTACTCTTTGCCCTCAAGAACCGCCAACGCCGGGTTCACCGAGGGTTGCGGATTGCCGGGCGGATTCCCCGTTGGATAGCGTCCGCCCACTCACCCCACGGATCCGTGCCCCACGCCCACCCCCTCCCCGCCCCCCTCGCTGCCCTCGCCCTCGTGGCGGCCACCCTGCTGTGCGCCCCCGCCCGCGCCCAGACCGCGCCCGCCCCGCGGACTCCCGCCTCAGGCACCGGCGAGGCGCCCATCGCCCTCTCCCCCTT
>VHCY01000332.1 GCA_016871595.1 Verrucomicrobiota bacterium
AACGCCGCCACGCCGAGGCCGCGTTCGCGGGCCACCTCGTCCAAGTGATCCAGCAGCGCGGACAAAGCCCGCCAGAGGCCCCAGAACACCACCAGCGAGAGGGCGACCTGGTACCCGGCCCCGAGGTAGTGGTCGGCCGCCTCCGGGAGCTTCAGCACCCGCAGGGCGGAGAAGAGGCCGAGGACCACGATGAGCGCCGCCGCCGGGCCCTCGAGCGCCGGGAACATCTTGTCGTCGAGGGTCGTCTCGGTGCGCGAGGCCAGCCGCCGCAGCGTGGGGAAGAGCAGCCGGGTGACGATCCGGCGCGCCAGCAGCGCGATCACCACCAGGAACAGGCTGATCGCGTAGTGGGTGGCACTGTTGCCACTCGAACGGAGGTCGAAGGCGGAGAGGAACAGGTCCACGACCTGCTCCAGGTAGTCGGGCGCGTGGGCCGGCCGGCCCATCACGGTGGTGGCGGCGGCGGCCGTGGTGTTCAGCGCGGCGGGATCTGCGGTCGCGCCGCGGGCCGCCTCCGCGGCCTCCCCGGCCGGTTCCGCCGCCCGCAGCAGGCTCGCCAGCACCAGCGGCAGGAGCCGCCGCCCCAAGGACCAGAATTTCATCCCCGACGACAGCCCCCGGCGCACCGGGTTGTCAAAGGCTTTGCCCGGCCGGCGCCGAGGCGCCTCAGACCGAGGTCGCCGGGGCGCCCGCGCGGGAGCGGCGCGTCCAACCGAGCAAAAACAGCGTCGCGAACAACAGGCCCTCCACCACGTAACGCAGGTAATCGTACGCGCGCGCCCCGTCCGCCGCGCCCGTGAAGCCCTGCCAGAGCGGGCGGAACCACGCCGACACCGCCGCATCCGTCAGGATCATATCGCCCGCCACCTTGCCCAAAATCGCCGCCCCGAGGAACACCACCACCGGGTACGTCGCCATCAGCCGGGAGATGAAGTTGCTGGCGAACACCACCCGCGGGATGCTCCACGCCAGCCCGAACAACAGCAGCCCGAAGTGCCCACGCGCCGAGCCCGCCACCGCCAGGACGTTGTCCAGCGACATCGTCAGGTCCGCCACCAGAATCATCCACACGGCCTGCCAGAGGCCGCCGGCACCCGCCCCACCCTCCTCCGCCCCGTCGCCCTGCTTGAACAGCTTGGTCGCGATCCACAGGATCAGCACTCCGCCCACCAACTGGACGAACCGCACCGTCAGCAGCTGCGAGGCGACGAAGGTCAGGCCGACCCGGAGCAGCACCGCCGCCCCCGCCCCCAGCACGATGCCGATCAGCCGCTGGCGCGGCGGCAGGTTCCGCACCGCCAGCGCGATCACGACCGCGTTGTCGCCCGCCAGGACGATGTCGATCCAGATGATGTTGCTGACCGCCAGGACCCACTCGACGAGCGTCTGGGGTCCCGCGTGCAGGAGGGCGGCGAGGAACGGCGTCGCCGCGGAGTGCATTTCGCGCGCCGAAACCGGTCAACGGCAAATCCGGTCCCCGCCGCCGCAGGGACCGGACGCTGGCGCCGCGCCCGGGCCGGATCAGGCCACCGTGATCCGGCGGGGGCGGACCGCCTCCAACTTCGGCAGCGAGAGGCGCAGGACGCCATCCCGCAACCCGGCGGCGATGCGGTCGGCCGCCACCGCCTGGCCGAGGGCGACCGCGAGCGTGAAGGGCGCGTCGGTCGTCTCGCGGTGCAGGGCGGACCAGCCCGCGGGGGGCGTCCACGCGCGCCGGCCAACCACACGGAGGACGTCCTCCTCGACGGTGACGTCGAGGCCGTCCCGGGCCACGCCGGGGAGCTGGACCGTGAGCGCGAAGGCGTCCTCAGTCTCGTTGAGCTGGTGGACCGGCCGGACGGCCGCGGGCGCGGCCGGGCGGACGGGGCTGGTGAGGAGGGAATTCAGGTGGGTCATTGGCGGGAGGAGGAAGGGTGGGCGGAATGGGTTGGTTTCAGGCGGCATTGATCTGGATCCGGCGCGGCGGGGTGGCGGGACGCCGGGGCAGCGTGACCGTCAGGATGCCGTCGACGTAGGTCGCGCCCACCTGGTCATCGGCGGTGTCCTCGGGCACGCGGAGCGTGCGGAGGGCGACCGGCGCGGCGGGGGCGGCGTCCGGCTGCGCGTCGCCGGTGGGCGCGGGCGGGACCACGGAGAGCGTGAGCTGGCCGTCGGCGAGCTCGATCCGGAGCTCCTCGCGGCGGCAGCCGGGGAGCGCGGCGCGGACGTGGGTGGCGGAGGCATCGGTGTAGACGTCGACCGGGAAGGTCGCCGGGCCGTCGGCCCCGAGGGCGGCGGCGAAGAGGCGGTCCATCTCGGCCTCGAGGCCGGACCACGGCGAGAGCCGGGAGCCGGAACGGGCGACGGACCAGACGGGGAGGAGGGAGGAACGGATTGGGTTCATAGAGGTTGGAACGTTGTGACCCTCCCTTTGCACGTGGCGCGCCAGCCGGCCGCGACGCGCAAGTTGCCTCCAAGCAATTGCTTATGCCCAGGCGCGACGCGGGGCCGCGACGGTGTGTCGCGCGGTGGGACGGCGCGGGCGGGCCATCGCGTCCCAAGCGGTGGCACGCGTTCCCTTTGACGCGCGGGGCGGGAGCGGGCAAAGCCTCGCCGGACACGATGACGCACGCGTTTGATTTCGACACCGTCCCGGAGCGCC
>VHCY01000333.1 GCA_016871595.1 Verrucomicrobiota bacterium
AGTGGCACAAGTTACTTGGGCTACCGGACCTTTGCCAGCGAAGCCGAGGCAAGGGAGTACCTCAGGAGCGTCGGCGTTCCCCCAACGGACTGCTGACGTTGAGTCCGCCTCGGCCCGCAGGTTGCCCCGGCTGATTCGGCAAAATCCGCAGCACGGGGTGCTCGGCTGCGCCCCGCACGCCGGAATGGCTGTGGATCGATTCTAAGGGCCTTGGCGGCCTCTTCCCGGGCGCCTTGATCGGGCGAGCGGCGGCCCCAAGCGGACGATCACCCCACGGCTGATTTGCCGCGCTTGTTCGAGGGAGGTGGAAACTGGGCAGGCTTGAGCAACTCCCACGGCTCCACCCCGAGCGCCTTGGCGAGCTTTTCGATCGTTGCCAGGCGGATGCCGGGCCGCCGCTGGGCCTCGATGTCCTGAAGGTAGCGGTACGGGATGCCCGCGAGCTCGGCCATCAGCTCCTGACTCCAGCCCCTCGCGAGCCGCGAGTTGCGGAGGTTGAGGCAGAGGGTTCCGACCGCGTTCACCCACTGAATTTAGCGTCTTGCAGTAGGATTGAACACGACTCCTAATGATCGTGTTAGTCATCTGCTGGGTCGAACCCCGCCCGCTTCGCTTGTAATGGGCGCTCTCCAATGGCGCCAAGATGCGGCGGCTACGGCGCGGCGGATCAGCCGAAATTAACCTCAACCTGACCCCCCCTTCCATCTCCGATGAACCGAGCCAGCGCGTTTTCCAGCATTCGGGCCTCTGCGATTTGTGGTGTAATCTCTTTCGCCATAACCACCATAGCGGCGACCCTTGCCGCCACTAGCGGGGCTTTCGATATGGCGGGGATGCAAGTCTCGGCTTATATGTTCCTCGATTCAGTCCTGATCGCGGGCTTTACTATAGGAATGTTCCTGAAATGGAGATGGTGCGCGATTTCGATGGGGCTATATTTTGTCGTCTCCAAATACGATTCGTTTCAGACGGGGTTCAACGTTTACGGATACGTCACGGGAGTCATCTTCCTTTACTTCTACCTCGATGGCCTGCGCGGTGCCATATTTCTCTATCGGGAAGACTTGAAGTTGGCTTCCCAAATCAAATCTACCCCGCCTGATCCCGGCGTTTGAGGGCCAATATTTTCAGCATACTTCGGTCGTTGCCGAATTTAGATAACTCGGGTCAAACCCTATCCGCGCCGTTGCTGAGCTTGCGGGTGCTCGTCGGCTGAGGGGTCCTACTCAACCGGGTGATCTTGGTTCCTCTGAGTTGCCAATCCCGGACGACCTAGCCTTTCAAGCATTTCAATGGAGCCGCGCCGTTGCAGGCGCGGAAACAGTGGACGCGCCGCACGAGCGGGTTTTGCAAGGCGTCGCTTCAATGGAGCCGCGCCGTTGCAGGCGCGGAAACCGGGAATGCCCGTTCGCGAGCGGGAAAGGCTGTTACGTGCTTCAATGGAGCCGCGCCGTTGCAGGCGCGGAAACGGCGTCGGGATGCAGGCGAGGACGCGGAGGCGGAGGCTTCAATGGAGCCGCGCCGTTGCAGGCGCGGAAACCGTGTATTTGGTCGTGGCACACTCGGCAAACAGCTAGGCTTCAATGGAGCCGCGCCGTTGCAGGCGCGGAAACTGTGAACAACGACAACCCAAAACGACAACCGAACAATGCTTCAATGGAGCCGCGCCGTTGCAGGCGCGGAAACCGTACTCGGCCAGCATCGGCTGCTCGTCGATCAGGTCGCTTCAATGGAGCCGCGCCGTTGCAGGCGCGGAAACGGCCAAAATGTATCCTCTTGGTCTTGAACGTACAGGTGGCGTCTTTGCGAGCGCCTCTTCTGGAACCGCTGGTTCCCCAGACGATGCAGACTTAATCTTTCCCAAGTCGTTGCCTGATCGTGCGCGAGCGACGCCGGGCAGGAGTTGCGGCGCCGATGCGCTCGCGGAGATGTCAAAGAACGAGGCTTCCGCCGCAACCTAATCAACCCGGGCAAAGAGACCGGTACCCGAGAAGCGTCCGCCACCCAAGGCGATCGGACCACTGACCGCGAGCGGTTGGCCCTCGGCATCCCGAAACTGGATGCGCACGTGCAGTTTCCGGTACCTCCGGTGCTGGTCTCCCGCCATATATCGCGCCGCAAGGTCCAAACCGGGCAAAAAGCCGGCTCCTTGCCACTCGATGAACGCCGCCTTGGCGATGGCCTCCGAAAAGCCCGCCTGCCGTATCGCCTTTCGCAACAATTGATCCGTCCTGACCTCCAGCTTGGTGAGGATTGCGGTCTTTTCCGTGGCGGTCAGGCCGTGTTTCCCGTTCAAGCGCTGGCGGAGTTTTCGCGGGTCATCGTAGCCGGGCAGGACCAGTGGAGTCACGGTCGCCCAGGTCGCGGCAGGGGCCAGATAATTTCTTTGTACCAGTCCATCCGAGTCGGGTAGCCGGGCTAGCATCGCCCCGGCAGGCCCAGTCTTCTCGTCGATCAGCTCCGCCCCAGCCAATCGCCGGGCCAATCGATGAAACGTGTCGAGACCGGCGGGGCCGCTGGTCGCCAAGAGAACGCGTCGGATTTCCCCGACCGAATTCGCCTTATCCCTGCCCCGCGGTTCGACGCTGGGCAGCGGCAGAAAGAGCACTCTTCCGGTCTGCGCACCCGTAGCCGCGCCC
>VHCY01000334.1 GCA_016871595.1 Verrucomicrobiota bacterium
TGCTCACGCACAGCCCGTTCCAGCCGACGCCGGACAGCCCCAAGTGGGACCCCCGTGTCGGCGAGCGCGGCAACCAGAGCCCGGCGCACTTCGCCGATATGGTGGCCTATATGGACCGGCAGATCGGTGAATTGGGCGCCCACCTCGATACGCTGGGCCTGCGGGAGCATACCCTCGTGTTGTTTTTGGGCGACAATGGCACCGCGGTGGACCTGACGTCGCGGTTCAAGGGACAGGATTATCCCGGCGGCAAGGGCCGGAGCCACGCCCGGGGCACGCACGTCCCGTTGATCGCGCAGTGGCCGGGCCGGATCCCGGCGGGGAGCGTCAACCGGGACCTCATCGCGAGCGTCGATTTCCTGCCGACCTTGGCGGAGGTGGCGGGCGTGACCTGGCCGGCCGACCGGCTGACGGACGGGCGTAGCTTCTGGCCCCAGCTGCAGGGGCGGCCCGGGACGCCACGCGAGGCGATCTACTGCTGGTACGCCTCCGACGGCGGCCCGGTGGCGCGCTTTGAGTTCGCGCTTGGGACGCGCTATAAGCTCTACCGGGACGGCCGGTTCTTTGATCTGCAGGCGGATCCCTTCGAGCAGGGCCCGCCCCTCCCGCGGCCGACGGCGCCCGGGGAGCCCGCCGCCGCCGTCGCTCGGGCCTTGCAGGCCGTGCTGGACCAGTACGCCGAGGCGCGGCCCGCGCACCTGCGGCAGGAACGCGTGACGGCCAAGCAGGCGAAGCGGGCGGAGAAGCAGGGTAAAGCCAAGCGCTGAGCCCCGCAGGCGGGGAGTCAGCGCGGGGCAAGCGCGTCCCGGGCCTCCAGCACGAAGAGCACGGAGAACAGGGCCAGGCAGAGCGCGAGCAGCGCGTTGGCGCGGGGGCCGTTGCGCAGCGGCCCGAGCAGGTCCGCGCGGTTGTTCAGCACGAGCAGCACCGCGGCGAGGAACGGGAGGAAGAACGATCCCGTGATCGCATAGAGCACGACCAGCGCGAGGGGGCTTTGGTACAACAGGAGCAGCAGCGGCGGGAAGGCGAGGCCGGCGAGGAAGGCCTGGTAGGCGGGGTCGGCGGAGGAGATGGGTGCGGCGGCGGGCCCGGCGCGCAGCTGGCGCCACGCGTCCGCGAACAGGTACGGGACGCCCTGCCAGACGCCGAGGAGGGACGTGAAGACGGCCGACCAGAAACCGAGCAGGAAGCAGGCGCGGCCGAACGGCCCGAGGATCTCGCCCAGCCGGGCCGCGAGGGCGGCGACCAGGGCGTTGCCGGAGGCGTCCCCCGGGGAGGCGCCCGCGGCGATCACGATCATCGCGAGTCCGAACACTCCGCTGAGCGTGTAGGCGACCGTGAGGTCAGCCTGGCAACGGCGGTGCGCCGCCGGGCCCTGCCAGCCCTTCTCGCGGATCCAGTAACCGTAACAGAGCAGCGTGACGCTTCCGCCGACGCCGCCCATTAGCCCGAGGAGAAAGCCGGCGGATCCCGCGGGCACCGTGGGCAGGAGCAGCCCGCGCACGAACCCCGCGGGATCCGCGAGCAGCGGGAAGGCGCAGCCGATCACCGGCACGAACATCGCGGCGGTCAGCCAGGACATCAGCTGCTCGAAGCGGGCGTAACGCCCCCAGCGCACCAGCGCGTAGCCGGCGACCGCGTGCAGCGCGGCCCAGGCCGGCACCGGCAGCCCGGGGAACCACGCGTGCCCGGCCACCCCGCAGGCCGCGGTGAGCGCCGCGGCGACCAGGGCGCTCCAAAGGACAAGGAACGCGAGGAAGTACCAGGCCACGGCCCGGGGCAGATGGCGCGTCCAGCCGGCGATCAGGCTGGTCCCGGTCGCCAGTTGCCACCGCGCGATCCCGTCGTTGAGCACCCCCTTGCAGAGGGCCCCGATTACGACGACCCACAGCACCGCGAGGCCGAAGCGGCGGCCCGCGACGCTCGCGGCGATGAGGTCCCCAGCGCCCACGCCGGTGGCGGCGACCACGAAGCCAGGTCCGAGCGCGTTGCGCCACGCGGCGGCGGGGGAGGGTGGGGCGGGCGGGGGCAAGCGGGAGTGAGTCAGGCAACCGGGCGCGGCGGGGGCCAGTCCGCAATGCTCGCGATCAGGGCTTGGCGCGCGGCCCGCCTGCGGCTGCACTGCCGAACCGGATGATCCTGCGCCACCGCCCTTACACCCTCCAGCTCCGGCACGCGTTCGGCCTGGCGGGGAGCACCCGCACCTCGACCCCGGCGATGCTGGTCGAATTGGAACACGAGGGAGTGACGGGCCACGGCGAGGCCTCGATGCCCCCGCACCTCGGCGAGACGCAGGCGTCCGTCGACGCCTTCCTGCGGCTGGCCGCGCCCCTGCTTGCGGCGGTGCGGGACCCGTTCCAGACCGAGGAGATCCTGCCGGCGCTCGACGCCCTCGCGCCCGGGAACGCGGCGGCCAAGGCGGCGGTCGACATCGCGCTGCACGACTGGATCGGCCGGAGCCTGGGCCAGCCGTTGCACCGCCTCTGGGGCCTCAATCCGGCGCGAGCACCGCTGACGTCCTTCACCATCGGGATCGATGTCCCGGAGGTCGTGCGGGCGAAGGTCCGCGAGGCGGCGCCCTACCGCCTCCTGAAGGTGAAGCTGGGCCGCGACTGGGCGACTGACCAGGCGATGA
>VHCY01000335.1 GCA_016871595.1 Verrucomicrobiota bacterium
TGGCCAAGCTGCTCACCGACCTGAAGGCGACGCGCGAGGACGGCGGCCCGCTGCTCGACCGGACGATGGTGCTCTACGGCTCGAACTTCGGCGACGCGAACGCCCACACCTGCTTCAACCTGCCGACCGTGCTCGCCGGCGGCGGCTTCCGGCACGGCCGCCACCACGCGTTCAACACCGCCCAGAACTACCCGCTGCCGAACCTCTTTGTCTCGATGCTGCAGCGGATGGGCATCCCCGCGGAACGGTTCGCCTCCTCCACCGGCACCTTCCGGGGCCTCGAGTTCGCCGGATGAGGCGCTGGCTCCAGCGGTTCCTGTTCGCGGTCCTTCCCGCGGCCGGCGCGGGCGCGGCCCTCCCGGCCGGCGCGACCGCCTTCATCGAGCGGCACTGCGCCGGCTGCCACGACGACGTGGAGCGCAAGGGCGGCCTAGACCTCGGGGCGCTGCGCCTGGACCCGGCTAACTCGGTGGATCTCGCGCGCTGGGCCCGGATCCACGACCGCGCGGCGGCCGGCGAGATGCCTCCGGAGAACAAGGCCCGGCCCGAACCGGCGGCGCTCGCGGGCTTCCTCCGGGAGCTCGGCGAATCCCTGCAGGCCGCCGAGCAGGCGCGTATCGCCGCGGCCGGCCGCAGCGGCGCGCGGCGGCTCAACGCGCTCGAGTACGAGAACGCGGTCCGGGACCTCCTCGCCGCCCCGTGGCTGCAACTCCGGGGCCAGTTCCCCGAGGACGGCGAGGCCCACCGCTTCAACAAGGCCGCCTCCGCCCTCGACGTGTCGCACGTCCATCTCGCCCGCTACCTAAGCGCCGCCGACCACGCCTTCCGGCAGGTCCTGAGCGTCCGGCACGCGCTCACGCCCGCCACGGTCACCCGCCATTACGCCCGGGACCAACGCACCCTCACCGGCAAGTTCAGCGGCAGCATCTTCAACTCCTCGCCCGACCGGATGACCTATCCGCTCCTCGACCTGATCACGCCGCAGCCCGAGGTGCGCCGCCTGCAGGCGCCGTTGACCGCGGGCGCGGCCGATCCGGCCCAGCGGGAACGCGAGGCCGTCGGCTGGGTGTCCAGCAACTACGTCACCGGCTTCACCTACCGTTGGGACGGCTTCCGCGCCCCGGTGGCCGGCCGCTACCGGATCCGTTTCAGCGGGCACACGCTCTGGGCGGCACCGGGCGGCATCGCGCAAAGGTACGCGGACGAGTCGGACCGCCGGGGGACCCCTCGGCCGCCGAACCCCAACGTGCCGAACTACGACCAGCTCTCCCCGGGCCGGACCGTGGAGCCGATCACCGTCTACACCCGCAACGGCGTGCTGAACCGGCGGGTCGGCGGCTTTGACCTCACCCCGGAGCCGGCCGTGCACGACCTCGGCGAGGTCTGGCTACTGGCCAATGAGACCCTCGTGCCGGACGCCTCCCGCTTCTACCGCTCCCGCCCGAACAATTTCCGCAACCCGCTGATGACGCCGGAGGGCACGCCGAGCGTCGCCTTCCGCTGGATGGAGGTCGAGGGACCGCTCCAGGACGAGACGACCCTCGCGGGATATCGCCTGCTGTTCGGCGACCTGCCGCTGCGCCGGGCCCGCACCGGGGAGAGCGGGGTCGCGGTGCCGGTGGTCCGCGCGGCCGCGCGCGCCGATGGCAGCCGCAATCCCGGCCAGCGCATCGAACCGCTCGGGGAGGAAAAGGTTGAGGTCGAGAGCGCGGACCCGGCCACCGACGCCCGCCGCCTCCTCACCACCTTCGTGGCCCGGGCCTACCGCCGTCCGGTGCGGCCCGGCGAGACCGAGGTCTTCATCCGGCTCTTCGACGACCGTCGCGCCGCGGGCCTCGGTTTCGCCGAGTCGTTGCTCGCGGCCTACACCGCCGTGCTCGCCTCCCCGGGTTTCCTCTTCCTCGAGGAGGCGCCCGGGCCCCTCCAGGATCACGCGCTCGCCACCCGACTCGCCCTCTTCCTCTGGAACTCGCCGCCCGACGCACGGCTGCGCGGACTCGCGGACGCGGGCCACATCGGGGAGCCGGCCATCCTCCGCGCCGAGGCCGAGCGTCTGCTCGCCGACCCCAGGGCGGAGCGCTTCCGCGACGCCTTCCTCGATTACTGGCTCGACCTGCGGAAGATGGAGGAATCCACCCCGTCGACCACCCTCTACAACGATTACTACCTCGACGACGCGCTGACCGAGGCGGCCGTGGCGGAGACCCGGCTTTACTTCGCCGAATTGCTCGCGCGCAACCTTCCGGCGCGGCTGATCGCGGACGCCAATTTCACCTACCTGAACGAGCGGCTCGCCCGGCATTACGGGCTGCCTGGCGTGAACGGCATCGCGATGCGCCGGGTCGAGTTGCCCGCGGACAGCCCGCGCGGCGGTTTCCTGACGCAGGCCAGCGTGCTCAAGGTGACCGCCAACGGCACGACGACCTCGCCCGTGCTCCGCGGCAAGTGGATCGTCGAGCGAATCCTCGGCATCGACATCCCGCCGCCGCCGCCCGTCGCGGCCGTCGAGCCGGACATCCGGGGCGCGGTGACCATCCGCGAGCAGCTCGCCCGCCACCGCGAGGACGCATCCTGCGCCTCCTGCCACCGGAAGATGGATCCGCCCGGATTCGCGCTGGAAAGC
>VHCY01000336.1 GCA_016871595.1 Verrucomicrobiota bacterium
GGCCAACCTCACCCTTGCCGCCGGGGATCACGGGATTTCGTAGACCTCGATCAGGCCGACGCCCGTGGCTCCACTCACCCCGGAGAGCTCCACCGTGTAGCCTCCAGGGGCCAGATTCGCGATCAGCGCAGAGTCACGCGAACCAGCAGCCAACGCGAACGCTCCGGTTGCCGAGGCCGCGGAGCTGGCCTCGGCGCCGGACCAGTTGTCGTTTGAGGCCACCAGCGTGCCATCGCTGCGCCGGACGAAAATCTGGGAATCCGCGAGCACGCCGGTCACGCCGAAGACCCCTAGCGTCGGCCCAATGCCCCGGATCAGCAGCCGCTTGGGGCTTGGCCCCAGCACAAAGAATCCGGCAAACATCACGTTTTCACCGGCCCCGACCTGGGCACGGGACGAGATATTGATCAACCTCCGCCCCAAGGCATCGGCGTCCGCGTTATAGTCGATGTCGTAGGTCTCCAGCAGGGCGACGCCCGAGGCAGAGGCACCGGCGGCGCTGATTTGAGCGGTGTAAGCGCCGGGCAGCAGATTGATCAGGATCGCCGCGTCGCGACTCGCTCGATCCAACGGGAAGGCCCCCACGAGCGCGGCCTTCGCGACGATGTCGTCAGCGCGATTGTTGCTGCCCCAGTTGTCGTTGCCATCGATCGGCGCGGCACCGCGGTAAATGGTGAGCACGGGGTCGGGCATCGCTCCGGGCAGGCCGAAGCTGGCCAAGGTGGGACCGATCGCGCGGACCAGGATCGGCTTGGGCAAGTTCCCATTGATGGCAAAACCCACCACGAGCGTGTTCGCGCCGCTGCCCGCGAGACTGCGCACGGAAAGATTGGCCAACCGGGTATTCTGAGTAGTCCCCGCGGTCTCGGAGGTGGCGGCGATCGATCCGGTCAAACGCACAGTGCCCGTTCCTTCAGCGTAGCCGTCGACCGCAATTTGATAAGTGAGGCCTGCCGTGACGCGGAAACTGACACTGCTCGTGATCGAGCTGCCGTCGTCATCGTTGCTCGCGACTTCCGTGAGCGCCGTAACGTTGGTCCCGAGATAAACGCCCAGCACGGTGTCAAAGCTCGATCCGTTGGTGGTGAGATTGGCCAGACCCGAGCGGCTCGGCGTCCAGCTCCACCACACGGAACGGGCAGCGGCACTGCGGGCGTGAGCCGGCTCGCCCAACTCGCGGGTCGCGTACACGTTGGATCCCTCGACGGTCCCGCCCGTTGCAGGCAGGGCCAAGCGTCGGGCAAATGCATCGTTTGCGGGCGTGGTGGCTCCGCCGGCGATCGACGCCACCGTCAGTTGAATTGCCCCCGCCGCGCCCCCGTAGCTCGCGACCGCAATGTGGTAGGACACGCCCGCGGTGGCGATAAAGCGCAGCCAGCTGGTGCGGATCGCGCCTGATTCGTCATCATTACTGGCGACCGGGGCCAGCGAATTCACCTCACTGCCGCGATAGACCGCGAGCAGCGTGTCGAAGTCGCTGCCCGCCGTGGAAACAGAGTAAGCGCCACTGACCGCCGGGGTCCAAGTCCACCACACGGAGCGATTCGAAGGGATTCCTACGTGGGAAGGCTCACCTGACTCGCTGGAGGCGGAGGAGTTATTGCCCACCACCCTCCCGCCCGAGGAGGGAATCGTCGCGCGGTTGGCAAAGGCGTCGTTGGTCGGCGGCTCCACGCCGCCACCACCGCCGGCAGAGAGCGTCAGAGACAGCCGCACGTTGCCGCTGGCGCCCCGGAAGCCGTCCACGGCAATCCGATACGTCTGGCCGGCTCGCGCGGTGAAAGAGACGACACTCGTGACCGCGTTGGCAAGACCGCCATCGTCGTTGGCCGCGACCGCCGTGAGGCCGTTGAGCGCATTCCCCGTGTAGACCGCCAGAACCGTATCAAAGTTGGATCCGGCAGTGGAGATGATTACCGTACCTGACGCGGGCGCGGTCCAACTCCACCACAACGAAGTGCCGCCGCGCTGGTTGGCGTGGTCTGGTTCACCGGGCTCTTTGGTCGCGCCCACGGAGCTCACACTGAATTCACCACCACTCGGGCCCACTGGGCTGGGCCGGGCAAAGGCATCATTCGCGAGGGTCGAGCCGCCGCCACTGCCACCACTCCCGCCGCCTGCGGGCGGGGTCAGCACGACCACGACGCTGCCCGTAGCGCCAGCGTAACCATCGACCGCGATCTGATAGGACGTGCCTGAAGTCGCCGAGAACGAGACCACGCTCGTAGTCGTACCGGGGCCGTCGTCATTACTCGCCACCAGCGTCAGACCGCCTACGGAAGTACCGGTGTAGACGGCGAGAACGGTATCAAAGCTGCTGCCTGCGGCCGAAATGGTGACCGTTCCACTCGCGGTCGCGGACCACGTGTACCAGACGGACTTGAACGGTCCGTTTCCAGCGTGGCTGGGTTCGCCGGTCTCGCGCGTCGCGCTGGCGTTTGAACCGGAAAGGGTTCCGCCCGTGCTCGGGAACGCAAGACGATTGGCAAAACTGTCGTTGTTGGCCCCGCTGCTGGCCCCGGAGAGGGAAATGCCCAGGACAATGCTCCCGGTCGCACCGCCGTAACCGTCGACCAGGATACGGTAAGTGGTACCCGCCGTGGTCGGGAAGGT
>VHCY01000337.1 GCA_016871595.1 Verrucomicrobiota bacterium
TTGGTCTTCTGCAGCGCGCTACCGGCGGACGGAGCGGCCGACTGCCACGTGACGAGATTATACGAGATCCGAGGGATGTTGCCCGGCCGCATCGCGGGCTTTGGGTCGGACTTGGCGACGAGCACGGCAAAGTCCCCACGGAAGAGCCAGGAGCCGGGGTCCTTCGTCGTGAGGCGCACGGCGCCGTCGGCCGCCGGTTCAAGGGTGTAGCGGTCGTTGGCAATCGGCTGGGCGGAAGCGGAGCCGAGCACCAGCGCCGCGAGCAGCGCTCGTAGCTTCAGAATTGGATTCGTGGTCATTTTTGCGGCAGGAACGCCTTCCTTGGTGGACCGGGCTAGAACGTACCCTTCACACCGGCGGCGATCGTGGTGCCGTAGTCGGAGCGCTGATACGTGCGCGCGTAGCCCGGCGTGCTGGGGCCGTAACGTTGCACGATTTCCGGTTCGCGGGTGACATTCCGCGCGCCGACGAAAAGGCCCAGGTACGTCTTGATCCGATACTCCGCCTCCACATCGAGCGAAAGGCGGGCTCGGACATACTCCCGGGTGCCGGGCTCGGCGGCGCCACCGACCACGGCTCGATTCTGGCGCCCGCGGGAATTCCAGTTGAGCCGCACATTGAACTTTGGCCGGTCGAGGCTGATACCCCAATTCTGGCTGAGGGGAATGAAGCCGTTGAAGTCCGACTGGGCTTCGTCGGACAACTTCAGCTTGGTGATGTTGTAGCGCACGTTCACGCCGCGCGCCCACGCCGGCAGGAACTTCAGCGGTTGCCGGTAGCTGAATTCGATGCCGTCAATCCGGGTCGTGCCCGGGATGTTCTGTTGCGAGCGGAGAACGTAGTTGCTCGTCGCAAACGTCGGGTCGATGCCGTAAAATTCCAGCAGTTCCGGCGTCGCGTCGACGTCCCGGGTGCCGAAAAAGTCCTGGATGTCTTTCCGGAACACTCCGGCCGACAGTTCGCCACCGTCTTTCGGGTAATACGAAAACGAGAGATCGTAGTTCCGGGCGGTCCAGGGGCTCAGCGCGACGTTGTTGATCGTGATGACGCGCGACGTGGTGTCGGGATCCGGTAGCGTCGTGCCGGGGATGATGAAATTGAAGTTCGGTCGCGAGAGGGTCTCGGCGTAGCTGGCCCGCGCGATGAAATCCGGCGTGACGTTGAAGGTCAGATTCACGCTGGGGTAGAGATCGCCATACTCCTTTTCGACTTTCGCCCCACGTTCCACATATTGCAGCTGCGCGAGTGCGACGGCACTACCCACGATCCGAACCGGCCGTCCGCCGCTGAGAATGAGCTTGCCGGCGGCGTCGCGTTGATAGGTGCGCCCGAGGTCGTTGATCGGACCGAAGCCTTCGTCGTGCGTGCGCTCGTAACGTGCTCCGGCGACAATCCAGACCCGGTTTTCCCACAGCCTCAGGTCGAAGCGGAGATACTGGGCGGTGATCTCCTCGGTGATGACCCGGGAGTTCAGCGCCTTTTGTTGCACTTGATAGACATCATCGTGCCGGAAGTAGTCGGGACGGGCGACGAAGAGGTCGTAGGCCTTGAGCGGACTGACATATTGGTAGCGACCCAAGCCGTAGGGTGCGTTGACGGTGCCGGCATGGGGATCGACGAGATCGTAGTTTGCGGCCGAATTGTCCGCGTTGTTGGCGACGCCGTCCGGCCCGACGAACGTCCACTGCCGGAACGGCCGCTCCGCTAGGGAAGTGACACTGCGGTAGTCGAAGCCGGCTTTGACCCGCACCGGCACGCCGAGGTTGAAGTATCGGCTGAGGCTGGCGTTGGCGTTCTTGTTTTTGTTGATCGAATCGACCGGATTCGTGTTCACCAGCGTCAGGTTGTAGCTGCCCAGTGAGCTGACATCGACCGGCGCACCGGCCGGCGTCGTGGCGGAGATCGCTCCCGGAATCGAGTCGCTGATCCCATCGTAGCGCACCCGGAGCCCGTTGCGGCTGAGCTGCGTGCTGTTGAACCAGCCGTGCTCCATGTCGCGGAAATACGCGCGGGAATTGGAGTAGGAGGCCGAGGCATCGAATTTCCAAATGGGGCCGTCATGGCGATGCTGGGCGCTGACCACGTAGGTGCGGCGCAACGCCCGGCGCATGCTCACCGAGTGCGCGTTCGAGGCGAACGTCGCGGAGCTGTTGGCGCTCTGGGTGAAGTCGGGTCCGAAGGTCGCCGGCACGCTCGTGGCTGAGTCGTAAATCTGGTTGCGAAACACGGCATCGAACTCGTTCCACGAACCGCGCACGCTCAACACATCCCGCGGGGTCACACGCCAGTCGGCGGTGGCGCCGAACGAGTGGCGGGCGGTGACTTTCGGGCCGTCGATGAAGCGATAGCTCGTCAGCGCGGGGTTGGCGATCGTTGCGACGGTGCCGGGCGTGCCGGCGTTGCTCGTGGGGCTCCAGCGCGGGACGGACACATACTGACGGTTGAAGATGTTCGTCTTCATCCCGGTGAGCGTGAAACCAAAATTCTTGGTCACGGGCCGGATGTAGCTGAACTCAAAGTTGGGCTTCAGTTTTCGCGTGGGCTCCCGCTCGGGCCCGGGGGTCTTTTGGAACGAAAGGTAGTCCACGTCCTG
>VHCY01000338.1 GCA_016871595.1 Verrucomicrobiota bacterium
TGCGGGCAGGTGGCGCATCGCGGGGGCCTCAGGGCTGGATCCGCACGGTGCAGTGCGGGGGCCCCTGGTCGAGATCCGGCCAATGCGTGCCGTTGCCCCGCCGGTCCATCACCTCGATGAAGTAGAGGATCTCTTGGCCACCGACGACGAGGCTGGCGGGTACCGTGGCCTGGTGGCGGCCGTCGGGGCCAGTGGACATTTCGAGCATCGCGAACGGGGTGGTCGCGGCGCGGTGCCGGAAACGCAGGCGCACGTGCTGGATGCCCGCGGGGTCGGTCACCCGGGCGACGACCAGCAGCGGTTGGCCGGCCGGCGCGGTGACCGGAGCGGTGTGCTCGACGGTGGGCGGGCTCCGGTCGCCGCCGAGGTTGGGACGCCAGATGTCGTCGAGCTTCAGCGACTCGTCCGGCGGGCAGCACTGGTCTTCGAGGTCCTTGACGTTCGCCGCGAGCCGCCGGAGTTCCTCGCGCCAGCCGGGCAGCAGGTCGCGCCGGGAGGGGGCGTCGTCCGTGGCCGGTTCCGGGCCGGCGGCGGCGGCCGCGACGAGTTCGGTCCAGACCTTGAGTGTGTCCCGCTCTTGGAAGGTGGCGGCGACGAGCTCGGTGAGCTTCAGCTGGCGGCGGAAGAGGTTGTAGTGGACCGCAGTGAGCTGCCGGCGGGCGTGGAAGCGGGCGAAGAGCGCGATGACCCGCAGGTCGGCCGCCGCCGAGGCAAGGGCGGGGCGGGGCGGGTTGGGGCCGAGTCCCGCGATGGCGGCCTCGATGCGCCCGGCGTGGGCGTCGAGCCAGCGGCTAGTGGCGTCCGGGGTGCGCTTGGTGGTCTGATCCTGGGCGACGATTCGGCGGGCGGCCTCGATGAAGGTTTCAAAGTGGAGCGCGTCGCCGCCTGAGTTGCGCGCGTAGTCGGCGATGCTAGGCCCGAGGGAATGGGCACTGAGCCAGGGGGTCCCGGCGGCCTCCCAGCTGGCGGGCGAGGAGGCGGCCGCGATCCGGGGGAGGATGGGCCGCGCGGCGGCGACTGCCGCCGCCAGTTCGGGTCCCGCGGCGGAGGCCCGGCGCAGGGCGCCGTCGACGAACCGGGCCAGATCCGGTCCTTCCGCGCCCCTCGCCCCGTTCAGCGCCAGCAGCATCAGGAGCATTCGGAGGGCGCGCATCAGGCGGGGAGCAAGGTGGCTGTGGGCGCCCGGCTCAAGAAAATCCCCGGCGGGGATTGACCCGGGAGCGCTCCCGGGCTCCTTCGGCCGGATGTCCTTACTGCCGCCCCGCGCGGCGGCGGCCGTGTTGGCCGCCGCCCTGAACGCCAATCCCGCTCCCGCTGCTTCGGCCCCCGCGGCGCCAGCGGTCGACGACCCGCTCGCCGTCTGGGACCTCACTCCGCTGTTCCGCGACGAGGCCGCATGGCGGGCGGCGAAAGAGCGGCTGGCGGCGGAATTACCGGCCCTCGGCGCGTTCGCGGGCCGCCTCGGCGAGGGCCCCGGCGTGCTCCTCGAAGCGTTGGGGGCGATCGAGCAGCGGACGCGGGAACTGATCCGCCTCTACTCCTACGCCTCGCTCCAGGCGGACGAGGACACCCGGCTCGCCCCGCCGCTCGAACGCCGGCAGGAGATGGGTCTGCTCGGCAGCCAGTTCAGCCGCACCGTCAGCTACCTGCGGCCGGAGCTACTCGCGCTGGGCGCGGAGCGGATCGAGGCGTACCTCGCCGCGGAGCCCCGGCTCGCCCCCCATCGCTTCCCGCTCCGGGAGATCCTGCGCGGCGCGCCCCACACCTTGGGCGCGGAGGCGGAGGCCGTCCTTTCCGCCACGTCTCTGGTCACCGGCTCCGCCAGCTCGATCTATGGGGTGTTGGCGAACGCGGACCTGCCTTGGCCGACGATCCGCCTAGCGGACGGCACGGAGGCGCGGCTGGATCAGGCGGGCTACACGCGTTGGCGCGCGGCGCCTTCGCGGGCGGACCGCGAGGCCGTGTTCCGCGCCTTCTGGGGCCGGATGCGAGAGTACGAGCGTACCTTCGGGGCGTCTCTGTTCGCTCAGGTCAAGGCCGACTGGTTCAACGCCAGCGTGCGGCGCCACCCGAGCTCGCTCGCCGCCGCCCTCCACGCGGATGCCATCCCGGAAGCGGTGTATCGCACCCTCATCGCGGAGACGAACGCCGGCCTGCCCACCCTCCACCGCTACTTCCGCCTGCGGGGCCGCCTGCTCGGGGTCAAGGACCTGCGGTACTGGGACATTTATCCGCCGATGCTGCCCGGGGAGCGGTCGTTTCCCCTCGAAGAGGCGCGCCGGCTGACGCTCGCCTCCGCCGCACCGCTGGGCGCTGATTACGGCCGCGATCTCGCCCACGCGCTTGCCGGCCGCTACCTGCACGCCTACCCGCGGCCGGGCAAGACCTCGGGCGCCTATATGAGCGGCCGCGTGCACGACGCGCACCCCTTCGTGCTGATGAACTACAACGGCGATTACGAGTCGCTGACCACGCTCGCGCACGAGTGGGGCCACGGCATCCACTCGGTCCTCGCCAATCGCGCGCAGCCCGCCACCACGGCGGGCTACCCAATTTTCACGGCCGAGATCGCCTCGACCGTGAACGAGGCC
>VHCY01000339.1 GCA_016871595.1 Verrucomicrobiota bacterium
GCGAATTCCGGGGCGGCCTCCAGCTCGCCGAGGGACTGGGCGTTGCGCTCCCGGACCCACGTGAGGGCGCGGTCGCCTTGAACCTCCTCGAGCCAGAGATGCGGGTCATCGGGCTGCGGGGCCGGGGCGGCGGGGAGGAGCGGAAACACGAGGAACGGGAGCAGGGAGGCGAGGGGCAGGGTGGGCCGGAGCATCGGCGGAGCGTGTGCGGCCGGCGCCGAAAGCCAAGCGCGCGGTGCGAGGAGTGAATCCTGCCCCGGGTGGACCCGGCCGCCCTGCCCTCACTTCCTGGTCATGACCACGGTCCCGTCCCAGTCCGGCCCGGGCGGATGCGCGGCGAACGCGCGGCACTGCTCCACCAGGCGGGCGGCGGGCTCGTCCCCGGGATGCTCCGCGAGCCACGCCGCGAACGCCGGCGCCGCGCCCGCGAAGTCCCGCGCAAGGTAGCGCGAGAAGGCCTCGTTCCAGGCCGCCGCAGGCGCGGCCACCGCGGACGCCTCCGTGCCCACGGCGAGCGGTTCGTGGATCCGGACGCCCTCGCGCTTGCCCTTGACCGCGACGCACCCGAGCAGGCGGGTGACCACCGCCAGCCCGGCTGCGCGCGCCGTCGCCTCGCTGCACAGCACCGTCGTGCCGACGTGCTGGTTCAGGCCCTCGAGGCGGCTCGCGAGGTTCACGGTGTCGCCCATCACGGTGTAGTTCAGCCGCTCCGCGTAGCCGAAGTTGCCCACCATCACCTCGCCGGTGGCGAGGCCGATGCGCGTGTGGATGGGCGGGCGGCCGCGGCGCCGCCGGTCCGCGTTGAGCTCCGCCAGCCGCCCGCGCAGCAGCAGGGCGGTGCGGAGCGCGGCGGCGGCGTGGTCCGGCCGCGCGGAGGGCGCGCCCCAGAAGGCCATCACGGCGTCGCCGATGTACTTGTCCACCGTCCCGCCCGACTCGAGGATCGTCCGCGTCATCAGGTCGAAGTAGCCGGCGAGGTCCGCGGCGAGGCCCTCTGGCGTGGTGCTCTCGGCGAGGGCCGCCAGCGCGGCGAGATCCGCGATGCGCGTGCGGAGGTCCTCGCGCATCACTTCCCGCATCCGCTGCAGCAGCACGGCGCAGAGGACCGCCGAGGTCGCGAGGACGAGCACGACGAAGGCGGTCGCGATGCCGACGCGCAGGCTCACCAGACGGCGGAGCGCGGGGGAGCGGGAGGTCGGCCGTGCCATCGCGCGCAGTCCGTAGGTCAACGGCGTCCGGGGTGCAAGGGTTGTCCCGGCCCGCGTGGCGGCACCGGAAAATTCTCGCGCGCGAAACGCGGCGGGCCAGCATCCACGACGCGTCGCAGCCCTCTTTCCACGGATGAACCCCATCGACCGCCGCACCGCCCTCAAGCTCACCCTCGCCGGAGCCGGCTCCCTCGCGCTCCGTCCCGCCGCGCTCTCCGCCGCCGCCGCCGCCGACCCGGCGTCGCCCTTCGGCACCGAGTACCCCAATCTCGACTCGCTCGCCACCGGCGAGTGGTGGAGGAAGGCCCCCGCCGCGCCCGGCAAGGCGAAGGGGAAGGGTCAGGGCCAGCCGCCGCCCCCGCCGATGGACGTGCCGCGCGACCAGGTCGTCGCCTTTGCCCTCTACACCGTGCAGCGCGGCGTGATGAAGCTCACCGCGCAGCTCTACCCCCTGAAACCCGGCGAGGAGCGGATCGCCCGGCTCGAGGTGCAGCGCGCCGGCGCGTGGGTCGAGCTGGCCCGCTCCGAGGTGCTCTACCCGGGTTGGGATGCCCACTTCCGCGTGGAAAAATGGGACTCCACCCGCGATTCCGCCTATCGCGTGCGCCACGGCGCGGAGGCCCGCTTCGAGGGCCTGATCCGCCGCGACCCGGTCGAGAAGGACGAGATCGTCGTCGCCAATATGTCCTGCAACTCGAGCCGCACGACCGGCCAGCGGCCTGAGATCATCGACACCCTCCGGGCGCAGAACCCCGACCTGCTCTTCTTCGCCGGCGACCAGACCTACCGGCACACGGAGCACACCGCGGGCTGGATCGAGTTCGGGCTGCAGTTCCGCGACGTGATGCGGGACCGCCCGACCATCACCATCCCCGACGACCACGACGTCGGTCACGGCAACCTTTGGGGCGAGAACGGCAAGCGCTCCACCATCCAGGGCGATGCCGACGGCGGCTACCGTTACCCGGTGGCCTACGTGAACCAGGTCCAGCGCCAGCAGACGTGGCACCTGCCCGACCCGGTGGATCCCGCCCCGGTCGAGCGCGGCATCACGGTCTACTTCACCCGCCTCACTCTTGGCGGGGTGGACTTCGCCATCCTCGAGGACCGCAAGTTCAAGACCGGTCCGGCCGGCAAGATCCCGCAGATGGGACCGCGCCCCGACCACATCAACGATCCGGCCTACGACCCGAAGACCATCGATCTCCCCGGTCTCGAGCTCCTCGGCGCGCGGCAGGAGGCGTTCCTCCGCGGCTGGACCCAGGACTGGACCGGCGCGCGGATGAAGGCCGTGCTCTCCGCGACCGCGTTCTGCGGCGCGGTCCATATGCACGGCGGCCGCCAGTCGCGCCTGCTCGCGGACCTCGACTGCA
>VHCY01000340.1 GCA_016871595.1 Verrucomicrobiota bacterium
GTCCGCGGTGCGGATCCGCCGGCGGCCGGCCCAGACGCCGAACGCGGTCACCAGCAGGAAGTACCCGCCGACGATCGCCGCGTCCACCGTGGCCAGGCCGGGCGCGCTCATCGAGACGGGCCCCGTCCGGAGGGCGGCATCCAGCGGTCGCCGATCTCCCGTTGCCACGCGTCCAGCCGTTGCTCCAGTGCCGCCCTCACGCCTGCGACCGCCGCGTCGTCCGCGCGGTCCGCCAGCTCGTGCGGATCGGCCGCGAGGTCGAACAGCTGCGTCCGCTCCCGCTCGCTCACCCGGTAGCGGATGAGTTTCCAGCGCTCCGTGGTGATCGCCCGCTGGACGTCCATATAGAGGGATCCGAGCGCGTCCCGGCCGGGCGGTCCGCCTGGTTTCCAGGCGGGCACGAGACTGCGGCTGTCGAGGTCTTCGGGCGGGGTGAGGCCCGCCAGCTCGGCCAGGGTGGCGAAGAGGTCGAAGCCGTAGGCGAGGGCCGGGCAGCGGTGGCCCCGCGGGACCCCGGGCCCGCGCCACAGCAAGGGGACGCGGAGGCTGGGCTCGTAGAGGTTCTGCTTGCCGAGGAGCCCGTGGCTGCCGAGGGCGAGGCCGTGGTCGGAGGTGTAGACGACGATGGTGTCGTCCGCGCCGCCGGTGTCCCGCAGCACCCCCAGCAGGCGCCCCAGCCGGTCGTCGTGGTGCGAGATCATCCCGCAGTAGTCGGCCCAGACCCGGCGCACGGTGTCCGGGCTCCGGGGCGCGGGGGCCAGCAGCTCGTCGCGGATGGCGAGTTCCCCGTTGTCGAAGGGGTGGGCCGGCCGGAAGTTTGCGGGGAGGGGCACGCCGTCGTCCGGATAGAGGCCCCGGAACTCCGGGGGCGGCGTCCTTGGGTCGTGCGGCGAGGTCAGCGCGACCATCGCGAAAAACGGGCGGTCCCGGTCCCGCCGCCGGAGGAAGGCCTCCGCCGCGCCGCAGAACAGGTCGGTGGAAAATCCTTCGGCCACCCGCGGGGCCGCGCCGGCCCGGATCTCCGCCAGGCTCCGCAGGGGAACGCGGTCGTGCGCGCACATCCCGCCGTGGAAGATCGCCTCGCCCTCCGCGAAGGCGCGGCCGAGCGCCCCGGGATCGTTGTGCCATTTGCCCGTGAAGAAGGTCGCGTAGCCGGCCGCGGCGAAGACCTCCGGCAGCGTCGGGCGGTCCCCGGGTAGCGTGACCTCGTACTCGGGTCCGCGCACCAGCCCGGGCCGCGCGTCCGCCCGCACCACGTTGGTCCCGGTCAGCAGCGCCGCGCGCGACGGCGCGCAGACCGCCGGCATCAGGCCGCCCATAATCGAGGCGCGGGTGCAGACGGTGCCCTCCGCCGCCAGCCGGTCCAGCGTCGGTGTCCGCACCACCGGGTGACCGCACGCCCCGATCGCGTCCGCCCGGTGGTCGTCGGCGACCACGAGCAGGACGTTGGGCGGGATGGACGCGGGCATCGCGGGGGAGAGCGGGTGGGAAAGTCGCCATGGCGATGGTTGACGCTTGCCGCCCGGGCTTCGACGCCGGTTAAACTGCAACAGTGCAACAACCCCGCCGCGCCACCCTGCGGGACGTCGCGCAGCGCGCCCGGCTCAGCCTCTCCGCCGTCTCGCTCGCGCTGCGCCGCCCCGCCGCGCTTCCCCCGGCCACGGTGGCGAGGGTGCGCCGCGCCGCGGCCGTTCTCGGCTACACGCCCGATCCCGCGCTGTCCGCGCTCGCCGCCTACCGCAGCGCGCGGCGCGTGCACCGGGATTTCGCCGTCATCGCGCTAGTCTCCAACTGGGCGCGCCGGGAGGACTGGTTCCGGCGCGCCAGCGCCCAGGCGCTCTGGGAGGGGGCGACCACACGCGCGCGCGCCCTCGGCTACTCGCTGCAGCACCTGTGGGCCCGCGAGGACGGCGCCACGCCCGCGCGGTTCGGCCAGATCTTGCTCAACCGCGGGATCCGCGGGCTGATCCTCGCGCCCTTCGAGGATCCCGAGGCGCGGTTTGACCTGCCGTGGGAGCACTTCGCCGTGGTCGCCGTCGAGCGGCCCGCGCGGCATCCGCGGTTCCACCACGTGGTGCCGGGCTATTTCGCCGACCTGCTGCTGGTTTGGGACCAGATGCGGCGCCGCGGCTACCGGCGGATCGGGCTGGTGCTGGACCACGGTCTGGCCGAGCGCGCGGCCCACCAGTGGGAGGCCGCGCACGCCTTCGAGCAGCAGCGGGGCTCCGCCACCGCGGTCGTGCCCACCTTCGTCATCCGCGGGGCGGATGGGGGTGCCGGCGTGCTGGGCTGGCTGCGCCGCCACCGCCCGGACGCCATCGTGAGCCGCAGCGACCTCGCGTTTCCCGCCCTGCGCGCCGCCGGCGTGCGGTTTCCCGCGGACCTCGGGTACGCCAGCCTCAACGTGGTCGATGACGCGCCCGGCGTCAGCGGCATCCTCCAGCCGCGCGAGGTGATGGGCGCCGCCGCGGTCGACGCCCTCAATGCCCAGTTGCTTGTCAGCCAGCTGGGCCCCGGTCCGCACTCGCTGGGCACCCAGGTCGACGGCGTCTGGCACGAGGGCGCGACCCTG
>VHCY01000341.1 GCA_016871595.1 Verrucomicrobiota bacterium
CGCCAGCACCGGCCGCAACGCGACCGCCGGCGAACCCGGGTCCCAAAGGACGGCGACCACCCGTCGCGCCGGCGCGGTTCCGCCCGGGCGCTCGTGGATCAAGGCGCGGAGCGCACCCGCGGGGAAGCCGGCGCCGAGTTCCGGCGCAGCCCGCCAGCCGGGTGGCGGCACGAACTCCTCCATCGCGGCCGTCACGGTTACCGCCCACAGCCATAGCCCGGCCAGGAAACCCGCGCCCGGGCGCGGCGATCGAGGACGCACGGGACCGGCCATCAGCGGTCCCGGCTGAGCCGGTAGAGGACGGCCTCCTCGAACATCTGAGTGGTCGGACGGCGGCCGAGGAACTCGCAGGCGACGCCGGGAATCCGCTCCGCGCCGCAGAGCGCGGCGAACTCGCGGCTGGCGTAAGCCTCGCCGGCGGGCACCGCCGGCAGGATCTGCTGGGGCCGCTGGACGTGCGCGCCTAGGGCGGCGGCTCGCCCGAGCAGGGGATCGGCGAGCGCGAGCACGGGCCCCGCGTGCACCGCCACGCGCAGGCCGAGCTCCGCGGGCAGGCGATCCCCCACCCACGGTTTGCCTGCAGCCCACTCCCCCGCCGCCAGAGCGAGCTCGGCGGCCGCGGCGAGCGAGGCGAAGCGGAAACCCAGCAGAGGCCCGAGCCCCTCGACCGCGAGCGGCGCCGCGGGCAGGCGCCCCACCAAGCCCGCGAGGCCTTGCCGGAAGACGCGGTGATACTCCTCCCATCGGTGCTCGGGAACCCGGCGGAAATGAATCACCTCGAGGGCGACCAACGCCTCGATTTCCTGGCCAGACCCACGGCCCGGGGCAGGTGCCGCGGGGGCGGGGGCGGCGCCGGCGGCCCGACGGACCTCGCCCGCCGGGGCGATCACCACGGGGGTAAAACCGCGCGCCCGCCAGTCCTCCACCGCGCTCGCGGTGCCGCCCCGGTCGCGGGCGGGTTCCCCGTCCCAGAGCGCGAGCGGACGCAGCTCCAGGTCGAGGGCCCGCGCCTGCAGCGCGGCCAGGCCGGTCATCACCCGGTTGGCGTAAACCAGTTCGCAGGGCCCCGCGGTCGCGTCCCCTCCGGAGCCGCCGAGGCCGCCGTGCACGATGACCGTGTCCTCCGCCCTCGGGAGCAGAGCGTCGAAGCGGCGCTCCCAGTCGCCACCCGCGGACAGGACGCTCTGCCGCTTGAAGCCCTGCACGGGGAGCGGCAGCACCAGATGCAGCCGCGCCCCGAGCTCGAGCAGGCATTCGCCGAAGAGGATGTCGCCGCCGCTGGCGCCCGAGGCGTAACCGAAACCGACCCGCCACGACCGCAGCTGAGCGAGCAGGCGCCGCCGCACGCCCGGCTCCATCGCCGGGGTTAAGCGGGGGCGCGGGCGGCCGGGTCCGTCCACCATATGGCCGGAGAAGACCGCGACCGAGGGGAACGCAAAGCAGCCGTCGAGGGCGTCCGCGGGCCGGCCGGCGAAGCGGAGAATCTCGCGCGCCTGGCGCCGCATCGAGGCGAGGTCGCGCCAGCGGCCCTCGAAGAGCCCGGCGGCGGCCCGGTAATGTCGCGCGGCCTCGTCCTCCTCGCCGAGGTGCACAAGCGCCTCGGCCAAGGTGGCGAGAAGCCAGCCGTCGCGGGGACCCGCGTCGGCCGGCGGGCGGGCGCCGGCGAGGCGGGAGAGCCAGTTGTCCGGCCGGCCCTCGCGACGAGCGGCGGCCGCGCACTGGCGCGCGACCTTGCGGGCGCACTGCCGGGCTTGCGCGCGGCGGCCGGCGGCCGCGAGGGTGAAGGCGAGGTTGATCCCAGGGTAGTAGGATTCGTGCCGGGCGAAGGCCTCGCCATAGAGCTCGCACGCGCGCTGGATCGCCGCGTCGGCCTCGCGCGGGTCCGCGGCGCGGCGCCACATCTCTTTGTGCACCCGACCGAGCAGGCAGAGGGTCTCCTCGTCGTGGACCTCCCCGGGCCGGCCGGCGGCGAGCACCTCCCGCGCCGCGGCGAGGGCGCCGGTCTGTGCCAGCGCGAGGGCCAGCTGCTGCCGCAGGCCGCCGGTCTCGCCGAAGCGCTCGAGGCCCTCGCGCGCGACCTCGATCGCGGTGAGCAGCTGGCCGGCGGAGACGGCCGCGCGGACCACGCGCTCGTACTCGCGCGGCTCCTGCCCGGGCACCAGCCCGTCCGCGACCCGCTGTCCCGTGGTTGCAGCCTCCATTCCCGCCACCGTGCGGATTCCCGCGCGCGCTTCAATGCCGCAGTCGCCGCCCGCCGCCGGGCGCTTGCCCCGCGCTCCGGCCCGGCCCAGCGTCGCCGGATGCCGCTCCGCCGCCGCTCCCTCCTGCGCCTCTTCGCCGGGGCCGCGCTGCTGGGCGGACGACGGCGGAGCCTGGCGATGCACTTCGGGTGCTTTCCCCTCGCGGACGACGGCTACGGGGAACCCGCGGCGGAGCTGGAGGTGGCGCGGCGCCACGCCGGGATCACCGCCGAGGAGTTCGCGCTGCCCGTGCCGGGCCGCACGCTGCGGTTCCCGCTCTGAACCGCGGCTTTTGGGCCTGACAGGCCCGCGGCGGGCGAGCAACTTCCGC
>VHCY01000342.1 GCA_016871595.1 Verrucomicrobiota bacterium
CTCGGCCACGGCTCCCGCGAACTGCTCACCCGCGGCTATCCCCAGCTGAAGATCGTCGAGGGCTCCCTCGGGGCGGATAACCGGCCCCGCACCCCGGAACTCGCCCGCGCCTGGGCCGAGACCGACCTCTACCTGAGCGGCTCCGGCTCCGGCTTCCCCGCCAGCGCCCACGCGGTCGCCTTCCGCCAGGCCACCGGCAAACCCGTCGGCGTCTTCGGGGTCAGCACCGACCCCGTCTCGGGCTTCGGCGCCGGCCGCGACCCGGAGGGCGGCACCCTCGCCAGCCTCCGCGAACGCGCCCTGCGGCTGCCGCCCACCCACCTGCCCGCCGATCTCCGCTTCATCATCGATCAGTCCGCCTTTTTCTTCTGCCGCGACACGATCTCGCGCGATTACCTGCGGGCCCAGGGCGTGAAGACCCCCGTGCTCGAGTTCGGGCCCGACGCCCAGCTCGGGATGCACCTGCGCGACGACGCCAAGGGCCTGCCCTGGCTCCGGGAGCGCGGCCTCGAGGCCGGCAAGTTCATCTGCGTCATCCCCCGCCTGCGCTACACCCCCTATTACAGGATCCGCAACACCGCGCGGACCAAGGACGATGAGCACAAGGACGCCATCAACGACCGCACCACCGAGCGCGATCACGCGAAGCTCCGGGAAATGATGGTCTCCTACGTCCGGGCCACCGGCGGCAAGGTGATGGTCTGCGCCGAGATGACCTACCAGGTCGAGATGGGCCGGGACGTCCTCGTCAATCCCCTGCCCGATGACGTGAAGCGGAACGTGGTCTGGCGCGACAGCTACTGGCTACCTGACGAGGCGGCGTCCATTTACGCGCAGGCGCTGGCGGTGGTGAGCGTGGAGTGCCATTCGCCGCTCATCGCCTACCACCAGGGCACGCCGGCGTTCTACGTCCGCCAGCCGACCGACACCTGCAAGGGGCAGATGTACGGCGATTTCGGGGCGGGGGACTGGTTCTTCGAGATGGACGAGACCGACGGCGCGCGGCTCTGGGCGCGGTTGGCGGCGATCCACCGGGATCCGGCGGGGGCGCGGGCGCAGGTGCGGGTGATCCAAGGGCTGGTGGGGGCGCGGCAGGAGCGGATGGTGGCCGCGGCACGGGAGGCGATCGCGGCCGCCCGCCGGGGCTGAGCCTCCGCCACTATTGGCTGGCGCGACCGGCGGGACGCCTGGCGGCCTTGACTCCCCACCGCGAGTGGGCACGGTAATTACGGTATGCCCATCGAGACGTTGAAGGTCGTGCGCATCGGGAATTCGCGGGGCGTGCGCCTGCCGGCACGTCTGCTCGCCCAATACCGCATCCGCGACACCGTCGAGGTCGAGTGCACCGCGGCCGGCATCGTGCTGCGACCGCGGCGCGACGGCCGCCTCTCGTGGGAGGATACGTTCCGGGCGCTGCGGGCGGAGCAGGACCGGAAAGGGGATGAGTTCGCCGACTTCGAGGCGGCGGCCGGCGAGGGCCTCGCTTCCCTCGACCGATGACGCCCGTCCGCTACGGCATTTATCTCGCCAACCTCGACCCGACCCTGGGCCGGGAGATCGCCAAGACGCGTCCGGTGGTGGTCGTCAGCCTTGACGCGATGAATGAATACGCCGGGACCGTGGTGGTTTGCCCGTTGACGACCTCCCTCCACCCGACCTGGCGTTCCCGGCTGGCGGTGCGGTGCGCGGGCAAGCCGGCGGAGATCGCGTTGGATCAGATCCGGACCCTGAGCGTGCTCCGGCTGACGCGGAAGATCGACGCGCTCCCGGCAGAGAAGGCGGCGCGGTTGCGGGAGCTGATTGTGGAGATGTACGGTCTGCCCTGAGCCGGAATCCCGCGCCGTGGGCGGGGGGCGGAGGCCGCCCCGGTCAGGAAGACGGGTGCAGGCCGGGGAAGGCCCGTTTCCCGCCGCGGCTGAGCCTCCGCCACTATTGGCTGGCGCGGCGGGCGGGCCGGGGTCATTGGTCGGTCGTTCCTCCCCCGCCCGGAGCGGCGATCGCCCGGGCTTGTTCAAACACTGCAGCGACCCCCTGATGATCCCGAAACTTCCCGCCCCCTGGGCGGCGGCGGCCTTTGCCTTGGCCGTTGCCCCCTCCCTCCGCGCCAGCGAGGCTGACATCAAGATCCCCGATCTCTCCCAGGTCGTCTTTCCCGGCCTGGGAGGCGTCAGCGGCCTGGCGCTGATGTACGCGGGCCTCGCGATCTGCCTCATCGGCTCCCTGTTCGGGCTCGTGCAGTACGAGCAGACCAAGGCGCTGCCGGTGCACGCGGCGATGCGGGACGTCTCGAACACCATCTGGGAGACCTGCAAGACCTACCTCTTCACGCAGGGCCGTTTCCTCAGCGTGCTGTGGGTGCTGATCGCGGCCGCGATGATCTACTACTTCGGGATCCTCTCCCATATGACCGTGGGGCAGGTGGTCGTGATCCTGCTCTCCTCGGTGCTGGGCATCCTCGGCTCCTACGGCGTCGCCTGGTTCGGCATCCGCATCAACACGGTGGCCAACTCGCGCACCGCCTTTTCCGCCCTGCAGGGCAAGGCGCTCGCCACCCTTGGCATCCC
>VHCY01000343.1 GCA_016871595.1 Verrucomicrobiota bacterium
GCACCCTACTCACCCAGACATTGCTTTAAAAAGAAACCAACCAATCCCCCTTCGGCCTTGACCAAGCCGGCTTCATAGCAGCTGGGGCGCGTCGCCCCGGTCGGGCACGACGCCGGATGGATCCCGGCGGGTGTTGGCGGGAAGAGGCGCGCGCCTTACTTCCCCTATTTGGCTTACCTTAGACGGTTGACGTACCTTTTCAACGTACGCTTACTGTACCCGTGAAAGCCTCGACCTTGCCCGACACCGTCCAGTTCACCACCAAGGGCCAGATCGTGATCCCGGCCCGTTTCCGCCGCGAATTCCAGATCGAGGAGGGAACCAAGGCGTCGATCTCTGTCACCCGGGAGGGAATCCTGCTGCGGCCGATCACGCGCGCCTACATTCGGAGCCTGCGGGGTTCGCTCAAGGGCCGCGGGGTGATGCAGGCGATGATGGCCGACCGGAAGGCCGAGCAGGACGTCTGACGATGGCCAACAAGGTGTTGGACAGTTGGGCCTTGGTCGCCTTTTTCGAGGACGAGCCAGCCGCGAGTCAGGTGGAGGAGGTGCTCGACCAAGCCAGCACCAGCCAACACCGCCTCTTTCTGAGCGCGATCAATTGGGCTGAGATCTACTACAGCACGATGCGCGAGGTGTCCCAGGAGGCCGCGGACCGGCACGCGGAGATCATCGCGCAATTGCCGATCGAGATCGTGGGGCTGACGGAGGATCTGCAACTGGCCAGGCAGGCAGCCATCTACAAGGCAAGGCACCGCCTCAGCTTGGCGGATGCTTTTGCCGCCGCTTTGGCCAAGGAGAAGCGGGCCGAGCTCCTCACCGGCGACCCCGCATTCCGGGCCGTGGAAGGTGAAATCAAAGTACGTTGGCTCAAGCCCAAGGCCTAGCGGAGAGACCAGGCATCCGGGCCTGAGCCATGGCTTGCCTTGGCCGGAGCCTTCCCGCCCCCTGTGCCCACTGCCGGATGAGCCTGCTCCCCCTGTTTGACCTTTCCCTGCAAGGCCGCGCCGACGTGCGCGGTTTGGAATTCCTGCAGCCCGACGGCACCGTCGCCACCCGGACCTTCGGGGAACTCGAGGCCGCCAGCAACCGCCTCGCCCGCCTGCTGCGGGCCCGGGGCCTCGCGACCGGGGACCGCCTGGCCTTCTTCCTGCAGAACCGGCCCGAGGTGATCGAACTGTGGCTCGCCGCGGTGAAGCTCGGGCTGATTTTGATCCCGGTGAACGTCCTCTACCGGGCCCGGGAACTGGCGCACATCCTCACCGATGCCGCCCCGACCGCGGTCGTGACCACGCCCGACCTCGCGGCCCACCTCCCCGCCGGGACGGCCGTCTGGGACGTCTCCGCCCTCGCCACGGCCGCCGCCGGGGAGGAGGCCACGCGGATCGCGGTGCCGGCGGACGCGGACACGCCCCTCTCCCTGATCTACACCTCGGGCACCACGGGCGCGGCCAAGGGGGCGGTGCTGACCCAGGGCAATTTCGCGACCAACGCCCTCACGCTGGTCACCGCCTGGCGCATCAGCGCCGCGGACCGTTTCCTGTGCAGCCTCCCGCTGTTCCACGTCCACGGCCTCGCCAACGGCATCCATTGCTGGCTGCTGAGCGGGTGTGTGCTGCGGTTGACGGAGCGCTTTGAGCACGCGCGGGCGGCGGCGTGGTTCGAGGAGTTCCGGCCGACCCTGTTCTTCGGGGTGCCGGCGATGTTCATCCGGCTGCTGGAGCTGCCCGCGGACCAGGCGCGCGTCTTCGGCGGGCGGCTGCGGTTGGCCGTCTCCGGGTCGGCGCCCTTGCCGGCGGAGGTCCACGCGCGGTTTCGCGAGCTCTACGGGTCCGTGATCCTGGAGCGCTACGGGATGACCGAGACGCTGATGAACGTGGGCAACCCCTATGAGGGCGAGCGCCGGCCGGGGACGGTCGGGCTGCCCCTGGCGCACGTGGCCCTGCGGGTTTGCGACGAGGCGGGCGCGCCGGTGCCGGTGGGCACGTCGGGCGAGGTCTGGGTGAAGGGGCCGAACGTCTGCGCGGGCTACTGGCGCCGGCCCGAGGCGACCGCGGCGGCGTGGCGCGACGGCTGGTTCCGCACCGGGGACATCGGGGTGCTCGCGCCGGATGGTTACCTGACCCTGCAGGGGCGGCGCAGCGACCTGATCATCTCGGGGGGCTTCAACATCTATCCGCGGGAGATGGAGGAACTCCTGCTGGAGCAGCCGGGCGTGAAGGAGGCGGCGGTGGTGGGCGCGCCGGATCCGGTGCGCGGCGAGGTGCCGGTGGCGTACGTCGTCGCGGGCCCGGAATTTGACGAGACGGCGGTTGCCGCCCGCCTCCGGGAGCAGTTGGCTTCCTTCAAGCAGCCGCGGGCCTTCGTGCGGGTGCCGGCGCTGCCCCGGACGGCCTTGGGCAAGGTCCAGAAGCACCTCCTGCCGCCCTGGCGGGCCTGAAGCCGATGAATCCCGCCACGCTCTCGCTGATCGCCCTCGTGGCGGTGCTTGTCCTCAGCCTGACGTCGCGGATCAACATCGGCGTCCTGGCGGTGGCGTTGGCCCTG
>VHCY01000344.1 GCA_016871595.1 Verrucomicrobiota bacterium
GCGCTCCGCTGAGCGTGCCGTCCGGGCGGCGGCTGGTTTCAGTTTGCACTCGCCCCGGGGCTCAACCTACTTCCGGGCGACGAGCGGCGGGCCGAGCCGGGGCCAACGGCGCCGCGGGTCAGCACCTATGACCATCGAGCGCGTCGAGGCGAAGATCTTCGACCCCAACGACCGCGCCCACCGCTTCAAGCTGTGGGTGCGGCTCGCCACGTCCGAGGGGACATTCCACCATTTCTACTGGCGGCGGCTGGCGGTTTTTCTGGGCGGGGCCGCGGTGGCCGCCTGGCTGCTGGGGGCGGCCGTCATCTGGTCGCTGCTCCGCTACCAGCGCGGCTGGGAGGCCGCGCCCTACTGGCAGGTCGCCTTCATGCCCGTACGGATGGACTCGTTCCGGCTCTCCCTCGGCCGCTTCTACGCCGCGCGCGGGGTGGCCGAGATCGAGCGCCAGAATTACCTCGCCGGCCGCGAGCTCCTCCTCGCGGGCCTCCGCCACGCCCGCACCGACCTCACCGTGCGCCGTACGGTGGCGACGCAGCTGGCCCAGGTCTTCGGCCTCCCCCAGCGCGCCATCGACGTGCTCGCGGACGGCCTGCCCTACGATCCCGAGCTCGACTATCTGGTGCTCACCTTCGGCTGGATGCGGGAGGCCCGGCAGCTCACGCGCATCCTCGAGCTCACCCGGCGGATGCTGCCCGCCGCGCCCGGCGGCACGCTCAAGCACCAGTTCATCGCCCTGCAGGAGGCGATGGTCCACTTCGACTACGGCCGCTACGGTGAAGCTGAGCAAGTGATCAATGCCTGGGGCCTCCAGAACTCCCTCGAGGGCCAGATCGTCCTCGCCCGCTGCGAGTGGGAACGGGGCAAGGAGGACGCCGCCCTCCAGCGCCTTGAGCGCGAGATCAGCCGCTTCGCCAAGCGCGACGAGCTGTACGCGGAGCTCGTCCGCCTCAACCGCCGCGCCGGAAAGTACGAGCCCGCGCGCCGCTTCGCCCTCCTGCGCCAGTTCAACGACCCCCGCTCGGCCGGCCCGCGCCTCGACCTCCTGCAGGGCTACATCGACACCAACGAGCAGGCGGCCCGCGAGCGCGAGGTCGTCTCCTACCTCGCGATGTTCGGCGGGGACCAGGTGGCCGTCCTGATGCTCGCCCGCTTCGCCGCCCAGATCGGTGACGAGCCGCTCCTCGAGCGGGTGATGGCCCTCGCCCAGGAAAAGGGCTACCGCGTCGAGGCCGTCCGGATGTTCCAGGGGCTCTCCGCGGTGCTGGCGGGCAATTACCCGCGCGCCCTCGAGATTCTCCTCCCGCCCGAACGCCCGGCCCCGCCCGCGCCCGCCCCGGTGGCGGCCAAGACCCCCGCCGGCGAGGGCGCGCGGGCCGGCGCCGCGACCGGCGGGGACGCGGTGGAGACGCCCGCGCCCGTGGTCCCGCGCCCCCCTCTGTGGGCCGGTCTGCGCGCGGCCGCGCTCTTCGGTGCCGGCCAGCGGCTCGAGGGTGCCACCGAACTCAAGCAGCTTACCGACCGCTTCCCGCCCCTGGGTTGGGAAGGCCTGTTGGTCGCCCGCGAGGTCCGCCGCGCCGGCGGCGCCGCGGCCGCCGTGCCGCTCCTGCGCCGGATCTGCGAGATCGACTCGCTCAACGAGGACACCCGCGCCGAGCTGGTCCGCTTCGAGCTCGAGGCCGGGGACCGCGCGGCCCTCGCCGCCGCCCTCGAGAAGGTGCTCGCCCAGGCCCGCCCGCCCCGCGCCCTCCTTGAGGAGGTGCTGCTGCGCCTCCAGCCGCCGGCTGACGATGCCCTGATCGCCCGCCTCCGCGCCGCGCTGCCGTCGTCCGCCAAGATCCCGTGATCCCGCCCGGCTTCGAGAAACGCTCCTCGCAGTCGGACGCGCGCGATTCCGCCCGCAACGCCGCGCTCCGTCAGCGCGGCGAATGGTGGGAGCGCTTCGCGCCGCTCCTCGGCCCGCTGGCCGCGCTGCTCCTGCTGCTCTTCACCGGGGGCCTCCTCTACTGGGTGCAACGAGGCCGGCCGCATCGGCCGCCGCCGGCCCGCCCCGCCGCGGCCCCCGCCTTCCCCGAGCCGGCCCTGATCGCGCCCGCGCCGGGGGCGGAACTTCCCGCCGCCGGCCCGCGCGGCCTCCCGCCACCGTCCCCCGAGGATCCCGTCCTGCTGGGGCTCCGGCAGCAGGTCCTCGCCGCGCGGCGCGACGCCGAGGCCGCGGACGCCGCGCGCGACTGGGCGGCCGCCACGCGCGCCTACAGCGCGTGGCGCGAGGCGCAGCAGGCGATCCACGCGCGCGAGCCCAACTCCCGATACGTTGACTGGGGCGCCCTCGAGCGGATCACCACGGCCCTCGCCACGATCGAGGCCCAGCCGCTCGGCGAGCGGATCGCCGGCCTGCGGGCGCAGGCCGAGGCCGCCGAAGGCCGGGGCGAATTCGCCGCCGCCGCTCCCCTCTGGTCCGCTGCCCGCGACGCGCAGGCGGAGCTCAACGCCGCCTTCCCCCGCAGCCGCCTCGTGGCGGTAGACCTGCCCGAGGAATTCGAC
>VHCY01000345.1 GCA_016871595.1 Verrucomicrobiota bacterium
GCATCGCCGGCGTGCACCTGTACGGGCCGTACTTCGCACCGGACAAGGTGGGCTGCCACCCGGTGGCCGGCCGCCGCGACCCGGATCCCGCGGAGTACCGCCGCCACTTCGCCACCGGGCTCGTCCGCATCGCGACCTGCGCGGCGGAGTTGCCCGGGGCGCTTGAATTCTACCGCGCGGCGCGGAGGTACCGCTGCCTCGTCACGTGCGGGCACTCGAACGCCACCTGGACCGAGATGGCGCGGGCCTTCCGCGCGGGGATGCGGCACGTCGACCACTTCTGGTGCGCGATGAGCTCCGTGGCCTCCCTGCGCCAGCGCCACGGCACGCCGATGCAGGCCAGTATGGAGCAGTTCGTCCTCGCCGAGCCGGGGATGAGCACGGAGGTGATCGCGGACGGCTGCCACCTTTCCCCGGAGCTGCTGACCTTCGCCTGGCGCCAGCTCGGCGCGCGGCGGCTGTGCCTCGTCACCGACGCCAACCGCGCCCTCGATCAGCCCCCGGGGCGCTACCGCTTCGGTTGCGACGAGGACGGCGAATGGATCGAGAGCGACGGCCGCGTCGGCTTCGTGCCCGGGGGCGGCGGAGCGCTCGCGAGTTCGGTGGTGGGGCTCGACACGATGGTGCGGACGATGCGGGCCGCCACCGGGGCGCCGCTGCCCGAGGTGGTGCGGATGGCCAGCCTGACCCCGGCCGAACGCGCGGGGATCGCGCGTGACACCGGGAGCCTCGCGCCGGGCAAGCGCGCGGACGTGCTGGTGCTCGACCGCCGGCTACTGGTGCGGCGGGTGTTCGTGGGCGGGGTGGAGGTCCGGGGCTGACCCGGCCCGGTCACCAGCGCACCTGGGCCGGGAAGTACTCGCGGATCAGCTCCTCGTAGTAGGGGCGGAGCTTCGCGACGTCGGGGGCCTCGTGGCTCTTGGTGTAGAGGTCGTAAGTGTTGAACTTGAGCACCCAGGACTTCATCGCCCGGTCCTTCGCGGTCGCGAACTGGTCGTAGGCCCCCTCGCGGTGCCACGGGTAGAAGCTGTGGTACCGCAGCATATAGAGGCCCTCCTCGGGGAGGTAGTCCTTGCAGACCTGGTAGATGTACTCGTCGTGGCCCCACGAGAGCGCCACGCGGTCGAGCCCGCAGCCTTCCTCGTAGATGCCGTTGGGCGTCTGGAAGCGCGGGTTGCCGGCGTCGGGGTTGGCGGCGAAGAACCCGGGGAACACGTTCTTCGGGGAGAAGGCGCAGCCGGTGGCGAAGGTGTCGCCGACCACCGCCCACTGCGGCTCGCCCCAGAGGCAGAGGATCTTGCCGAGGTCGTGGACGAGGCCCGTGAGGATCATCCAGCGCGGCTGGCCGTCGCGGCGCATCGCCTCGGCGGTCTGCAGCAGGTGCTGGAGCTGGGAGAGGTCGGTGTCGGGATCGGAGTCGTCGATCAGCTGGTTGAGGTACTCCATCGCCTCCCAGACGCTCATCTTCATCCGGTTCAGGCCGAGGTATTCCTTCCGCTTGGCCTGGCCGAAGTCGTAGGTCTGGTGGGTGTGGTTCAGACGGTAGAACTCGCGAACCGTGGGCCGCGCGTCGGCCTCGTATTGCCGGAATTCCTCGGCGCGCTTGTCCGCGGCCACGCCCACGGGGGGCGGGCGGCGCGATTCCGCCGCCGGGGCGGGCGCGGGCTCGGGGTAACGGGTTTTCAGGAAATCCTCCCACTCATCCATACTGGCCAGCGGTTGCGAGGCGGCGGGGGTCGGTGCGGAGCTCATCGGCGGGCGGAATTAAGAGGCCGAAGGAGCACCGGAACCGCCCCGGAGGCAAGCCGCCACCGCGGTTGCGCCCGGCCGCGCCCCGGCTAGGGTCGCGCCCCGTGTCCCCCCGCCGTTTCCCGGTTGCCCCGGCCGTCCGCCGCCTCGCCCTGTTCCTCGCCTTCGCTTTCGCCCTCGCCCCGGCCGCCCTCGCGGACCCCGGCGCCACGCTGGCCCGCGCCACCGCGGCGGTCCGGGAGGTCCTCGCCGCCCCCGACGCCCCGTGGGCGCTGCGCGGCGCCACCTTGGAGGGCAGCCGCCTCACGCTCGACCTGGCCCCCGGGCCCTCCGCCCCGGAACCCGGCACGCTCGCCTTCGAGCGGCACTCCCGCGCCCTCCACCGCGCCGCCGCCGGCCCCCTCGCGGAAGGGTTCCCCGGTTTCGAGATCCACACCCTCCTCGCCGGCGAGCCGCTCGATCGCCTCCTCGCCGCCCGCGAGCCCCGCCCCACCCTGCCCCCCGGCCCGCCGCGCGCCGCTCTCCTCTCGGGTCGCCGCCTCGCCGTCAGCCCCGGCCACGGCTATTACCAGAACGCCGCCGGCGCCTGGGTCCTCCAACGGGGATACTGGCAGGGCATCGTCGAGGACTTCGTCAACCACGACTTCATCACCCTCCTCCGCGACGAGCTCGCGGCCACCGGTGCCGAGGTCCTCCCGACCCGGCAGCTCGACCGCGCCGCGGGCAACGGCGAGAGCGGGTTCCCCCGCTGGCAGGAGGCCGCCCGGTACCACGTGAAGGCCCTCGG
>VHCY01000346.1 GCA_016871595.1 Verrucomicrobiota bacterium
CACCGCGGCGGCGAGCCGGTGCCCGGCCGTAATGCAGTTCGGGAGGGAGATCCCGTCGCGGCAATTCCCGCCCACGAACACGCCCGGGGCGGCGGCTTCGAGCTGGCGGATGGCCGTGAGGAAGCGTTCGTGGCCGGGCGCGTACTGCGGGATCGCCCGCGGCCAGCGCTGCACGCGGACGATGGCGGGCGTGCCGCTGACACCCAGTAGCCGCCCGAGTTCCTCGCACACGAGGGTGGCGAGGGCCGCGTCGTCGAGCGCGGTTAGTTCCGGCTGCCGGGTCCCGCCGACGAAGGTCGTGAGGGCCACGTGTCCCTCCGGCGCGCGGCCGGGGAAAAGCGTGCTCGAGAACAAGGTGCCGAGGATCCGCCCGCCCTCGACCGCCGGCACCAGCAGGCCGAAACCGTCCAGCGGGTGGGTCACGTCCTCGCGCCGGTGGCCCGTGAACACGGACGCGACGGGCGGGTGGGGGATCTCGGCGAGGAGGCGCAGGCCACCGTCCGCGGCGAGTTCGGGGAAGTCGAGGGCGGCGAGCGCGTCGGCGGGCAGTGCGCAGACCACGAGGTCAAACTCCGCCTCCTCCGCGGTTCCCCGTTGGTCGAGGGTGAGCCGCCAGCCGGCGCCGGCGCGCCGCAGCGCGGTAACCCGGGTGCGCAGCCGGACCGGGTCGAGGAGCCGGGCTTGGAGCGCGCGCGGGATCTCCCCGAGTCCCTCCGGGAAAGAGAAGATGCGTCCCTTAGGGCCACCGCTGGAGTTACGCCACCGGAGGGCGCCGAGCAGCAGCGAGCCGTGCTCCTGCTCGAGCGCGTGCAACCGCGGGAAAGCGTGCCGCACCGACAGCGATTCCGGATCGCCCGCGTAGACGCCCGCGACGAAGGGATTGATGGCGTAATCGAGGAACTCTCGCCCGAGCCGGCGCCGCACGAAATCGGCGAGGGACTCGTCGGCGTCAGCCGGCGCGCGTCGCCGGAAGGGTTCCAGCAGCAGGCGCAGCTTGGCGCCCGCGGAGAAAAGGGGAGTGCGCAGGAATGCCCCGGGCGAGGTCGGCAGGGCCACCGGGCACCCGCCGCGGACGAGGTAACGCTGCTTCGCCGCGGGCGCGGCGTAGAGCCGCCGCGGCGCGAGGCCGACGTCGTCCACAAAGGCCGCGATCTCCGGCGAGCCTTCCAGGAGTGAGTTTGGGCCCAGCTCCTGCAGCCAGGCCCCCAGCCGCTGCGCGCCGACCACGCCCCCCGCCCGCGCGCCGGCCTCGAGCACGGTGACCCGGTGGCCCAGCCGCTGGATCTGCCAGGCGGCGGTCAGCCCGGTGACCCCACCGCCGACGACGGCGACGCGCAACGGTTTCCTCGTGGAGAGCATCCCGCGAGCCTAGGCGGCCCGCGCCCGGCAATAGAAGCCAATTGCCACCGCCCCGCGCCGCCGCGCAAGAAACGCCCAGCAGTTGGCACCCGCCGCGCACCGTCGGGTCTTCCCCAGCCGCGCCCCCGCGGTCATTGCTCTTCACACCACCCCATGTCCGAGTCTTGGCCAGCCCGCTCCGTCCCGGCCGCCGACGTCGTCGCGGCGGTCCGCAGCGGCACTTCCGTCTTCGTGCACGGTGCGTGCGCGACGCCCGCGCCGCTGGTTGAGGCGCTCTGCGCCCGCCGCGACCTGGCGGACGTGCGCCTCTACCACCTCCACACGGCGGGCCCCGCGCCCTTCGCCGCCCCGGGTCGCGAGCGTGAGTTTCGCTCGATTTCCCTCTTTGCCGGCGCGCCCCTGCGGCAGGCGATCGCCGAGGACCGCGCCGACTTCATCCCGATCTTTCTCTCCGATATCCCGGACCTCTTCCTCTCGGGCCAAGTGCCGCTCGACGCCGCGCTGGTGCAGGTCTCGCCGCCCGACCGGCACGGCCTCTGCTCGCTCGGCACCTCCTGCGACGCCGCCAAGGCCGCCGTCGAGACGGCCCGCCTGGTCTTGGCCGAGATCAACGAGCAGATGCCGCGCACGCACGGCAACAACGTGGTGCCCCTCGAGCGGATCCACGCCTTCGTGGCCACGGACCGCCCCCTCTGCGAGCACCACCCCGAGCCGGAGACCGCCGTGGAGGCCCGCATCGGCGAGCTGGTCGCCGGGCTGGTCGAGGACGGCAGCACGCTGCAGCTCGGCATCGGGGGCATCCCGGACGCGGTGCTGGCGCGCCTCCACGGCAAGCGGGACCTCGGCATCCACACGGAGATGTTCTCCGACCGCGTGGTGGACCTCGTCGAGTCCGGCGCGGTCACGAACCGCCTGAAGCAGGTGGGCGCGGGCCGGATCGTCACCAGCTTCGTCAATGGCACCCGGCGGCTCTTCGACTTCGTCCACGACAACCCCCTGGTGGCGTTCTATCCCTGTGACTGGACCAACGACACCGCGGTGATCCGGCAGAACCCGCGGGTGGTGGCGGTGAACTCGGCGCTGCAGGTCGACCTCAGCGGCTAGGTGTGCGCCGACTCCCTCGGGCACCGGATCTACTCGGGCATCGGGGGCCAGATGGACTTCATCCGCGGCG
>VHCY01000347.1 GCA_016871595.1 Verrucomicrobiota bacterium
TCACCTCAAGGCGTTGCGGGGTGCGGACGCTTTGAAAGCCGGAATGGACCGGTAGCGCCTGTTGTTCAAAGAGGTTCAAGCTCGGTTCAATGTTCGAAGTGGGGGCGTTCAGTGCCGGTTCGAACTCGGTTCGAACTTCGGGCGATAACTCCGGCCGCTCCGGTTTTTGCGGCCTCCGCGGCCGGCACTTCGCGTGCGGGTTCAGTTGGTCTTTCTCTGGTTGCAGGGTCCATGGGCCGCGTCTTTCGGGACGCAGTAGTGCAGTCGGCGTCGACGCCCTCAACGCCGATTCCGCCCCATGCCGTGCGGACAACACGCAGACGTGCCGGATTTGCCGTTCGCTTGACGCTGCGCTCCCGCTCCCGTCAAACCCGGCACGACTGCTCACGGTCCGATGCCACCCAGCGCATGCGGAATCGCAGACTCCGTTCAGCCAGGCTGAACGAAGACTGCTTTCCTGCGCCGAAGCAGGCACGGGCAATCAATGCCATGCCATCCTCCAAGAACTGCCCGAACCAACCTCCAACTCAACGCAGCCGCCCCACCCTCGAATCCGACCTCGACCTCATCACTCTCGACGCCCGCCAACCTACCCACGCCACTCCATCCGCGACCGCAAAAACCCCACGAAATTCGCTCCATTCATGAAGCCTTCAACGTGCCCATCGCGCAAGAATGTCGCGAGAAACCTCATTCCAACCCCCTTCACGGCTCACTGCCATCCGGCTTACCAAGTCAGTATAATTCCAGAGGACACGCCACCCCTAACGGAGTTAGTCGTTTCATCGCTCACTTACCCGCCACTTGTCCGTCACCTACCCGCCGATCACCCGCCATTTACCCGCCGCCTGGTGTGCACGCGCCGAGGGAGAGTGATCATGATGCAGCATTTTCATTTCACGAAGCGGGCGCGTCTGCGAGAACTCACTCCGCCGGTACTTCGCCCGCGTCTGGGTAATCTCATGAAAACCGAACTGCAGTTCCGCGACCGCATTACGGATGAGCGCCTGCCGCAGCACCTGGTGGCGACGGTCGACGGCGGTCCGAAGATCATCACCTTCGTGGTCGACGGCGTGCTGCAGGACGGTGGCGACGAGCGCCAGTTTGGCTGGGGGCGCTTCAGCCCGCACCTGCGGTCGGCCAACGGGGCCGCGAACGTGAGAATCGATTCCGCAGTGCGCGCGCTCCGGGTTTACGGCCGGGCGCTGCGCACAAGTGAAGCGGTCGGTAATTTCCGCGCGGGGTTGTAGGGCTGCCGGTCGTGAACCAAGCGGCCTGCGCCTTTCTCCTCGTTTCCTGAAGATCGGTGGGCTCGGCGAGTCTGCTGCCGACCAACCGATTCTCGCGTTGCCAGTTTCGGCTCGGGTCAGCTCGCAGCCGGCCTGCGCCCGGCCGAGCGGAGCAACTCTTCGTTGGCCCACAGACCTTCAATCAGGATCGTTTGGGGCCGCGGCGGGATTCCGCGCTGGTTGTGCTGCATCAGGGAAACCACGCGGTCGACCGCCGCCTCGCCAATCACCTCGAAATCGCGGCTCACCCCCGGCATCGGCCGCGGCGCCTCGTCGATGTTGAGGCTCACCGCGGGAAAGCCCTTCGGCAGATGCCCCAACTCCTCCAGCCGCCAGGGATCGAGGCACACCAGGCAGTCGGGGCGCTCATCTCGCAGCCACGGAACGATGGCCGGGTCGTCCAGGTCTTCGGCCAACAACGGCTCGATCCGTTCGGCTCCCGGCGCCGCCCGCTGCTCAGCCAGATATGCCGCGTGCCACAGGTCGAACGTCACCGAGCTCACATGCCGGTCCAGAAACAACCCGATGCGGCGATAGCCCTTCGCCCGGCAGTGCGCCAACGCCATCTTCATGCCGTGAAAGTAGTCGTGGGAGATGCGGTGAAACTCGGGGGTGCGCACCGAGTAGCCCACGGCCAGAACGCTGAAAGCGGTCCAGTCGAACTCCGGCAGCACGGCATCCTTGATCGGCATCGGGGCGACGATGATTCCGTGGATGCCGCGCGTCTTCAGAATCTGTTTCAGCCGCTCGGGGCCAAGCCGGGGTTCGTGCAGCCAGAAGTCCTCGATGGCATAGCCGATTTCCCGCGCCCGGGAACGCGCGCCCGCGAACAGTTCGCCGTACGCCGGGGTGAAGCGCCTCCATCCCTCCCGCGTGGCGTGGCCGGTGAAGAAAGCCAGCGTGGCCTGAAACCGCGCGCGGCCGCGGCGGCGGGTCGCCATCAGCGCGGAGACTGAGAGGGACGCCGGAACTGCTCCACCTTTGATGTCAGTCTGAGGCGTTGGTTGATATGGTGGGATTGGCGGTCGTTGGCAATCTCAGGCGGAGGGACGGACCGGCTCGGCGGTCCGGCCCGGAGCCTGAGATTGGTAAGGCGGTTTTGGCCGCGAAGCGTCGCGGCGATTCATAGCCAAGCGAGCTGTGCGGCCGCTCGGTGTTGTAGTCCTGGCGGAAGTCTTCGATGACGACGCGTGCCTCCGTC
>VHCY01000348.1 GCA_016871595.1 Verrucomicrobiota bacterium
CAGCACCAGCAGGCCCACGCGCCAGGACGCGGAAAAACAGGGGGAAGACATAAGGGGTGGTCACGGGGCGGGGAGCCCCGCGGTCAGTTCGCAGCCGACCGCCGACTGCACCAAAGCGCCCCGCTCGCCCGCAAGCCCCGCGAACTGACATCGGGGAAAGCTTTGCCAAAGGAGCCGGCACTTCCTTCGCTCCGCCCGACCGATGCCCGCCCGCGACCTCCCGCCCTCCGCCGCCCACCCGCGGCCCTTCCGCCACGCGGGGCTCCTCTGGGACGACTTCGACCCTGACTCCGCCTGGCTGCGCGAGACCGCGGTCCTGCGTTTCCGCAAACCGGCCGGGCCGGCCCCCTTCACCCTCGTCGGCCGGCGCCGCGCGCACCCGGAACTGCGCGGGCTCGAGCGCGGGCAACCGGGCCTCCGCGTGCGGGTGAACGGGCAACCCGCGGGGGAGTTGCCCCCCGGCGCGCCCGGCGACTGGAGCCTCCCGCTCGCCCTGCCCGCGGGGGAGGAGGTCGAGCTGACCCTCGAGTTGACCGGCAACGGCCTGACCAACGCGCTCGCCTGGGCGGGCCGCGTCACGGGCCTCCCCGCGTGGGGCCGCTTCCGCGCCCTGCGGCGCAACCGGCAACTGCGGCTGCTCGCCCTGCGCGCGGAGGACGGCGCGGCGGTGTGCGACTTCGGCCGGCCCGACGCGGTCTTCGCCGCCGCCTACCGGCGCCGGCACGCGCGTCTCGGGATCAACCTCGTGGGCTTCCTCACCGCCGACCTCGGCGTGGGCGAATCCGCCCGTTGTATGGTGCGGGCCGCGGACGCCGCCGGGTTGCCGGCCGCGCTGGTGCCGCTGCGCCTCAATTGCCGGAATCGTCTCGGGGACGACACCTACGCCGCGCGGCTCAGCCCGGAAAACCCGCACCCGGTGAACGTGTTCCACATCGATCCGCCGGCCGCGGGCGAGATCGATCACCACCACGGCCGCGCCTTCCGCGCCGGACGGTACAACATCGGCTACTTCGCGTGGGAGCTGCCGGAGTTTCCCGACGCCTGGCTGCCGTCGTTCGATTACTTCGACGAGATCTGGTGCCCGAGCGACTTCACCGCGGCGGCCGTGCGGGAGAAGAGTCCCCTGCCCGTGCTGACCTTCCCGCACGCCATCGCCTTCGGCGCCCCGCCGGAGTCCCCGGAGGCGCTGCGGCAGCGGTTCGGCCTGCCCGCGGGAAAGTTCCTCGCCCTCACCCTGTTCGACCTGAACTCCTACGCCGCGCGCAAGAACCCCCGCGGGGCGATCGCCGCCTTCCGCGCGGCGGGACTCGATCCGCGCACCGCGGGCCTGGTGGTCAAGGTGCACAATGTCGCCGGCAACGAGGCCGACTTCGCCGCGCTCGAGGCCGAACTGCGCCAGCTCCCGGGCACGGTCCTCCTCACGGCGACGCTCTCCCGCACCGACCTCTACGCGCTCCAGGCGGCGTGCGACTGCCTGCTTTCCCTCCACCGTTCGGAGGGCTTCGGTCTTGCCGTCGCGGAGTGCATGCACCTCGCCAAGCCGGTCATCAGCACCGACTGGTCGGCGACCGCCGAGTTCGTCACCCCCGCGAACGGCTGCCCGGTGCCCGCGCGGCTGGTCACGCTCGACGCCACCCACGGACCGTATGCTCGCGGCGGCACCTGGGCCGATCCCGATGTCGCGGCCGCCGCCGCGTACCTGCGCCGCCTGGCCGCGGACCCCGCCCTCGCCGCCCGCCTCGGCGTCGCCGCGCGGGCCACCATCGCGGAACGCTTCGCCCCCGCCGTCATCGGCGCCCGGTACCGGCGGCGCCTCGAGGCGCTGGCGCTGCAGGGCCTGCCCCGCGGCTGACAGGAAATATCAGAGGGATTGCGTTTCCACCCGCGACCCGGAGCATACGTCACCGGCCCTGAGCCCTATGGCAGCAACGGAAGCGATGAAACCCCCGCGCGTGCTCCTCGTCGAGGACGAGGGCAAGACCCGTGACTCGATCGTCGAGGGGATGACGCTGGAGGGCTGGCAGGTGCGGAGCGCGGCCCAAGGCGTGGCGGGGCTGCAGCTGGCGCAGGCGGAGCCCGCGGACCTCATCGTGCTCGACTGGATGCTGCCGGACCTGGACGGGCTTGAGGTGCTGCGCCGCATCCGGGCCTCGGGCCGGACCACGCCGGTCCTGATGCTCACCGCGCGGGGCACGCTGACCGACCGGCTGCTCGGGCTGGACAACGGCGCCGACGATTACCTGCCGAAGCCGTTCGCCTTCGCGGAGCTGATCGCCCGCTGCCGCGCGCTGCTGCGCCGGCCGAACTGGGCCGCGGGCCGCAACCTCCAGTGCGGCGACCTCCAGCTCGACACCCGCGCCCGCATTGCCGTGCGCTCCGGGCAGGAGATCCGCCTGACCCCCCGCGAGGTCGACGTGCTGGAATACCTGATGCGCAACCAGGGGCAGACCGTGACCCGCGAGATGCT
>VHCY01000349.1 GCA_016871595.1 Verrucomicrobiota bacterium
TCCAGGTCCAGCCCCTGATCGGAAAGTACATCCTGCCCTGGTTCGGGGGCGGACCGGGGGTTTGGACCACCTGCCTGCTGTTCTTCCAGACGCTGCTGCTGGGCGGGTACGCCTACGCGCACTTCTCCACCTCGCGCCTGAGCCCGCGCCGGCAGGTGATCCTGCACCTCACGCTGCTGGCCGTGGCGCTGGCGCTCCTGCCCATCACGCCCTCGGAGTCGTGGCGGGTGCGGACGGACGGTGACCCCAACCTCCAGATCCTGCTGCTGCTGGCCGCGTCCATCGGGGTGCCTTACTTCGTCCTCTCCTCGACCGGACCGCTGATGCAGCGCTGGTTCAGCCAGACGCAACCGGGGGTCTCCCCGTACCGGCTCTACGCGCTCTCCAACGTCGGCTCCCTGCTCGCGCTCCTGAGCTATCCCGCCTTCTTCGAGGTCCGGTTCACCCGCCAGGCGCAGGCGGCGATGTGGTCGTGGGGGCTGGTGGGCTTCGTGCTTTGCTGCGCGGTCTGCGCGTGGCTGGTGTGGCGCCTCGCGCCGGCGGCGGAGAGCCGGAGCGCGGAGCATCCCCGCGGGGAGGAACCGGAGCCCGCGGTCTCCGCGGTGGACCGTCTGCTCTGGGTCGCGCTGCCGCTGGTCGCATCCGTCCTGCTCCTCGCGACCACCAACAAGCTCTGCCAGGAGGTGGCGGTCATCCCGTTCCTGTGGGTGCTGCCACTGAGCCTGTACCTCCTGTCGTTCATCATCTGCTTCGACCACGACCGCTGGTATCACCGCGGAATCTTTCTCGCGCTGCTGGTCCCCGGGGCGGCCGCCGTCGCGCTGCTGATCCCGGCGGGCACCGACGCGCCGATGCGCCTGCAGATCATCCTCTACAACGTGGTACTGTTCCTGGCCTGCATGGTCTGCCACGGGGAGCTGTATCGCCTGAAGCCGGCCCCGCGGGGGCTCACCTCCTACTTCCTGCACATCTCGCTCGGCGGCGCGCTGGGCGGCTTCCTCGTCGCGATCGTCGGGCCCGCCGTGTTTGACGACTACCGTGAACTCCAGGTCGGGCTGTGGCTACTGAGCTACCTGATCGGGGTGCTGTGCTTCCGCCATCGCAGCCGCGAGATCGCGCTCGCCGCCGCGGTCGGGGCGCTCGCCTTGCCCTTCGCGATTGCCGGGCTGCGCTCGGCCTTCGACGGCGGGGAGGGGTTCGGCTCCGAGTTGCTGGCCCTCGCACGGGACCGCTGGCCCTATCTCGCCGGCGGCCTGCTCCTGCTGCCGGTGATGCTGCTGGATTTCCGCCGGTGGCGCCCGCTGGATCCGTGGGCCCCCCGGATGGGTGGTTTCCTGATGGCGCTTTGCGTCGGCCTCGGGGCCGTGTTCGCGGCCGGGTGGAACGACCGCAGCGCCAACACGCTCAGCGCCTCGCGCAACTTCTACGGTACGCTCAAGGTCCTCGACTACAATCCCGGTGACGCCGAGGACAACTACCACCTGCTGCTGCACGGGGCCACCACGCACGGGCTCCAGTTCACCAAACCGGAGAAGTCCGTCCTGCCGACCACGTACTACAGCGAGTCCAGCGGCGTGGGGATCGCCCTGAACCTGCTCCCGCCCGGCCCGCGCCGCCTCGGCCTCGTGGGTCTCGGCACCGGCACGCTGGCGGCCTACGCGCGCAAGGGGGATTCGCTCCGCATCTACGAGATCAACCCGGCCGTGGAGCAACTGGCGCGGGCGCACTTCAAGTATCTGGATTACTGCCTCGGCACGGTGGAGGTGGCGATGGGCGACGCGCGGCTCGTGATGGAACGGGAGATTGCGGGCGGGCAGCCGCCCGTCTTCGACCTGCTCGCCCTCGACGCCTTTTCCAGCGACGCCATCCCGGTGCACCTGCTGACCCGCGAGGCGTTCGCGGTCTACGAGCGGTTGCTGCGTCCCGGCGGCGTGCTCGCGATCCACATCTCGAACCGCTACCTCGACCTCCGCCCGGTGGTCGAGCGGCTCGCCGCGGAATTCGGGTACGGGGTGGCGGCCATCTCGGATGACCGGGAGCCCGAGTGGTGGGTCTACGCCACCACCTGGATGATCCTCACGCGCGATCCGGCCTTCCTGCAGCAGGAAGGCCTGCGCTCCGCGGCCGATTCGCCCTCGGACCACCGCAACGCCCCGCTCTGGACCGACGACTTCGCGAGCCTCTACTCCATCATGAAGTGAGCCGCGGCGGGGTGCTCAGGGCGCCTTCTTGGCCGCCTTTGCCTTCGCGGCCGGCTTCGGATCGAGGTTGGCCGCCAGATCCTCCGGCGTGACGCGCGACGCGACCCCGCCCGCCGGGACCTCCATCCTCGCCAGCCAGACGACCGCGTTCAGCACGAGCCGGCGGAAATCCTCGTGGCCCCAGTTGGCGTGGTAGTGCGCGCCGGTGAAACCAAAGCCCCGCCCGCCATCCGGGCGCTCGTGGGCCCA
>VHCY01000350.1 GCA_016871595.1 Verrucomicrobiota bacterium
GCCGGCAAGACCACCCTCCTCCGCCTGCTCCTCGGGCAACTGGCCCCGCAGGCCGGGACCGTCGAGGCCGGCACGCGGCTCGAGGTCGTCTACTTCGACCAGTTGCGGGCCCAACTGGACGAATCGATGCGGGTGCAGGACGCCGTGGCCGACGGCAACACGACCGTCACGATCAATGGCCGCACGCGCCACGTGATCTCGTACCTGGAGGATTTCCTCTTTGAGCCCACGCGGGCCCGGACCCCGGTGCGCGCGCTCTCGGGCGGCGAGCGCAACCGGCTGCTGTTGGCGCGCCTGTTCACCAAGCCCGCGAACGTGCTGGTGCTGGACGAACCGACCAACGACCTCGATGCGGAGACCTTGGAGCTGCTGGAGGATCTCCTGGTCGAATTCGGCGGGACGGTGCTGCTGGTGAGCCACGACCGCGCCTTCCTGAACGAAGTCTGCACGAGCCTGCTGGTGTTCGAGGGCGACGGGGTGCTGGCCGAGCACATCGGCGGCTACGATGACTGGCAGGCGGCGCAGGCCGCCCGGGCCGCGGCCGCCGCCAAAGCGGCCGCCAATCCCGGCAAGGGAACAGGAAACGCCCCGGGAGGGCCCGCGAGCGCGGCGCCGGCGGCCAAGAGCCGAAAGCTGAACAATCGGGAACGGGCGGAATTGGAGGCCCTGCCGGCGCGCCTGGAGGCCTTGGAGAAGGAGCAGACGGAGCTGACCACGCGGATGGCGGACCCGGCTTTCTTCAAGGGAGGCGGGCCCGAGGTCGCCCGGGCCGCGGCGCGCCTGCCCGAGTTGGAGGCGGAAATCGTCGCCGTCTACGCCCGCTGGACGGAACTGGAGGGCTGACCCCTTTCAGCTACTCGCCGCGCGCGGGACGACGCCGTGCCCGCGGCGGAGGTGCGCGACCGAGATCTGCCCGGCCCGGATGCGGTAACCGCCCCGGAACGGGTTTTCCGACATAAAGAAGGGCGTGTCCAAGTCCGCGAAGCGGAACCCGCCAAGGGCTGTCGCGAAGCAGGCCGAAACGGTCATCGCCAGCACCGACTCGACATTGCCCCCGATCATCAGGCCGAGGCCCCCGGCGCGCGCGATGCGGGCGATCTCCAAGGCCTCGCCCAAGCCCGCCTTCATCAGCTTGATGTTGATCACGTCAGCCGCGCGGGCGCGGACCACCCGGCGGGCGTCCTCGGCGGAGGTGACGGCCTCGTCGGCCGCGACCAGCCAGCCCGATTCGCGGCGGAGGCGGCGCATTCCGGCGAGGTCGTCCTTGGGCAGCCACTGTTCGAGCACCGCGGGGGTGATGCGGGCGGCCTGCAGCAGGCGCACGAGCAAAAAGGCATCCGCGCGGCTGAGCCCGGCGTTGCCGTCCAGCACGAGGGGGGCGCGCGGCGCGGCGGCGCGGATGGCGAGGAGGCGCCCCAGGTCGTGGGCGGGGCCGCCGGGGCCCCCGATCTTCACCTTGATCACGCGGATGCCCCGGCGCTGGATTCGGCGCACCGCCGCCGTCGCGGCCGCGGGGGTGCCCGTGGTGACGGTCATATCCGTCTCCAGGCGGACGGCCGGGCGGCGGGCGGAGGCGGGGGCTTCGGCGGCCAGGAAAGTGGTCAGGCTGACCCCGGCCTGCCGGGCCAAGGCGTCGACGAGGGCGGTTTCGAGGGCGCAGCGGGCGGAGCCGGAGCGGGGCCGGGCGCGGGTCTGGAAGGCGCGGCCCAGTTCCGGCCACGCGGCGGCGTCGCGGCCTTGCAGCCAGGGGGCGGCGGAGCGCAAGGCCTGGAGCGCGTCGGCCTGCGTCTCGCCGTTGTAGGGCGGGAGCGGGGCGCCTTCGCCGTGGCCGACGGTGCCATCGGCGAGTTCCACGCGGACGAGGACATTGGCGGCGCTGGCCTGGGCTCCGCCGGAGATGCCAAAGGGTTCGAAGAGGGGGATATCGAGGGCGCGAACCGTGACGGAGCGGAGGGCGGAGGCGGGGTGCACGCGCGGAGCGGAGCGGGCGCGTCGCGCGATGGCAATGCCGGCGTCCGCCGGCGCGGATGCCGCTGGATCAATGGCGAACCTTTTTGGGGCTATCGTTGAAATTAGCGGAGCCGAGGCAGGGGCTACAAAAGACTTAAGGGGCTCTGGGACGCGGACCACGTTGCCAGAGGCGTCCATAGACGCCGCGACAATGATGCGGGGAGCGCTCGGACGGGAGGGATCCAGACCGCTGACAGGTAGCCTGCGGGATCGCCTTACCGGGGAAGGATTCCCCGGCTACACCGAGCCCGAGGTGGATTGGCCTGCCTAGGAGGAAACTAATCGGATTGGTGTAGATGACATGAAGCCGACAGGCTGGCGCAGGGCGCTAACCTGTCGGCTGTATGCTCACAACTAACACTGACAAGCTAGAGGCTAATTCCACGACGGCCAAGGTCGGAGTGGTCAAAATCGGGCA
>VHCY01000351.1 GCA_016871595.1 Verrucomicrobiota bacterium
CGGAGAAACCCGGCAGCCGCTCGCGGCGCGCGAACGCCCGGACCCGCCGGATCGCGGCGGGGGAAAGCTTCCCCGTCTTGCGCACCTTGCCGGAAGGCTTCCGCCGCACGCCCGGCCGCGCCCCCCCGTGCGTCACGATCGCACGGGCCGCATCAAAGTAATCGAGGACGGCCTCCCCGCGGGCGAAGCGGGCCTCAAGGTTACGCCCGGTCGTCCGGGCGGGTTTTCTGGCGGAAGAGTTCGGTTTCATCGGGGCGGGCGGAGATCCTTGGCGGGGTCCCAGACGAACTCCCAGTTTTGAAACCGTACTCCCGCATTCATCACCCGCAAGGTTGGAATGGAGCCGGAGCGGCGGGGATCATCGGGGTAGTCGAGACGCGGGGACAATGACGACGATCCCTGCGGCGCCCTGATTTCCGGGGCAAAGGGCCCACGGCCAATCGGCGGCCGGCTTTTGACAAGGCGCCGCGGCGCCCTCCGCTTCCGTGGATGCGAAGCCCTCTTCTTCCCCACCCACCCTCCGCGCGCAGCCGTCCCCGCCTCGCCACGCTCGCGGCCACCGCGCTCGCCCTGCTGCTCTCCGGCTGCGCCTCCCGCCTGCCCCCGCTGCCGACGGTGGAGCGCCTCGATCTCAACCGCTATATGGGCAAGTGGTACGTCATCGCCTGCATCCCGACCTTCATCGAGACGGAGGCCTATAACGCGGTGGAAACCTACCGCCTCGAGCCCGACGGCACGATCGACACCGTCTTCACCTTCAACCAGGGCGGCTTCGACGGTCCGCCCAAGCGCTACAACCCGCGGGGCTTCGTGCGCGACCCGGTCCACCGGTCGACCTGGGGAATGCAGTTCGTGTGGCCCATCAAGGCCGAGTTCCTCGTGACCCACGTCGACCCCGCGTACACCCGCACCGTGGTGGGCCGCAGCCGGCGCGATTACGTCTGGATTATGGCGCGCACCCCGGAAATGCCCGCCGCCGACTACGACCAGTTGGTGCGGGAACTGGCGGCGCAGGGCTACGACGCGGCGAAGCTGCGCCGCGTGCCGCACCGGGCGACGGCCCCTTGACCCGGGCCCGCTCGCGGCGCAGAAGGCCCGCCTGAAGATGCGCCTCCCGCTCCTCTGCGCCTGCCTGCTCGCCACCGCCGCCCTCGGCGCCGCGGAGGACCACGGCGCGCTCGCCGGACACCGGCACCGGGTGCTCGTCACCACCGATATCGGCGGCACGGACCCGGATGACTACCATTCGCTCGTGCACCTGCTGCTTTACGCGGACGTGCTGGACCTCGAGGGCCTCGTCTCCTCGCCCTTCGAGCGGCCGGGACGGGAGGCGATCCTCGAGGTGATCGCGGCCTACGAGCGGGATTACCCGCGGCTGCGCGCTCACGCTGCCAACTACCCCACCCCGGACGCCCTGCGGGCGATGACCCGTCAGGGAGGCGTGCGCCCGGCCCCCGCCTCCGGCCTGCGCGGCCGGACGGAGGGCTCCAGCTGGATCGTCGAATGTGCCCGCCGCCCGGACCCGCGGCCCCTGCACGTTCTTGTCTGGGGCGCCCTCGAGGAGGTGGCCCAGGCCTTGCACGACGCCCCCGACATCCTGCCGCGCCTCCGGGTGTACTACATCGGGGGCCCGAACAAGAAGTGGGGCCCGGACGCCTATCAATTCCTGGTGGAGCACTTCCCCACCCTGTGGATGATCGAGGCGAACTCGACCTACCGCGGTTACTTCCTCGGCGGACGACAGGACGGGGACTGGGGCAACGCGGCGTTCGTGCGGCGCCACGTCGCCGGCCAGGGCGCGCTCGGGAGCTACTTCGCCCAGCACCTCGGCGGCGTGCTCAAGATGGGCGATACCCCGTCCGTGAACTGGCTCCTGCACGGTCGCCCGGACGATCCCGGTACACCGGGCTGGGGTGGCCGGTTCGTTCGCGCGTGGGAGCGGCCTACGGCCCGCTTCGCTCGGCTCACCACGGCCGCGGACCGCGTGGAACTCTTCCGCATCGTCGAGCTGGTGCTGCCGCTGGGACCGGACGCCCCCGACCGACCGACCGGCCAGCTGCGGATCACGAATCAGGTCCTCGAGGGCCACGCGGACGGGGCCGGCAACCTCCGGTTCCGCTTCTGTCCGCGCGACCCCGTCCTGTTTCGCTACGAGGTGCGGAGCAACGTGCCCGGACTCGACGGCCGGAGCGGGGAGATCACGGCCGTGGCGCCGCCCCCGGAGCGGGCGCGGGAACCGTCACCGCGCCACCCGTACTGGTGGACCGATGACCCCGCCCTGCCGGAGGCCGAGGGCGTCCACCACGGGGCGCGGACCGTGAGCCGCTGGCGTGAGGAATTCCTGCGTGACTTCGCCGCCCGCCTCGCCCGCTGCGCCGAGCCGGCCCGCTGAGACGGCCCGGGCGGACGCG
>VHCY01000352.1 GCA_016871595.1 Verrucomicrobiota bacterium
CGCTCGCGGGCATCCCTGTCTTCGCGACCGGCGGCATCGGCGGCGTCCATCGCGGCGCGGAGACGAGCTTCGACGTCTCCGCCGACCTCGACGAACTCGCGCGCAGCCCCGTCGTCGTGGTGTCGGCGGGCGCCAAGGCGATCCTCGACCTGCCGAAGACCCTCGAGGCCCTGGAGACGAGGGGCGTCCCCGTGGTCGGCTTCGGGACGGACGAGTTCCCCGCCTTCTGGAGCCGCGCGAGCGGGCTGCGCGCGCCGCTACGGCTCGACGCGCCGGAGGAAGTCGCGCGCCTCGTCCTTGCCCGCGAGGCGCTGGGCCTGGGCGGCGGCATGCTGGTGGCGAACCCGCTGCCGGCGGACCAGGAGATCCCGGCGGCCGAACTCTCCGGCCCGATCGAGGCGGCCCTCGCCGAGGCGGCGGCCGAGCGGGTCGGCGCCAAGGACGTCACGCCGTTCCTGCTGCGCCGCGTCGTCGCCGCGACGGCCGGGCGGAGCCTCGCCGTCAACCGCGCGATCATCCGCAACAACGCCGCACTCGCCGCTCGCCTGGCCGTCGTCCTTTCCGCGGCGCGCCGCTCCTAGCGGCCACGCCCCGCCCTGCGTGGAAAGCCGGGCTTTCATGTCTTCAGCTCTGGCGCGAGGAACGCAGTCCATCGGCTTGTCGATGCAGCGAGATTCGGTGCCGCCGGACTTGGCTCGCCGCTTGCGCTCCAGCCGCCACGGGGCGCGCCGCCTTGCACCGGAAGGAGAGAGCCATGCACAGGAAGAACCGGGTCGTCGCCACGATGGCCCTCTGTATCGCTGCCGTCTCGGCGGGCTCCCAGGCTGCCCCGAGGACGTTCCTCGGGACGGACGGCCTGCGCATCGCCACCGCTACATTCGACGGCTCTGGAACAAACGTCACAATAAGCCTTAGGAACATTGGCCCCGATATCCTCGTTCCAGACCGGTTGCTTGCTGCGGTGTTCTTCACGCTCGCCGGGAACCCAGTCCTCGTTTCGGTTTCCGCCATAGTGCCGCCATCGTCGCACGTCCTCTTTAGGGGCACCGACCCAGGCGGGGTCGTCGGCGGCGAATGGGCCTATGCCTCGGGCATCGCCGCGCCGTACTCCGCGAATTCCGGCATCAGCAGCTCCGCCTTCGGCCTTTTCGGCGCCGCCAACTTCCCCGGCGGCAAAATGCAGGGGCCCGTGGGCGTAGACGGGATGCAGTACAGCCTCGAGTCCGCGAGCGACAATCCAGCCACCGGGAACGCGGCGGTCACGGGCGCGCATGCGCTGATCCGCAACGAGGTCGTCTTAACCCTGTCCGGGCTGCCGGCCGGCTTCGACCCGTCCGCCAACGGCAATGTCTCCCAGGACTGGTTCCAGTACGGAACGTCGCTGAGCGAGCCGGGCTTCCCGAACCCGGGCGAGGACCCGCCGGGCCAGGTGCCCGAGCCGGCCTCGCTCGCGCTGTTCGGCGTGGCGCTCGTGCTCGCGGCGCTGGGCCGGGCGAGGTCGCGCGCCCGCTGAGCGCCGGCCCCGACGTCGCCGGCGCGTCGTTCCGCGCCCGCGCTCGGCACGGACCGCGCCGCCAGCCTCGCCGGGGCGTCCGCGGCGGCCGCGAAGCCCGGGCTTGGAGACGATGCGGTAGAAATGTAGCCTCTAGCTTCCATGGCGGGGCGCGCGCTCCGCATGCAAAGAGGCACAGGCATGAAGAAACTTGTCACGCTCGCCGCTACCGCGGCCGTCGCCCTCTTCGCCGCCTTGGCCGGGGCGCAGGATTTCGCGCCCGCCATCGTCTTCGACATGGGCGGCAAGTTCGACAAATCGTTCAACGAGGCCGCCTTCAACGGCGCGGAGCGCTTCAAGCGCGAGACCGGCATCGCCTACCGCGAATTCGAGGTCACGGCCGAGGCCCAGCGCGACCAGGCCCTGCGCAACCTCGCGCGCCGCGGCGCGACGTTGATCGTCGCCGTCGGCTTCGCGCAGGCGGTGCCGGTGAAGGGCGCCGCCGAGGAGTTCCGCAACGTGAAGTTCAACATCATCGACGCGGTGGTCGAACTGCCGAACGTGCAGAGCTTCGTGTTCAAGGAACAGGAGGGCTCGTTCCTCGCCGGGATGATGGCGGCGTCGGCCTCGAGGAGCGGAAAGGTCGGCTTCGTCGGCGGCATGGACATCCCGCTCATCCGCGCCTTCGGATGCGGCTACGCCCAGGGTGCGCGCTTCGTCAATCCGCGGGTCGAGATCATCCAGAACATGACCGGCACAACGCCGGCGGCGTGGCGCGATCCGACGCGCGGCGGCGAACTCGCGCGCGCGCAGTTCGACCGCGGCGTCGACGTCGTCTACGCCGCCGCGGGCGGCACGGGGCTCGGCGTGCTCCAGGCCGCGAAGGACCAGGGCAAGCTGTCGATCGGCGTCGACTC
>VHCY01000353.1 GCA_016871595.1 Verrucomicrobiota bacterium
CGCGGGGCAACCACGTGCCCCTGATCGCGAGCTGGCCGGCGCGGGTGCCGGCCGGGCGGGTAAACGGCGACCTCGTGGCGAGCGTGGACTTCCTGCCCACCCTGTGCGCGGCGGCGGGGGTGCCGGTGCCGGCGGGGTTGGACGGCGTGAGTTTCCTGCCGCAGTTGCGCGGGGAGCCCGGCACGCCGCGCGAGGCCTACTACCTTTGGTACGCGCGCAACGGCGGGCCGGCGGCGACCTTTGAGTTTGCGCAGGGCCGCACCCACAAGCTCTACCGCGACGGCCGCCTCTTCGACCTGACGCGGGACCCGTTCGAGGAGCGCCCGCTGCCGGTGACGGAGGTCATCGGTCCCGCGGCGGCGGCGCGCGTGCGGCTGCAGTCCCAGTTGGACCATTACGCCCAGGCCCGGCCGGCGCACGTGGCCAACCACGCCGTCTCGGCCGCCTCGAAGGGCGGGGAGGGCGCGGGCGGAGGCGGGGGAGGCAAGAAGAGCGGCCGGAAATGATCCGGGGCCTGCTTCTCCTCGGCGCGGCCGGCCTGCTTCCCGCGGCCGGGCTCCGCGCGGCCGACCGGCCGAATATCCTCTGGATCACCTGTGAGGACACCGGCCCGCACCTCGGGGCCTACGGGGACGCGTTCGCCGTCACGCCGCACCTCGACGCCCTGGCGCGCGAGGGTGTCCGCTACACGCGGGCCTTTGCCTACACCGGGGTGTGCGCGCCCAGCCGTTCCTGCCTGATCACGGGCGTGCTCCCGCTGCGGCTGGGAAGCCACCCGATGCGCTCGACCACGCGGCTGCCCGCGGAGGTGCGACCGTTCCCGGCGTACCTGCGCGCGGCCGGCTACCACGCGACCAACAACGCCAAGGAGGACTACAATTTCGCGACGCCGCCTGGCTCGTGGGACGAGTCCGGCCCGCGCGCGCACTGGCGGAGCCGGCGGCCGGGCCAGCCGTTCTTCGCGGTCTTCAACTTCACCGTCACGCACCAGAGCCAGATCTTCTGCCCGGACGGGAAGTACCAGGCGAACACGCGGCGGCTGCGCCCGGAGCAGCGGCGCGACCCGGCGCAGGTCACGGTGCCGCCGATCCACCCGGACACCCCCGAGTTCCGCCGCGAGTGGGCCCGCCACTACGAGAACGTGACCGCGATGGACCTGCAGGTGGGCGACCTCCTCGCGGAGCTGGAGCGGGACGGCCTCGCGGGGAACACCCTGGTGTTCTTCTTCTCGGATCACGGCACGGGGATGCCGGGCATCAAGATGTGGGCGTGGGGCCCCGGCCTGCACGTGCCGCTGCTGGCGCGTTTCCCGGAGCGGTGGCGTCACCTCGCCCCCGCGGCCCCGGGCGGGACGGAGGACCGGCTCGTGACGTTCGTGGATTTCGCGCCGACGATGCTGAGCCTCGCCGGCGTGCCGGCGCCCGCGCACTTCCAGGGCCGCGCGTTCCTCGGTCCGGCGGCGGGGGTGCCGCGGGAGTGGATCTTCGGGGGCAAGGACCGGCAGGGCGAGGCGCCGGAGACCGTCCGCTACGTACGCGACGGGCGCTTCCAGTACCTGCGCAACTTCCAGCCGCACCTGCCTTACGCCCAGTACCTGAGTTACCTTTGGCAGCACGCCAGCACCCGCGCGTGGGAGCAGCGGCACCGGGAGGGGAAGCTGACCGGCCCGGCGGCGCGGTTCTTCGCCGACGGCAAGCCCGCGGAGGAGCTCTACGACGTCGACCGCGACCCGTGGCAGGTGCACAACCTCGCCGGCGACCCGGCCCACGCCGCGGACCTCGCGCGCCTGCGGGCGCTGCTGCGTCGCGAGATGATGGCGGCGGGCGACCTGGGCCTGCTGCCCGAGGCCGAGATGCGCCGGCGCGCCGTGGGGCGCACCCCGTACGAGCTGGCGACGGATCCGGCCGCCAACCCCCTCGCGGAACTGCTCCGCGCGGCGGACCTCGCCGGCGCCCGGGATCCCCGGAACGTCGCGGAATTGACGGCGCTGCTGCGCTCGCCTGACGCCGCCCTGCGCTGGTGGGGCGCGACGGGCCTGCTGGCCCTGCGCGCGGCGGCCAGCGAGGCGCGGCCGGCGTTGACCGCCGCCCTCGAGGACCCCTCGCCGGACGTCCGGCTCGCCGCCGCCGAAGCCCTCGCCCGGCTGGGCCCCATCGAACCCGTGTTGCCCGTGTTCCGCGCGGCGCTGCAGGCGCCCGACGCCGCGACGCGCCTCGTCGCCCTCGTGGCCGCGGGGAGGCTGGGCCGCGACGCCGCCCCGCTCGTGCCCGAGATCCGTGGCGCCGCCCTCAAGGACCCGGACCAGCCGGACGCCGCCGAGTACGTCGGCCGGATGGTGGAGTACCTGCCCGGCCGCCTCGCCCCGTGAACGTCACCTCCGTCCCGCCCCCCCCCCCTTC
>VHCY01000354.1 GCA_016871595.1 Verrucomicrobiota bacterium
CTCGTCGACCGCGGCGAAGCGGACGGCGAGCTTGTCGTTGATCAGGGGCCGGTTGAAATCGAACGTCAGCCGGTGGCCGCCCCAGTCATCGAACCGCACCGAGGTGCTGGAGCTGACGCGGGTGAGGTTGGCCTTGGAGGGGACGAGGTTGATCGTGCCGGCGGCGGCGCCGAGGCCGAAGAGGTTGGAATTGGGGCCGCGGGAGATTTCCACCGCGTCGAGGTTGTACGGGTCGACGGGGATCTTGTTGTTGCTCGAGAAGTTACCGAGGGCGAGGTTGACGCCGCTGCCGCTGATCGGGCTGCCGACGCCGCGGATGCGGTTGGCGGTGGCGGGGTCGTTGGCGGTGCCATCGATGATGCCGCCGTTCCGGTTGGGGGTGAACTGGGTGTAGTTGCCGGTCCCCTCGGTGTTCGCCTCGTAGAGGAAGATGTCGTTCAGGTCGACCACCGCCAGATCCTGCATCTGCTGCTTGGTGACGACCGTGATGGAGGCGCCGAGGTCCTCGAGCTTCGAGTTGAGGCGGGTGCCCGAGAGGGTGTTGAGCGCCTGGTAGCCGCGGTCCGCCTCGGACGAGACGGTGAAGGGCGAGAGCATCACGGCTTCATCCGCCGGGCGGGTGGCGGCAGCCGGACGGGTGGCCGGGGCGGCGGGGGCCTGCTGGGCCTGGGCCGGCGCCAGGAGGCCGGCCGCGCCGAGGGCAAGCCACAGCGCGCGGAGGGGGGTTCGGGTCGGGTTTTGCATGGTGCGGAAGGAACGGGCCCACGCGGAGCGGCCGAGACGACCGCCCGTAGGGACAACGCCTCCCTTAGGCGGACAACCGACGCGGCGAAAGCAAAAACGCCCGCCGACGGTCACTTGGAAACCAGCTGCAGTTGGCCCAAGGATCAGGGGTGCGCCGAGGAGGCGGCGGCCAGTTCCGCCCGGACGGCGGCCCATTCGCGCCGGAAGTCCTCTGCTTGGCGGCAAGCCGCGAGGAAGGGGGGCACGAGGGCCGCGCCGGCCGCCACGTCGGAGGGAAAGTGCACGCCGGCCAGCACCCGGGCCTCGCCCGCCCGCACCGCCCGCGCGCGCAACGCCCCGGCGGCGGCCGGGAACGCTTCGGCGAGCAACTCCGCCCAGACGCCAGCCTGAAGGGCCGTGCCGCTGGGATAGGACCCGCTGGCGGGCAGCGGGACGCACGGGCGCACCCGTGCATCGACCACCCAAGGACGCTCCCGGGGATGGACCACCTTGGCCGCGCGTTCAAAGGTCCGGATCTCCCGGGTCAACTCGCGGAAGAAGGCGTCCGTGCGGGGCAGGCGCGCGGCCTGGAACCACGGACCAAGCTCCGTGGCCAGGTTGAAGACCTGATCCCGGTCCACCGTCTCCGCCCAGGCGAGATCCGCCGGGGTGCGGGCCCCCTGTGCCGCGAGCACCGCTGCAAGATCCGCCCGGGCGGCGGCGGAGTCCGGGGCGGGCGGGGGCGGCAACAAGGCGGCAAAGTCGAGCGCCCAAGGGTCCACAAAGCGCGGCTTCCCCGCGGCCGGGGCCACGCTCATCAGGGATTCCGCCGCCGGGAGGACCGCCAGGGGTAGGAGCGACACGAGGAGGGCGGCGCGCCGGGGAATCATCCCGGCCACCGTGCGGCGCGGTGACCGGGCCGCAAGCGCAGCCCGCGCTTGCCTCGGCCGCCCGTGCCGGGCATCCCACGGGCGATGTCTTCGCTGCCCACCCAGTTCGACGGCGCCACCGTCCACACCAAGGCCAATGTTTATTTCGACGGGAACGTCGTCAGCCACACCGTGCTGCTGGCGGGCGGCGTCCGGAAGACCCTCGGGTTGATCCGGCCCGGTTCGTACTACTTCGGCACCGCCGCCGCCGAGCGGATGGAGATCGTCGCGGGCGAGTGCACCGTGACGCTGAAGGGCGAGACCGTGGCCCGCACCTACGGCGCCGGGACGGCCTTCGACGTGCCCGCGCAGAGCGGCTTCACCATCGCGGTGGCGTCCGGCCTCTGCGAGTACATCTGCACCTTCCTGCCCTGAGCCCGCGCGCTCCCGTGCTCGGCCGGCGCCGCTTCCTCCCGCTCGTGCTGCTCCCGCTCACGGCGGGGCTCGGGGCCGCGGCGGCACCCTCGCCGGTCGAGGGCTTGCCCGACGGCCTTTACGCGGCGATCGGCACCCCGCGCGGGACCATCATCTGCGAGCTCCACTTCCGGGCGGCCCCGCGGACCGTGGCGAGCTTCGTGGGCCTCGCCGAGGGCACCCTCGGGCCCGCGCCGCGCAAACCCTACTTTGACGGCCTGACCTTCCACCGGGTGGTCCCGGACTTCGTGGTGCAAGGGGGCGACCCGACCGGCACGGGCGATGGCGGGCCGGGGTATGC
>VHCY01000355.1 GCA_016871595.1 Verrucomicrobiota bacterium
CGCGCGCACCTTGGAGCGGATCGCCGAGCGGGGACCGGAGGGGTTCTACACCGGGGAGACGGCGGAACTCATCGAACGCGAGATGCGGGCCAACGACGGCCTGATCACGCAGGCGGACCTCCGCGCCTACCAGGCCCGCAAACGGGAAGTCGTCCGCGGAACCTACCGCGGCCACGAGATCCTCGGGATGCCCCCGCCCAGCTCCGGCGGGATCGCGGTGATCCAGATGCTCAACATCCTCGAAGGCTATGACCTCAAGGCCCTCGGCCACGGCTCGGCGGCCGTCGTGCACCGGATGGCCGAGGCGATGCGGCGCGCCTTCGCCGACCGCGCGCGCCACATCGCCGACCCGGACTTCGTCCCGGACATCCCGGTGGCCCGGCTCATTTCGAAGGAGTATGCCGCGGAGCTGCGGCGCACGATCAACCCTCGGCGCGCCTCTGTCTCCTCCCCGAGCTCATTCACCTGGCCCGAGGAGTCCCCCGAGACCACCCACCTCTCGGTGGTCGACCGGGACCGTAACGCGGTCGCGCTGACCTACACGCTCGAGTACGCCTACGGCTCCTACATCGTGGTGCCCGGCGCCGGTTTCCTGCTCAACAACGAGATGGGTGACTTCAACGCCGCCCCCGGGCTCACCGACGAAAAGGGTCTCATCGGGACGCCGCCCAACCTCGCGCAACCGGGCAAACGGATGCTCTCGAGTATGACCCCCACGATCGTGGTCAAGGACGGGCAATTGCTCCTGGTCACCGGCTCACCCGGTGGGCGCACGATCATCAACACGGTTTTGGGCACGATCCTCAACGTCGTGGACTGGGGGATGAACGCGCAGGAGGCGGTCGACGCCGGACGGATCCATCACCAGTGGCTGCCGGACCGCATCGTGCACGAGCGCCACGCCCTCTCCGCCGACACCCTCGCCCTGCTGCGGGGGATGGGCCACACGGTGTTCGAGGCGCCGGCGAACCAAGGGGCCGCCGAGGTGATCCTCCACCGGGCGGCGGAGGGCCTGCTCGAGGGCGGGTTCGACCGGCGTCCGCCTGACGGTGCCGCGATCGGCCGTTAGGTCTCGCTCTTCCCGCGGGGCCGCAACAGCGCGGCGACCCCGACGGTGATGAGGAAGCCGATCAGGGTGAACCACGGCCAGAAGACCTCGCCCCCGAAGGTGCGCAGCCACCAGTCGCGCGTCGCGGGGACGGCGGCGGGCCAGTAGATCAGGTTCATCGCGGCGAAGGAGGCCAGCATCCCCGCGACCGCCGCCCGCGGTCCGACGCCGCGGCCGAACATCGCCAGCGCGAGCCCTCCGAGCAGGGCGCCGCTGGTGAGGCCGCGGAGCGAGAAGGCCGCGTTGAGGACAAACGTCACCTCGCGCGTCAGCCAGGCCACGAAGACCAGCACCCCCGCCCAGACGAGCGTGGAATGGCGGCTGAAGCGGAGGAAAAACTCGTCGCTCCGGCCGGGCAGCGCCGGCTTCAGGAAGTCCATCGTCGAGACCGAGGCGAGGGCGGAGACCGCCGAGCTGATCGAGGACATCGCCGCCGCGAGGATGGCGACGATCAGGAAGCCCTTCAGCAGGTGGGGCATCTCGGTCACGATGTAGATCGGGAAGATGAAGTCGTTGGACTTGATCCCCGGCCGGCTCTCCGGGAGCGGGATCTGGAACGCGTGGCTCTGGTAGTAGACCCAGAGCAGGACCCCCACGAGGAGGAAAAGGAGGAAGAGCGGGAAGATGAAGACGGCGCTGAACACCAGCGCCCGCCGCCCCTCCGCCACGTTGCGGCACGCGAGCACTCGTTGCACGATCAGCTGGTCTGCGCCGTGGGAGGAGAGCACGAGAAAGGTGCCGCCGATCAGGCCCATCCAAAGGTTGAACGGCGCCCCCAGCGCGAAGTCGGTGCGGAGCCACTCGGTCTTGCCCGCCGCCGCGGCCTTGGCGAGGCCCCCGGCCAGCCCGCCTTCGACCATCCCCGCCAGGTGTACGAGGGCGAAGAGCCCGCCCGCGATGAACAGCACCATCTGGACCGCGTCCGTCCAGACGACCGCCTTCATCCCGCCGATGTAGGTGTAGACGACCGACAGGACCACGAAGAGGAAAATGGCGCCGAGGATCGGGTCCGTGAGGCCGCCAAGGCTGCAGAGGTCATCCCCCAGCATCAGGCGGATCGGAATGCAGGCGACATAGACCCGGACCCCGGCGGAGAGGGGCTCGAGGAACAGGAAGAGGGCGCCCGCCAGCCGGCGCGGGCCGCGCCCGAGATGTTGCTCCAGCAGTTGGTAGGGAGAAAAGATCTCCCCGCGCAGGTAGTGGGGCACCATCACCACGGCGAGGATTACCCGGGCGATGACGTACCCGAGGAT
>VHCY01000356.1 GCA_016871595.1 Verrucomicrobiota bacterium
CGAGTCGGAGACCGAGGCGGTCAAGATTGCCCGTAAGATCGGCTACCCGGTCATCATCAAGGCAGTGGCGGGCGGTGGCGGGCGCGGGATGCGCATCGCCCACAATGACGTTTCCTTCGCGAAGGAGTACCACGTGGCCCGCGGCGAGGCCGAGAAGGCCTTCGGCAACGGGGCGGTCTACATCGAGAAGTACATCGAGAAGCCCCGGCACATCGAGTTCCAGATCCTCGCCGACTCCCACGGCCACGTGCTCCACCTCGGCGAGCGCGACTGCAGCGTCCAGCGCCGCCACCAGAAGCTGATCGAGGAGTCCCCCTCCCCCTTCCTCACGCCCGACCTCCGCAAGCGGATGGGCAAGGCCGCGGTCAAGGCCGCCGAGGCCGCCGCCTACGAGAACGCCGGGACGATCGAGTTCCTGGTCGATGCCAAGGGCAACTTCTACTTCATCGAGATGAACACCCGCATCCAGGTGGAACATCCGGTGACGGAGGAAGTTACGGGCATCGACCTGATCAAGGAACAGATCCGGGTGGCCAACGGCGAGAAGCTCGGGTTCGACCAGGGCGACGTGAAGTTCGAGGGCCACGCGATCGAGTGCCGGATCAACGCCGAGGACCCGGCGCGCAACTTCGCCCCCTCCCCCGGCACGATCGGCCTCTACTACTCGCCCGGCGGCCACGGCGTCCGCGTCGATTCGCACGCCTACAGCGGCTACGCCATCCCGCCGTACTACGATTCGATGATCGGGAAGCTGATCTGCACCGGCTCCACCCGGAAGGTCGCCCTCGAACGCGCTTACCGCGCGCTCAGCGAGTACCTCATCCGCGGCATCAAGACGACCATCCCCCTCCACCGCGCGATCATGGCCGACCCGATCTTCATCGAGGGCAAGGCCACGACCGCCTATATGGAGGATTTCTTGGGCCGTACCGCCTCGGACCTGTTCACCTGAACCGGGGGGGGCGCGGTCAGAGGACCGTCCGCTCCAGCAACCAGTAGAGGCCCAACAGGGCGATGAGCCCGGACAGGGCCGGCACCCCCCGGGTGACGAACGCCGGGCGTTGCCGCAACCGCCAGACCAGCGGCATCACCACCGCCGCGATGGCCACCTGACCCAGCTCCACGCCTAAGTTGAAGGCAAACAGGGGCCCCAGAATGCCCCCCGGATCGGCCCCCACCCCCAGATCCCGCAGGATGCTCGCAAAGCCGAAGCCGTGGATGAGGCCAAACCCGAAGGTCAGCAGCCAGCGGCCGGCCGGTTCCTCGCCCCGCCGCCAGAGGTTCTCGGCCCCCACGTAGACGATCGTGGCCGCGATGATGGGTTCCACCAGGCTGGCTGGCAGGCGGACCCAGTCCAAGGTCGCCGCCGCCAGGGTCAGCGAATGGGCCAAGGTGAAGCAGGTGATGATCGCGACGATGGACCGGAAGGTCCGGCACACCACGAGCAGGGCGAAGAGGAAGAGCAGGTGATCGTAGCCGGTCCAGATGTGCTGCACGCCCAGCCACAGGAACTCCATCAGGGTGGGCAAGGCCGAGTCCTCGGTCGCCGTGGCCGGGGCTGAGGCCGCCGCTGCGGCGGGCGCGGCCTTGGGCGCCGCGGGCGCACCCGGAGCGTCCGGGGCCGGCGCCGCCACCACCGTCCGTGGCACCTCCAGCACGGGATCGCGGCCGCTGAGCAGCTTCCGCGCAACCAGCCGCCCCGCCTCATCCAGGACCAAGGCGAATTGACGGTGCACACTGCCCAGATCGGCCAAACGCAGGGAGCGCAGGGTGACCGGCTCGCCGCCCTCCCCCGGATTCACCCGGAGTTGGAAGCTCACGTTGTCCCCCGGCAGCAGTTCCACCTGCACCTCCTTCTGCTCCAGCAATTGGGCGCCGCGCCGCACTTCCCACAATCGCGCCGCCAGTTGAAAGAGCAGCGGCCGTACCGCCTCGAATTCCACCGGTCCCCATTGGGGCGCCCGCGGGGCTTCCGGCGGCAGTAAAGCCTCCACGTCCGCCGGGGCCAAGCCCGTGGTCAACGTGAGGCTCCCGGCCCGCCACTCGCCCTGCACGGTGCTCAGGCCCGGATCGTGGGCCCACAGGCCGGTCGTTAACAGTCCAAGCGCCAGCCACCAACCGGCGGCGCGCCGCAGCCACGGGCGAAGGGGAACGCGGGAAAAGTCCGCCATAGGGCGAACAAATGCGCGCCCCGCGCCCTCACGCAAGGCGGAAGCCCCGCCGCGGCGCGATCACGCCGGCCGGACCAGCACGACGTCGCTCCACTCGCCCATCACCCGGGCATTGACGCTCCAGCCCGGCGCCGCCCGTTCAAAGCCGGCCCGCACCTGACTGTTCTCCCCCGCCAGAATCCCGC
>VHCY01000357.1 GCA_016871595.1 Verrucomicrobiota bacterium
GGGCGCGCCAGTGTATCCGACGGAGAACCACGCGTCAGTCCGGGGCGTGAGCGTGAACGTGAGCACGGGCTCGGCGTCGCCGGGCGGCAGCGTGAGGCGAGCGGTCAGGGCAAACGCATCCTGCGGGGCGAGGGTGAACTCAAGGGCGTCGCCCTGGTGCCGGACGCCTGTTGCCTCCACATGGGTGACCGGTGCGGCGGCGAAGAGATCGGCCGTGCGCTGGTCGGTCTTGCCATCGAGGATGCGGTCGTCGAGACCGTCGCCCACTTGCGCGTCGGATCGCTTGGTCTGCTTCAACGCGGTCCCGGCGCGCGGAGCGGCCGTCTGCCACGTGGCGATGTTGTGCAGGGTTCGGGGGATGTTTGCCGGCCGCATTGCCGGCTTCGGATCCGCCTTGGCGACGAGCACGGCAAAGTCCCCGCGGAAGAGCCAGGAGCCGGCGTCGTTCGCCGTGAGGCGCACGGCGCCACCGGCCGCCGGTTCGAGGGTGTAGCGGTCGTTGGCGATCGGCTGGGCGGAAGCGGAGCCGAGCACCAGCACCGCGAGCAGCGCTCGTAGCTTCAGAATTGGATTCGGGGTCATTTTTGCGGCAGGAACGCCTTCCTTGGCGGACCGGACTAGAACGTACCCTTCACCCCGGCGGCGATCGTGGTGCCGAAGTCGGCGCGCTGATACGCGCGCGCGAAGCCCGGCGTGCTGGGGCCATAACGTTGGAAGATTTCCGGTTCGCGGGTGACATTCCGCGCGCCGACGAAGAGGCCCAGATGCTTTTGGATTCGATACTCCGCCTCCACATCGAGTGAAACGCGGTCCCGGATGTACTCGCGCGTGCCCAGTTCAGCGGCTCCACCGACCACGGCTCGATTCTGGCGCCCGCGGGAATTCCAGTTGAGCCGCACATTGAACTTCGGCCGGTCGAGGCTGATACCCCAATTTTGGCTGAGCGGGATGAAGCCGTTGAAGTCCGACTGCGTTTCGTCGGACAGTTTCAGCTTGGTGATGTTGTACCGGATATTCACCCCGCGTGCCCACGCCGGGAGAAACTTCAGCGGCTGCCGGTAGTTGAATTCGATGCCGTCAATCCGGGTGGTGCCCGGAATATTCTGTTGGGAGCGGAGGACGTAGTTCCCGGTCGCGAATGTCGGATCGATGCCGTAAAAATCCAGCAGTTCCAGCGTCACGTCGATGTCACTGGTCCTGAAGAAGTCCTTGATGTCTTTCCGGAACACTCCGGCCGACAGTTCCCCGCCACCCTTCGGGTAATACGAAAGCGCGAGATCGTAGTTCCGGGCGGTCCAGGGGCGCAGCGCGACATTGTTGATCGTAATGACGCGGGAGGTCGTGTCGGGATCCGGCAGCGTCGTGCCGGGGATGATGTTATTGAAGTTCGGCCGCGAGAGGGTTTCGGCGTAGCTGGCCCGGGCGATGAGATCCGACGTGAGATTGAAGGTCAGATTCACGCTGGGGTAGAGATCGCCATACTCCTTTTCGACGGTCGCCCCACGTTCCACATACTGCAGCTGCGCGAGCGCGACGGGGCTGCCCACGATCTTGACCGGCCTTCCGCCGCTGAGGATGAGTTTGCCAGCGGCGTCACGTTGATAGGTGCGCCCGAGATCATTGATCGGACCGGAGCCTTCGTCGTGCGTGCGCTCGTAACGCGCTCCGGCGACGACCCAGAGCCGGTTTTCCCACAGCCGCAGGTCGAAGCGGAGATAGTAGGAGGTGATCTCCTCGGTGATGTCCCGGGAGTTCAGCGCCTTTTGCTGCACCTGATAGACATCATCGTGCTGGAAGTATTCGGGTCGGGCGACGAAGAGATCGTAGGCCTTGAGCGGACTGACGTATTGATAGCGACCCAGGCCGTAAGGCGCCTTGACGGTGCCGGCATACGGGTCGACGAGATCGTAGTTTGCGGCGGAATTATCCGCGTTGTTGGCGATCCGATCCGGCCCGACGAACGTCCACTGCCGGAACGGCCGCTCCGCCAGGGAAGTGACGCTGCGGTAGTCGAGGCCGGCTTTGACCCGCACCGGCACGCCGAAGTTGAAGTATCGGCTGAGGCTGGCGTTGGCGTTCTTGTTCTTGTTGATCGAATCGACCGGATTCGTGTTCACCAGCGTCAGGTTGTAGCTGCCCAGTGAGCTGACATCGACCGGCGCACCGGCCGGCGTCGTGGCGGAGATCGCTCCCGGAATCGAGTCGCGGATCCCGTCGTAACGCACCCGGAGCCCGTTGCGGCTGAGCTGCGTGCTGTTGAACCAGCCGTGCTCCATGTCGCGGAAATACGCGCGGGAGTTGGAGTAGGAGGCCGAGGCATCGAATTTCCAGACCGGGCCGTCGTGGC
>VHCY01000358.1 GCA_016871595.1 Verrucomicrobiota bacterium
GCGAGGGCATCCTGATCGCCGGCTTCACCCTCTCGGGCAACGTGCCGCGCCGCGTCCTCGTGCGCGGGATCGGCCCCGCCCTCACGGGCTTCGGGGTGACCGGCGCGCTGGCCAATCCGGTGCTGACGTTATTCCGCGGCCCGACCCGCGTGCAGGAGAACGATGACTGGGGCGGCGCACCGGCCCTGGTCGCGGCCTTCGCGGCCGCGGGCGCGTTTCCCCTCAATGATCCGGCCGGTCGCGACGCCGCCTTCACGACCCTGCTCGCCCCGGGCAGCTACACCGTGCAGGTGGCGGGCAGCGGCGGCGGCACGGGCGTCGCGCTCGTCGAGCTCTACGAGTTGCCCTAAGCCGGACCACCGATACGAAACGTCAGCGGACCCAGCGCGCCTGCAGCACCCAGCCGCGGAAGACGTCGCGGCACACGGCACCGTAGGGATTGTCGCCGAGCGCTTCCCAGCCCTCCGGGAAGTGCCAGACCGGCTGGCGGGAGCGGATGACCTCGCGGCCATCGAGCCGCACCACCACATCGCCCACGCCGCCCTGGCCGTAGGCGTCCGCCCGGAAGGCGGGCAGATCGACTTCCAGCCAGTGTCCGCGCGGGTCGGGCCGGAGCACCGCGGAGGTGACCCGCGGCTGGCCGAAGGTGTCGAAGGCCAGCTTGACGCCGCCCGGCGCGGGCTCGGCGAACAGGAAATTGTACTGGAAGTGCGCCCCGGCGGCGACCAGCGGCTCGCCGTCGGGCAGGATCTCATCCGGGAAATGCACGCGGAGGCGGAGGGTTCCGCCCCGGCGCGCGGCCGGATCCGTGAAGCCCACGCGGAACTCGTCGCGGCGCAGCAGGCGCGTGAACTCGTCGCGGAGTTCCCCGGAGAAACCGGCCGCGAGGCGCCCGCCCGGGACCTGGGGGCCGGAGTTGCGGGGACGGACCTCCTGCAGGGCGCGGCCGCCGCTGAACCAGACGGCGATGCCGGTGCGTTCGCGGTGCTCTAGGTCACGGCGGAAGGAGGCCCACGGGCCGTGCCCTTCCGAACGGTAAAAGGGACGGCAACTGGAGCGAGACGGTGTGGGTATGCCCGGGCTTCCAGGTGAGCAGGCGGCCCCAGCGCACGGCCTGGTCGCCGATCGCCACGCCGAAGCGCAGTTGCCGATCGGGCAGGTGTTCCACGAAGACGCGCTCCCCAGCGGCGTCCGCCGGTTCCCAGAAGGGTTCGACCGTGCCGGGAGGCTGGTCGCGGAAACGCACCTTGAGCACGCGGGGGCCATCGACGTGGCCCAGCCGGCGCCCCAGTTCGGCGAGCAGGTCGTGCGTGCCGTCGGCGAGCTCGCGCCACCGGTCGGTGGCGAGGCCGCGGGTCGAGCGCCCGTGGTAGTCGAAGGTCACGAGCGCGCCGATGACCACCGTGACCGCGACGGTGGCCGCGAAGGCACCGACCGTGGCGCCGCCGGCGAGGCGCCCGAACCGCCGCACCGCCCGCTCCGCCGCCAGCAGGCCGAGGAGGGCGAGGACCGCCAGCGCGACCGCGTAGTCGGTCTGGTAGCGCATCGTGGTGGAGAAGTAACCGTTCACCAGCGCCCCGACCGGCAGCGCGTAGGCGGCCACGACGCCGATGGAGCCGGCGAGGGCCCGTCGCTCCGCCGCGGCGCGGCCGAGCCAGGCGAGCGGCAACGCGAGCAGGAACCAGTAGAAGGGGAAGGTGACCGCCTTGCCGCAGACTTCCTCGGTGCCGAAGTAGTCCGGGATGTGGGAGATCTCGATCGCCTGCGCGAAGACGAAGGGAAACTCCGGGCGCCAGAGGAGCGGCTGGAAGAAGTAGACCGAGAGGTTGTGGAGGAGGAAACGGGGGCTGAAGTGGACCAGCTTGCCCTCGTAGGCGCCCGAGAGCTGGTAGTTCTGGCCCCACTCGAACGGGCTGCCGAAGCGGGCGTGGTTGTGCCACATTATCGCCGCCGCGCAGCAGGCGAGCGGCACGCCCGCGGCGACCGCCAGCCGCCACCACTCGCGCCCGGGCTCCCGGCGGAACCACGCGCGCCCCAAGGGCAACAGCAGCATCCCCAGCGCGAGCAGGCAGGTCGGCCGCGCCCCCACCGCGAGGCCCAGGCAGAGGCCGGCACCGGCCACCGCCGGAACCGGGCGCCAGCCGTGCCACGCGGCCGCGCAGAGCAGCGCGGCCAGCGAGGTGAAGGCGATCCCCGCCGAGATCGGCAGTTCCCACATCATCGGCCGCTGCGTGAGCGCCAGGAGGTGGGTGCCAAACCCGAGCGCCAACACCCCGAGCGGGGCCACCAGCGGGTGGCTCTCCGGGAAGTAACGCCGCCGCAGCCCCAGCCACAGCAGCGA
>VHCY01000359.1 GCA_016871595.1 Verrucomicrobiota bacterium
GCAGCGCCGACGCGGCGGTGCTGGTGACCCTGCCGGCGGGGGCGTACTCCGCGGTCGTCGAGGGCGCGGCGGGTGCGACGGGCACGGGCCTGGTCGAGGCGTACGAGGTGGGCGCGGACGCGACGCGCCTCGTGAACCTCGCGACGCGCGGCTACGCGGACCGCGCGGAGCGGCAGTTGGTGGCGGGTTTCGTGGTGGAGGCGCCGCCGGGCGCGACGCGGCGGGTGCTGCTGCGCGTGCTGGGACCGAGCCTGGCGCGGCCGCCGTTCAATCTCGGGGGCGTCCTAGACGATCCGGAGCTGGAGTTGCGGGACGCGCGGGGCGTGCTGCTGTTGCGCAATGACGACTGGACCGGGGACGCGGAGGGCGGGGCGAGTCCGGTGAACGATTTCCGGCCGCGGGTGGCGACGCCCGGGGAGCAGGCGTTGTTCGCGACCGGGCGGGCGCCGGGCAACCGCCGGGAGCCGGCGGTGCTGGTGGATCTGCCGGCGGGTGCTTACACCGTGATCGTGCGGCCCTTTGAGTTGCGCAGCGCGAACCCGCGCCTCGACCAGCCAGCCCTGCCCGGCGTAGGCATCGTGGAGGTCTACGAGATCGACTGAGGAGGGCGGTTTGGCCGGCTTGGTTCAGCCGGGTACGTCGTCCCGATCGGATCGCGGCCCTTTTCTCTGCGCGCTTGATGGGGATGCCCTCGCACCAGCGCCGCGAAGAACACGTCGTTGTCCAGCAGCACCAACATCGCTCAGTCGTGGAGCACGCCCTTGAGCAACCCGGGGGAAAGCTTGGGCGCGTCGGCCCCGGCGCGGATTACGACCCGCCCGGGCGTCAGATCGACCCGGGTTTTTCCGGTGGCGGCCGTACCATAAGTCCTGCGCACCGCGTCCGCGACCAGGGACGTGAGCGAAGCCGCCTTCCGGCCGCCGCGGCGAGCCGACTCCAGGCGCAGGGTCTGGGCGACATCGGCTGGGAGATCGAGGGTGGTCTTCATCAATCTGGCTTTATGGCGAACCGGGGCACGGTCAAGGGATCGGCCGCCGGGGAGCCCTTGGCGCGCATCGCGTGGCCCGGAATTGCGGGCTCCGGCGGGTCGTGATCAAAGCGCCGGCGAGGCTGCCGGGGCCGGGAAGGGCTGTCGGCAGCCTGGCGCTCGTACCCGGCGCCCGCGCCACGCTAGCCCTTAACGGCCTGCAGCCCGCGCCGGGTGCCACGAAAGATGGACTCTTGTCCGCCCGCCCGCCTTGCCCATCGTGTCTCCCAACCCACCCCTCCCTTGATGTCCGCCCTCGCGCGCGCCCTGGACACCCTGTACCGGCTCAATGTCGGCGTGACGGGCGCGGGCGCCGGACGCCACGAAAGACCCCACAAGCCGCTGCTGTTGCTCGCGGTCCTCGACAGCCTCGAGGCCGGGGAGGCGACACCCGACCGGATCCCGTGGTCGCGCGCCCTCCTCGCCCGCTTCCAGCGCGCATTCGCCGTGGTGCGGGCCGCGGATGACGACTGCACTCCCCGGTTTCCCTTCTTCCACCTGCGGAGCGACGGCTTTTGGGAACCGCTCCGGGACGGGCCGTCCGGGCCGGGGCCGCTGGCCGCGCCGCCGCTGGTCGGGGACGCCGACACCGGCGCGGTCTGGGCGCGGTTCACCTGGGAGTGGCGCGTCCTCGCGGGCGATCCGGCCCTGCGTGCCTCGCTGCGGGAGGCGTTGCTGGCGCGGTATTTCGCGGCCCATCGCGTGGGTCTGGCGGCGGCGGCCGGACCGGTGGGCGAGGTTCTGGCCGAACCCGGGGAGGAGCGGGCGCAGCGGGCCGCCAGTTTTCGCGGGCTTGTCCTGGTCAATTACGACCACCAGTGCTGCGCCTGCGGGCTGAGGATCCGGATCCCCGAGCCGGACGTCACGTTCGTGGACGCGGCGCACCTGATCCCTTTCGCGGAGAGCCGGGACGACCATCCGCGCAACGGGGTGGCCCTGTGCAAGCACCACCATTGGGCGATGGACCGGCAGCTGTTGGCGCCGGGCCCGGACGAGCGCTGGCACGTGTCGCGGCGGGTGGAGCCGCGCCGTTCCCGGGGTGAGGAGGAGCTGTTCCGGTTGGACGGGCAGCCGCTGATCCCGCCGGCGGAGAGCGCCTACGCGCCCGCCCCGGAGGCCCTTCGCTGGCGGCTCGAACGCCTGGCCGGGTGAGCCTGGTGGCCAGGTCTGGTCATTGGGTTATAGGGGTATTTACGTGACTCAACCATCCCCAATCTGTAGGGTTCCTCGGCATGGCGGAGGACTACCCGAGGACGCTACTCGAGTTGGAAAAGCGTTTCAGCGACGAGGCGGCGTGTCGGACGTACC
>VHCY01000360.1 GCA_016871595.1 Verrucomicrobiota bacterium
CTTGGCGGTGATCAAAGATGAAGGGCTTGGAGCGCGGATTCCAGCGCTTGGTCTGGTGGCCGAAGTGGACGCCCGCATCGAGCAGGTCCTTAGGGGTGACGTTTAGTTGCATGGTGATCTGATGTTTCTGGCGAGACACAGGTCGGCCAATGGGCCGCCTTGCGATCGTAGGTTATGGGTTGTAGACCTGACTCCCGGTCAGGGAGTCGGTCAGAACACGGAGGGCGGCGGGCACTGGCAAGCGAGAATTGGGGTGAAATGCGCGAATGCCGTTGACACGCCCCCGCGCGCTGCGGAACCTCTCTCCTCTGCTGTTGCAGGGTGGAGCAGCCTGGTAGCTCGTCAGGCTCATAACCTGAAGGTCGCTGGTTCAAATCCAGCCCCTGCACCCAATCTTAAAGCCCTCTCGAACATCGGTTTGAGGGGGCTTTTTGCTGCCCGACTTTCGGGGTTTCGGATCGACAGGTGTCCATAAAGTGTCCCTTTTTGCGGTCTTCCCGTAGCTTGAAAAACCACATTCGCCCCCCGGTAAAGGTCGACCAAAACAAGCGCCTCATCAGGTCCCCGAACGGCCGGGCTAAGTGTTGGAGGCTCAATGTCCCGGCATCGCTGAACGCCGGAAAAAAGCGCCGCCTTTTTTTCAAGACCGAGAAGGAAGCGAAGGACCACGGCGCCGCCCTGCTCGAGGCGCATGTCGCCGTCAGCGTCGACCTGATCGGCCAGCTTAAGAAACGCGGGCTGACGATTTCCGGGGCCATTCAGTACGCGCTCCGTCACGCCCCGATCGTCGGAGAGGTGGAGCTTTCGGAGGCGTGCTCGAAGTTCCTCGAGTCGCGGAAAGCCAAGAACTGCAAGCCACGCTACCTTGCGGTATTGAAGAGTGACCTTGATGCGTTCGAGGACGAGTTCCGGGGGCGTAGGCTCGATTCTCTGAGCAAAGCAGATGTCGAGAGGTACTTGGCCTCGCTCACTTCCAAGGATGGGGAAACTCCGGCAACACCCAAGACGCGGCGTAATGTGCTCACTTCCATCAACGCCCTCATGAACTTCGCGGTGGAGCAGGGGTGGCGAGGTGAGAACCCCGCTGGCAAGATTCCGAAGCCTATCCTCGATGCGGTGAGGCCGGAAATTTTGCTCCCTGAGCAGGTAGCGCTTCTTCTTGAGGCCGCCTCCGGTGCGGAGTTTGCGGACATCTTCCCCGCGGTGTTGCTCCAACTCTTCGCTGGTCCACGGCGCTCTGAGCTTCCCCATCTGGAGTGGGGCCACATCCGGGATCGCTACCTGCGGCTCGACCTGACCAAGACGCGCCAGCCACGTGCCGTGGAACTGCCCGAAACTTTGCAGCTATGGTTGGCGCCCTTTGCACGGCGCAAGGGGCGGATCCTGCAACCCATTGGGGTAGGGTTCGACCCGAAGGATACGCGAGGCGTCGAGGACGCATACACCTACCGGGTGAGCCAACTAGCGGCGGCGGCAAAGGTGCCTTTGTCGAAGAATGTTTTCCGCCACACTGCGATCACCTATCGCGAGGCGGCGACGAGTGACCTGCTGGCCACCGCCCGTTGGGCCGGCCACACGGCGGCTGTTCTCGAGCGCCACTACCGTGGAGCGGCGACCCGTGCCGACGCGGAGAAGTTCTACTCCCTGCATCCGGCTTCTGCGGGAAACGTGGTCTCCATGGCGGCGGGTTCCTGATCCGCTCAGGCGGCGACCTTTGCCGGAGATTGTTGCTTCCGGCGTTGTCTAACCTCGCAGGGTAGGAGCGGTGGGAACTCGCCCGATTCGAGCCGACGCTGCACCTCCAGCACCCGGGAGACCGGGAAGAGCGAGTCGCGCGATTGGAAAAGGGGCTTCAGCCAACCCGCGCGCACGATGCGCTGAAAGAGTCTGGGTGATCCCAGTGCGTGCTTCACCTCCCGAGAGCTGAGGTTAAGTTTTAGCTGCCGCGATCTCCCGTCGGTACTGCTGGTGAGGGCGCAAGGGGGTGTGTGGCCCAAGTGGGCTATCGCTTCCTGTGTTAGGAGCGGATTGCCGGCGAAATTGGAACTGCTTGGCAGCATTATCGGCTACACGGCGGAGACGATTGAAGCCGTGCCTGCGGATTCCTGAGGTACGAATGTGACGATGTGTGCCGGTGGCTTCATTGCACGCAGCCTGCGCAACTCGTCCCCCGGGGGAATGGGGCAGGTGTAATAATGTTGTATCAGCTACACCGAAGACACGGATTCCGGGAATCCCGGGATTCGGCGGAAGTCGGATTCGCTCCGATTTCTTGTCGCTGGAAATGGGGGGGTGCTCGCTGGAGAAG
>VHCY01000361.1 GCA_016871595.1 Verrucomicrobiota bacterium
AACTCGTTCGACCTGCTGCGCCACTCCGCCGAGATCGGCCTGCTCGCCCTCGCGATGACGCCCGTGATCCTCACCGGCGGCATCGACCTCTCGGTGGGCTCGCTCCTCGGCCTCTGCGCCGTGCTCTTCGGGAAGCTCTGGCGCGACGCCGGGCTGGATCCGGGCACCGCCGCCGGCTGCACGCTCGCGCTCGGCGCGCTCGCCGGCGGCCTCAACGCGGCCCTCATCGCCGGCCTGCGCCTGCCGCCTCTCATCGTCACGCTGGGCACCTACTCGCTGTTCCGGGGCCTCGCGGAGGCGATCACGCGCGGCGCGGACACGTTCACCAACTTCCCGGCATCCTTCCTCTTCCTCGGCCAGGAGCGCTGGCTCGGCCTGCCCACGCAGGCGTGGCTTTTCGCCGCGGTCGCGGCCGCGGTCTGGCTGCTCGTTCACCGGACCACCTTCGGCCGCGCGTGCCGCGCGCACGGCTTCGCCCCCGAGGGCGCCCGGCACGCGGGCCTGCCCGCGGGCCGGCAACTCGCCGCGGTGTACGTGCTCTCCGGCCTGATCGCCGCCCTCGCCGCCGTCATCTACACCGCCCGGCTCGGCCAGGCCCGCGCCGACGCCGGCACCGGCTACGAGCTCCTCGCGATCACCGCCGTGGTGCTCGGCGGCACCAGCATCTTCGGCGGCCGCGGCACCGTCCACGGCACGCTGCTCGGCGTGGCCGCGCTCGCCATCCTCAACAACGGCCTCGTGCACGCCCGCCAGCCGCGCGAGGTCGCGGGTCTCCTCACCGGCGCGCTGCTCCTGCTTGCCTTGGCCGCCGGCACCGCGCCAAGACTATGGACCGCGTGGCGCGCCCGCCGCGCCCCCCACCCCTCCCCCTGATGATCAAGCCCGTCCTCTCCCTCCTCCTCGGCGGCCTCGTGCTCCTCGCCGGCTGCGGCCGCGCGCCCGACGCCGCCCGCGACGCCGCCGGCGGCGGCAAGCGCCTCACCATCGCGCTCCTGCCCAAGTCGAAGGGCAACGCCTACTTCATCTCCTGCCGCGCCGGCGCCGAGAAGGCCGCCCGCGCCCTCGGCGTCGACCTGCTGTTCGACGGCCCCACCGACACCGATCCCGCCAAACAGAACGAGATCATCGAGAACTGGATCACCCTGGGCGTGGACGTCATCGCCGCCGCCTGCGAAAACCGCGAGGGCATCTCGACCGCGCTGCGCAAGGCCCAGGCCCGCGGGATCAAGGTCATCACCTACGACGCCGACGCCCTGCCCGACGCCCGCGCCTTCTTCGTGAACCAGGCCACCCCCGAGGGCATCGGCCACACCTTGATGGACGAGGCCGCGCGGCTCACCAACGCCGAGGGCGAGTTCGCCGTCATCCTTTCCACCCTCACCGCCTCCAATATGCAGGAGTGGCTCAAGCACATCCGCGCCCGGCTCGCCGAGAAATACCCGCGGATGAAGCTGGTCGCGGTCCGCCCCTGCGACGACCAGAAGGACAAGGCGCAGACCGAGGCGACCACGCTGCTCAGCGCCCATCCCAGCCTGCGGCTGCTGATGAACATCTGCTCGCCCGCAGTGCCCGGCGCCGCCGAGGCGGTGAAGCAGGCGGGCAAGTCCGGCCAGGTTAAGGTCATCGGCCTCGGCCTGCCCAACGAGAACCGCCGCTACGTGAAGGACGGCGTCACCGATAGCGTCATCCTCTGGAAGACGGAGGACCTCGGCGCGCTCGCGGTCGAGGCCGCCGTGGCCCTCGCCAAGGGCACGCTCCGGCCCGGGGCGACCTCGTTCCGCACCGCCGCGGGCGCGACCTACGAGGTCAAGGGCGACCAGATCCTCCTCGGCCAGCCGTTCATCTTCAACCGCGACAACATCGACCAGTTCAACTTCTGAACCCCGTGCGCCTCCTCCGCCTCCTCCCGCTGCTCGCCGCCCTCCTCCTTCCGGCCGCGGCCAACACCGCCATCCAGCCCGCCCCCCGCGACGCCGCATGGCTCAAGCGCCACGAGGGCTTCGTCGCCGAGGCCGCCCGTGGCGGGGTCGATGTGCTGTTTCTGGGCGACTCGATCACCGACGGCTGGCGCCGCCCGGGCCCCAATGGCGGCAAGGCCGTGTGGGACCGCGAGATCGCCCCGCTGCGCGCCGCGAACTTCGGGATCGGCGGCGACCGCACGCAGCACGTGCTCTGGCGGATCGAGCACGGCACGCTTGAGGGGCTCCGGCCCCGCGTCGTCGTGCTGATGATCGGGACCAACAACACCGGCCTCGAGCGCGACAGCACGACCCCGCGCAACACGCCCGCGGAGACGGTCGCGGGCG
>VHCY01000362.1 GCA_016871595.1 Verrucomicrobiota bacterium
GGGGCGCGTCCGCGTCCGCGTCCGCCGGGCGCTCCTCGACGGGGAGGCCTTCCGCCGCCGCGATCTCGAGGAACTGGGCCAGCAACGGCCCCACCTGGCGCGCCGCCTGCGCGTGGAGGCCCAGCCGCCGGCACGCCTCCAGCTCGAACCCGCACCGCCGCGCCTCCTCCCACGCGGCCCGTTGCAGCAGGAAATCACTCGTCCGTTCCTCGCCCAACGTGTCCTCCCGCGCCTGGTCGATCTCCCGCGAGACGCCCCGGAGCAGCAGCCCCCGCCCCTGCGCCAGCGCCGCCACCAGCGCGGCGTCCCGCACGCAACCGGCCGCCTCGGCCGCGAGGAACATCCGGGCGTAGCGCGGATGCACGGGAAAGCGCAGCATCCGCCGCCCGACCTCGGTGATCGCCCGGTGGCCGCCCGCCGCCCCCGGCGGCCCAAGGGCCCCGAGATCCGCGAGCAGGAGTTCCGCGCGTTCCAAGGCCCGCGGGTCGGGCCGCTCCAGCCACGGAAAACTGACGATGTCGTCGATGCCCGCGGCCTTGAGGGTGAGCACCACCTCGGAGAGGTCCAACCGACGCACCTCCGGCAGTTCCTGCGGCGCCCGCTGGGCGTGCTCGCGCTCGGTCCACAGGCGCACGCAGATGCCCGGTGCGGTGCGGCCCGCCCGCCCCGCCCGCTGGTCCGCGCTCGCCGCGGAAATCCGCTCGACCAGCAGGGTGTTGATGCCGCGCTGCGGATCGAACCGCGCGATCCGGGCCAGGCCCGAGTCGACCACCGCGGTCACCCCATCGATGGTCAGGGAGGTCTCGGCCACGTTCGTGGCCACGATGATCTTCCGCGCCGCCTGCCGCGCCACCGCCCGGTCCTGCGCCTCGGGGGACAGTTCCCCGTGCAGGGGCAGCGCCACGCAGCCCCGCAACGCGCGCGCGCCCTCCAGGGCCTGCAGGGTCCGGCTGATCTCGTAGGCGCCCGGCATAAAGACCAGCAGGTCGCCCGGCGTGGCCGCCGCGACCCGCTCGCACTCCCGTGCCGCCGCCTCCCAGACCGGCTCCTGCTCAAAGTTCACCGGGCGCGCCTGGTACTCGATCCGCACTGGATGGGTGCGCCCCCGCGAGACCAGCGTCTCGCACGGCGCCAAGTACGCGGCGAGGCTCCCGGTGTCGAGGGTCGCCGACATCACGAGGATCCGCAGGTCCGGCCGGACGGAGGCCTGAATCTGCAGGGCCCGCGCGAGGGTGATGTCCCCGTGCAGGTGGCGCTCGTGGAACTCGTCGAACACCAGCGCCGCCACCCCGGGGAGGGTGGGATCGAAGGTCATCTGGCGCAGCAAAATCCCCTCGGTGACGAACCGGATCCGCGTGCGCGCGCTGACCCGCGACTCCAGCCGGATCTGGTAACCGACGCCCTCGCCCAGCCGGGTCCCGGCCTCCTCCGCCACCCGCGCCGCCAGCATCCGCGCCGCCAACCGCCGCGGCTGGAGCACGACCGCCTGGCCCGTCTCCCCCAGCAACCCGTGCCGCCAGAGCCACTGCGGAATCTGGGTGGACTTGCCGGAGCCGGTCGGCGCCTGGATCACGAGGCGGTTGCCCTGCCGCAGCGCCGCGACGAGGGCGGATTCGAGTTCGTAGATGGGCAGGTCCGGGATCGACGGCATAAGGCGGCGCGGGCGCGCATCGCTCTGGGCCAACCCCCGGGCCTTGGCCAACCCCAAATGCCGCCGCCCCCGCGCGCGGGCCGCCGCACTCCCGCCGGCTGGAAACGGCTGGATTCCCGGCCCGCCTTCCCCGAGCCTCCGCGCGATGAGCAGCCACCCCACCACCCCGGGCGCGCGGGCCCACACCTACGACGCGATCGTCGTCGGTTCCGGCATCAGCGGCGGCTGGGCGGCCAAGGAACTCTGCGAGGCCGGCCTCCGCACCCTCGTGCTCGAGCGCGGCCGCGACGTGCAGCACCAGCGCGACTACCCCACGGCGCTCGCCAACCCCTGGGACCTGCCCCACCGCGGCCGCCTGCCCCACGCCCTCGCCCAAGCCAACCCGATCGCCCGCAAGTGCTACGCCTTCGACGAGGCCACGGAACACTTCTTCGCCAAGGACGCCGAGCACCCCTACGTGCAGGAGAAGCCCTTCGACTGGATCCGCGGCTACCAGGTCGGCGGCAAATCGCTCATCTGGGCCCGCCAGACCCAGCGTTGGAGCCGCCACGACTTCGAGGGGCCCGCCCGCGACGGCTTCGCCGAATGGCCGATCACCTACGACGAACTCGCCCCGTGGTACAGCCACGTCGAGCGCTTCGTCGGGATCA
>VHCY01000363.1 GCA_016871595.1 Verrucomicrobiota bacterium
CCAGCTCCATCACCTGATCGTAGCGGAAGCGGGGCACCGTCCAGCGCACCCACATAAAGAAGAAGACCAGCGCGAGCACCTTGCCCAGGAAGATGCCGATCGAGAGCAGGCCCACGGCGATCGGGTGCGCCGCGAGCGGGGTCAGCGCCGTCAGCCAGTCCACCAGCGTCGCCAGCGGCACCCACGGGAGCGGGTTCCAGCCGCCGAGGAAGAGCAGCGTGAACACGGCCGAGCCGATCAACATATGCGCGTACTCGGCCACGAAGAAGAGGCCCCACTTGAAGGCGCCGTACTCGGTGTGGAAGCCGCCCACGAGGTCCGACTCGCCCTCCGCCATATCGAACGGATGGCGGTTGGTCTCCGCGAACAGCGCGATCAGGAACACGAGCGCCGACACCGGCATCAGGAACAGGAACCAGACGCCGCCCCACGAGGCGGCCGAGAAGCCCTGCCAGACCCCCGACTGGAACTCCACCGCCCGCGAGAGGCTGAGCGTGCCCGGGGTGCCCGGGGCGTTGATCCAGAGGAAGACCGGCACGACCGAAAGGGTCAGCGACAGCTCGTAGGCGATCAGCTGCGCGGAGGCCCGGATGCCGCCAAGGAACGGGTACTTCGAATTCGAGGCCCAGCCAGCGAGGATCAGGGCATAGACGCCAAGCGACGACACCGCGAAGACCGCGAGGATGCCGATGTCGACATTCGCGAGAACCAGCGGCACCGCCCGGCCCGCCGCGTCGAGGTAGGCCCCCACCGGCACCGTGGTCACGGTGGTCAGGGCGGGCATCATCGCCACCAGCGGGGCGAGGACGAAGTAGAACTTCCGGACGTGCCCCGGCAGGGCGTCCTCCTTGAACAGCATCTTGCCGCCATCCGCCATCACGTGGAACACGCCGAGCCGCTGCAGGAACGGGCCCAACACCGGGATCCACGAGATCCAAGGCACGACGGCGCGGTTCGGGCCGGGCCGGCCCTGGATCCACGCCGACACCTTGCGCTCCGCCATCGAACAGGCGCCCCCAATGGGGAAGATCACCATAATCACGGCCAGGCCCTTGAGGAGGCCCTGCACGAGGGGCGGCAGGCTGAGGTAGAGGTCGACCATCTCAGGAAAGGAACAACAGCACCAGGCCCAGCCCCACGGCCGCGCTCACGCCCGCCGCGATCCGCATCTTGCGCGTCTCCACCGCCCGCGCCGCCTGCTCGCGCAGCTGCGCCTTGGTGGGCTCCGCCGGGAGCGGCTTCCCCTTGACCAAGGTGAGGGCGTACAGGCCCGCGCCCATCAGGACGAAACCCAAACCCACGGCGATGAAGGCGGAGGAGCGCATAAGGTCAGCCCTTGGCGGGGGTATAATGGAGGCCCGGGCCCTCGACGAAGGGCAGGCCCGCGAACGGCGCGGGATCCAGCGGCAGGCCCAGGTCGGGCACGGTCGTGAAGGTGCGCCCGGCGAGCGCGGGCACCCCCGCCGCCACCTCGCGCCAGACGCCGGCCAGATCCGCCGGCGCCGCCGCTCCGCCCGCCGCCCCGATCAGGCGCGCGAGCAGTTCCAGGTCATCGTGGGCGCCCGACGGTCCCGGCACCGCGCGCTGGAAGCGCTGCAGGCGGAACTGCTGGTTCACGAAACACCCGGCCTTCTCGAACAGGGTCAACGTGGGCAACAGCACCGCCGCCGCCTCGCTGGTCGGGCTCGCCGCGGTGCCGAGATGCACCATTTTCACCTTCGCGAGCTGCGCGGGCGTCAGCCCGCCGGCCGCCAGGTCCTCGCCCACCGCGACCACGGTCGTGACCCGGCCGGCATCAATCGCCGCTGCCAGCTCGTCGAGCCGCGGCGTTGGCAGGCTCCGGATCAGGCCCGTCACCAGCGCGCCGCGCACGTTCGGGTTGCGGTCCGCCGAAACCAGCAGGCCGTCGCCCTCCCCTACCCGGCTCACCAGCCACGCCGGCGCCTGCAGGGCCTCGGCCAGGCGGCGCGTCAACCACTGCTCCTCCACGGAGCTGCGGCCCGAACCGACCACGGCCACGCGGCCCGCCGCCGCGCGGAACAGCTCGCCCGCCTGCGCGACCGCCGCGTCGAGCGTCGCCGGGGCGCCCGCCACGCGCACGCCCGCCAACCGGCCGGGGGCCCGCACCTGCTTGTAGAGCTCGCGGCCGCTGTCGGCCATCCACGAGTCGTTCACCGCGTCATTGTCCCGCGGGGTGATCCGGTAGATCACGCCCTCGCGGGACCAGACGACGGTGTTGGCGCCGGCGCTCGACTCCGGATCGATGCCCGGGGTCTGCTTGAGGAACCACACCC
>VHCY01000364.1 GCA_016871595.1 Verrucomicrobiota bacterium
GCGAGGAGGACGGAAGGCGGAGGGCGGAGGGCGGAGGGCGGGGCAGCGGTTCCGGGGCGATGCCAACGGCGGGAGGCACGGCGGGAGGCACGCCGGGGAAGGATTCCCCGGCTACACCAGACGGCGGCGCTTCAGTAGCGAGGAGCTCGCGCGGCGAGTTGGGCGGCAGGCCGTGGCTGCTTTCGCGGCGGGCGCGGGCTACAGTCGGGCTACAGTCGGCTCCTATCGGAGGCGGGTGGGCGAGCGCGGGCGTAAGCAGCGGGATTGGATCAGGATTGGAGGCACACTGGAGGCAGGCTGGACGGGCGGCGCCGGGCGGGCGAGGAGCGACTAGCGAGTAGTGAGTAGCGAGGAGTGGCCGGTTGGGAGCCGGTAGGAGGTAGCGCGGCGGAAGACGGAGGGCGGAAGACTGAAGGCGGAGGGCGGCCCTAAGGCGCGTCGGGCGCGGGGCCCGTCGCATCATCCGGGGGGAAGGAGACGCCGACTTCGGCCAGCTTGAGGGCGGCCCAGGAGCCCTGCCGGATCGGCGAGACATACGGGTCAATCACCGCCAATTCGCCGGTGCCACGCATCCGCACGACGTTTTCGGAGTGGAGGTCGTAGGCCAGCACGCCGGCCAACGGGTCGTGGAACGCGTGGTGTCCCTCGTCCGGCAGTCCGTCGTGCCGGAGGCGGAGCGGCACGAATCCAAGCGGCGCCATCAGGGCGACCACTTCCTCACGACTCACTGGGGGCCGGTGGGCGTCGATGGCCACGTGAGGCTGGGAGACGACGGGGCGCAGTTCGCGGCTGCGCGGCCGCAGCGCGAAGCCCTCCAGCCGGTATGCGGTTTCCGGGAACAGCACGGCGTGCAATCGCATCCGCTGGAAGTAATCCGCGAGGGTCGCGCCGTGGACGCCGCAATACAGGCGCTTCCACCAGCGATTGGAGACTTCATCAAAGTGGACGTGGTGCTCGGCTCCGCCCAGCCGGCCCTGACCGGTCCAAGCGGCCTCGAAGGCGGAGTCATCGAGGAGATGGCCCCCGGCTTCCGCCCAGTCCCTCAGGCGCCGGCGGCCCGCGGCGTCGCACTCCCGCAGCCGGCCTAGCTCGACGACCGACTCCGGGAGCTTTGGGAGCGCAGATAGTGGAAGCCCTTGAGCGCCTCCGCGGTAGACGCCTTCGGCTGATTCAAAACCGAGGCCGTCGTCGCCTTGCGCACCGCCGGCGCCAAAACGGGCGCGGTAGTGGGCGAGGAGGGTTTCGAGCGGGTGGACGGCATAACGGCCCCTCAGCCGTAGCTGGAGGGCCTGCCGGGTCAAGGAGGCGAGCGTGACCGCGGGGGCGGCGACGGGCCCCGTGGGCGCGGGAAGGGCGGGCGAGGGGTGATCCGACGACGGCGGAGGGGCTGGCAAGGGCGGCCCGCGGGAAGGGCGAGCCGGGGGAGCTCACGGCCTAGCGCCGCCCCCGCACAGGCCTGCTTGTACCCGAAAAGGAGGGCGGGCGAGGAGGCACGCCGGGGAAGGATTCCCCGGCTACATCGGACCACGGGGCGGGCTCTTCAGGGGCGGGGAGCGAGGAGGGCGGGATGGGCGCGGGCGCGGGCGAATACAGCAGGATTGGACCAGCATTGGAGGCAAGCTGGAGGCAAGCCAGGGGGGCGGCGCCGGGGGGCTCGGCCGGGGGAAACGCTGGTGCGGGCGGACGGAATCGAACCGACGAGACCTGCTTGGAAGGCAGGAGTTTTACCACTAAACTACGCCCGCGGCAGCGTGACCGCACGCTCCCGCCGGATCGCGGGGCGGTCAAGCGCGGATGCACCCACGCGCTTTGCCGCTGGCCCCTCCCCCACCCGACTGTTAACCGCTCACCCCCGATGCCTCCGGACCTGCTGCTGCTCCGCGACCTCGAACCGCCGATGGACGACCGGCCGTGCGGGTACGAGGGGCGGCTGACGGACCAGTTCGGCCTGCTGGAGGCGATCTTCGCCCGCTGGGGCCGCCGCGGAAAGGCCGGGCAGTGAACCTCGTCCTGTTCACGCCTGACGAGCCCGGACGGCCGCTGCCGCGGACGGACCGCCGCGTGGCGCACGTGCTGGGAGTGCTGCGGCGCGGGCTCGGGGAACCGTTCGCGGCGGGGATCCTCGGGGGGCCGCCGGGCCGGGCGTGGCTGAGCGCGCTGGACGCGGCGACGGCGACCTTCGGGTTCACCCCGGAGCCGGAACCGCCGCGAGGGCCCGCGGGGCGGCTGATCGTGGGCCTGCCGCGGCCCCAGACCGCGCGGGGCGTGCTGCGGGACGCGAC
>VHCY01000365.1 GCA_016871595.1 Verrucomicrobiota bacterium
CCGCAATCCGAAGGCCTACTCGTAATCGTGCAGGCGCGGGTCGCGGCGCGGGGCCGAGCGCCGGATGCGGTAGCGATGGCGTCCGGCCTTGGGTTCCGCGGCGGTCCCTTCCCCCGGCGAAGGCGACCCCTCGAAGGCGTCCGGTTCCCCCTCGCCTTCCCCCGGCCCGCCGCCCAGTTGGTCCTCGAGCGACTCGGGATCGGCGCCCTCCTCCAGCTTGCGCACGACCTCCTCCATCTCGCCGTCGATGCGCTCCCCGGTGAGCTCGGACATCCGGCGCATCATCCGCGCCATCGCGCGCGGGTCGTTCTCGTCGACCGAGGAGAACTCGCGTTCCATCGCGCCAAGCGCCTGCTCCATCCGCGGGTCCTCCGCGGGCTCGCCGGGCGCGGCGGATTCCGCGGCCGACGGGGCCTCGGGGCCACCGCGCGTGATCGCGAAGGCCGAGATCAGCTTGCGCATCCGGTAGGCGGGGTTGTCAGGGCAGCGGGGAATGGTGCGCCCCTGGGCGAGCGTCTTGGCGTAGAACTGGTAGACCGTGTGGTTGTCCGGACAGTAGTACTCGTAGATCGGCATAAGACCGCGCGTTCCTAGGCGTCGTCGGCGGGGTTGGCAAGCTGGTGGCCGTGCCGCAGCGCTCCCGCGCCGCGCGCGGCGTTGAGCTCGTCCCGCACGCGGGCCAAGCGCCGCCGGCGCGCCTCGTCCCCGCGGAAAAGCTCCAGCTGGCCGCCGCCCGCCTCGACGCCCGAGATCCGCACGCCCACCAGCCGGACCGGGCGCGTGCCCGCCCCGGCCGCCGCGAGCAGCGGTTCCAGCAGCGGATAAAAGGGCGCCTCGAGGTCCGCGGCCTCCGGCAGCGTCCGGCTGCGCATCCCCTCGCTGAAATCCGGGAAGCGCACGCGCACGGTCAGGGTGCGGGCCCGTTTGCCGTCGCGGCGGACCTTGGGCAGCAGCTCGTCAACCATTCCCTTCAGGACCCGGACCAGCTGATCCCGGTCCCGAACATCGGCGGCGAAGGTCTCCTGCTGGGAATAGCTCCGGGCGTCGCCCGGCTCGGTCACCACCGGCCGGTCATCGCGTCCGTGCGCCGCCGCGCGCACCTCTTGCCAACCCGCGCCGAAAGCCGCCTCCAGCGAGCCCTCCGGCAGCGCCTGCAATTCGCCGATCCGCCGCAGCCCGTGGCGTTCCGCGAGCCGCGCCTCGGTCTTGGGTCCGATCCCCGGCAGCCGCCCGACCGGCAGGGGCGCGAGGAACCCGGCCTCGTCTCCCGGCGGCACCACCACGAACCCGCGCGGTTTGCGTAGCTTCGAGGCCACCTGCGCCACGAGCTTGTTGGCCGCGACCCCGAAGGAGACCGGCAGGCCCAACTCGGACCAGAGGCGTTCCTGCAGCCGGCGCACCTCCGCGGCCACCGCCGCCTCATTGGCGAGCCCGTTGCCCCGCAGATCGAGATAGCCCTCGTCGATCGAGCTCCGCTCCACCCAGGGGGTGAGCTCGCCGCAAAGGTCGAACATCCGCGCCGAGACCTCCCCGTAAAGCCCGGGGGTCGGGGGGATCAGGACCAACCCGGGACAAACGCGCAGCGCCCGGGCGGTCGGCATCGGGGTGTAGACCCCGGCCGCGCGCGCCTCGTAGCTGGCCGAGGCGATGATCCCGCGCTCCCGGCCCCCGACCGCGCAGGCCCGCCCGCGCAGCTCCGGCCGCCGCGCCAGCTCGCAGGAGACAAAGAAGGCATCGGCATCGAGGTGGACGATCGTCGGCGGTGCGGGGACCACGCCCCATTGGCCGCCCGCCACCGCCCGGCCGGCAAGCGGGAAAAGACCCCAACCACTTTGGGCTGGCCTGCCGCCCGCCGATTTCCCACCTTCCCGGCACCCACCCCACCCCCTCACGCCCGTGATGCTGCTGATCGCCATCTTTTCGGTGACCGTGCTGCTGCTCTGCTGGCTTTGCTACAGCGGCGAGAGCAAGCGCTGAGCGCAGCCCGCGAACTTCGGCGTTGCCCGGCCGCCCGGGAGCCGCTCAGCCTCGGGTATGGGACGTCAATGGCTGCACGCGAAACGCGCGATCGTTAACCTGAAAAAGGGTCAGGCGGTCCAGAAGCTGGTCAAGGAGATCACCGTGGCCGCCAAGCTCGGCGGCGCGGACCCCGAGGGCAACGCCCGCCTCTTCGCCGCGGTGGAGAAGGCCCGCAAGGCCAGCGTCACCCGCGACGTGATCCAGCGGGCGATCAACAAGGGCGCGGGTGTCGGGGGCGACAGCGCCTCGCTGGAGCACG
>VHCY01000366.1 GCA_016871595.1 Verrucomicrobiota bacterium
AGATCGTGACGGGGTGGCCCCAGGTGTCGCCGTCGTCGGTGGAGACGCTGGCGACGATGTCGCCCATGTCGGTCTTGCCGGGGATCTTCACGCCGAAGGCGGCGACGAGATGCTTGCCGCGCCACTGGACGAGGTAGGCCTCCCACAGCTCGGACGATCCGGGGTGCGAGTCCATGTGCCGGATGACGCGGACATCGGTGACGTCGCCTTTGAACGCGAGGTCGGCGGCGGAAAGGAACGGTAGCGTGAGGGAGGCGCAGGCGAGCGGGACGAGGAGACGGAGGGTGTGCGTGGTTTTCATGGGGCGGGTGGAAACGAGGAAACGGCGCCGGGACGCCCGCGGCAACGCCGGCGGCGTGGTATCTTGTTGCGACCTCCGCCCGCGAACCATGCGGTGGCGAACGACGAAGGTAACCCATGGGGTCACTTTCATCGTTCGGGTTGCGCGGAGAACGAGGTGGGCCGCGCACGGAGTGCGCGACCCACCACTCGACGGCGATGGTCCGCCTCAAACCGGCGCGGGGCCGATGCTCGCGCCGCGCACGAACCGGGGCATGAGCCGCACGTCGCGCTGGTTCACCGCGCCGCCCTCGAGCAGTTCGAGCACGGGTTGGAGGAGGCTGCGGGCGTAGGCGCGCGGGCTCGCCACGTAACGCGCAGGCTCGGGCACCACGAACGAGAGGAACGGATCCTCGTCGCGCGAGATCACCGAGACTTGCTGCGGCACGCGCCAGCCGAGCTGGGCGAGCGCACCCATCACGGCGAGGTTGTGCAGGGCGTTGGCGACGAGCAGTCCGGTGCTCGGCGCGGATCGCGCCGTCGCGCTGGAGCTGCGCGAGCGCGCGGCGCAGCGTGCTGCGGCTCACCTGGAGCAGTTCGCACAACGCGCGCTCGGCCGGCAGCCACTCGCGCCACTGGCCCGCGGCGATGGCGGACTGGAGGCACGCGACGGTCTGCCCGACGAGCGAATGGCGCTGGGGAACGGCTTGCACGCGCGACCAACGAAACCGCCGGCGCCGGTCGGTGCAAATCCCGCTTTCGGGCGGATATCCCCCGGACGGCGCCGTTTGCGGGTAGGAAACTGGATCTTGGGGGGTTGGGCCGGGAAGGGGTTTGGGGGAGGGGCGGAGGCAAAGCCAAGGCACCCCCGTAGTCCCCCACGCTGAAAAAAGGGAGGTTGGCGTCAGTTCTCGCGGGGGCCGGGGGCCGCGGCCCCAAGGGGTCAGCCCGCTGATGGTTGAATCCTGGGCAGTGGGTGGGTCCGGTCGGCCCGGAATTCGGGTGGGGCGGGTGCTGGAGAGGTGGCCGGGAAGGTCGCTTCGTTGGCGGGATGGCGCGTCGATTGCGGATCCAGTTTGCGGGGGCCAGGTACCACGTGATCAATCGCGGGAACCTGCAGCACGACGTGTTTGCGGCCGGGGGTGCGATCGGGGCCTTTGTCCGGACGTTGCCGGCCGCGGTGGAGCGATTCCGTGGGCGGTCGGCGCGCCGCCGTGCCCCCAACGCGTGGATCGCGGCTCTGCTGCGGATGGGAACGCCCTCCTCCGTGCGCGCGAACTTATGCCGGCGGGCGATCCGGATCGCGGGGGAAGGAAAGTGTGCCGGGAGCGTAATCGGGACGTCTGGATCACCCAGTTGAATCAACATTCCGCGGACTGACCTCATCTGGCCGCATTCCGGTGAGGTTTAAAGCGGTGGAACCTTGCCTGCGCTGCCGTGAGCTGGAATGCTCCGAGCGTCCGGTTGCGAGCGATCCTCTGAGAAAAGCCCCATGAATACCTTTCTGATGCTGCTGCCTTTGGATGGAGTGAAGGTGTGGCGGGCCGGCGCGGCCTGAGGCAAAACCTGGCGAACGATGTCCTACCGCGAAATTGAGGGTAATCTGTTCGCCTCCGGTGCGCAGGCGCTGGTCAACACGGTGAACTGCGTGGGATTCATGGGGAAGGGAGTCGCGCTGGAGTTCCGACGGCGGTTTCCGGCCATGTTCGACGAGTACCATCGCGCTTGCGTGGAGGGCCGCCTGAGGCCGGGGCAGATCCTTCCGTTCCGAAAATCCACTCCGTGGGTGCTGAACTTCGCGATCAAGGACGACTGGAAGCAGCCGGCGCGTGAGGATTGGATCGAGGAATGCCTGCGCAAGTTCCGTGAGGCGCGGAAAAAGATGACATGGGGCGGACAAGCGAGGCGCGAAGCGCCAGGCTGCCCGTGCAATGACATCAACGAATGATATCCAGACAGAGACCGGCGCTCGCGCCGGG
>VHCY01000367.1 GCA_016871595.1 Verrucomicrobiota bacterium
GCGGTGGAGCGATTCCGTGGGCGGTCGGCGCGCCGCCGTGCCCCCAACGCGTGGATCGCGGCTCTGCTGCGGATGGGAACGCCCTCCTCCGTGCGCGCGAACTGATGCCGGCGGGCGATCCGGATCGCGGGGGAAGGGGAGTGTCCGGGGGCGCAATCGGGACGCCTGGATCACCCGGTTGCATCAACATTCAGCGGACTGACGCCATCTGGCCGCAGCCGCTACTTGACGAGCACCTCGGGTGTCTCGCGCGCCATCTCGGCCTCCCATCTGGCGAGACGGGCCTTGAGGTCGGCGAAAATCCCCGGGTGTTGGAAAAACAAATCGCGGCGCTCGCCGATGTCGGCGGCGAGGTCGAACAGCATCTCGACGTTGCCGTCCTGAAGATATTTCCATTGGCCATGGCGCACGGCTTTTTGCTGCCGGCCCGTGCGATCGATGCGCCAGAAGAACGAGCGGGTTTCCAGCGGACGCTCGCCGGTGAGAATCGGCACGAGATCGATGCCGTCCCACGGGCGGCCGGGGTGCGGCCGGGCGCCGGCGATGGCGGCAAAGGTCGCCGACAAGTCCATCGTGATCGCGACTTGCGGCGTGACGACGCCGCGCGGCAGGCGCGCCGGCCACCGCATGAGGCAGGGCACGCGAATGCCGCCTTCCCAAAGCGTGGATTTCTTGTGGGCGAGCGGGGAGTTGTCGGAGTAGCGCTCGCCGCCGTTGTCGCTGCTGAGGACGACGAGGGTGTTGTCGAGCACGCCGGCGCGCTCGAGCTCCGCGAGAATGAGGCCGAGGCCTTCGTCCACTTTCTCCACCATCGCCGCGTAGATGCGGCGATCGCCGTCATACATGTTGGCCTTGGTCACGCTGGGCTTCGGGCGGCCCGGCGGCTGGAACGGCGCGTGGACGGCGAGGTGCGGCACGTAGAGGAAGAATGGCTCGCGCGCCTGGCGGCGGATGAAGTCGACCGCGCGCTTGTTAATCAGATCCGTGAGGTAGCCCTCGGCCTTTGCAGGCTTGAGGCCGTCACGCAGCGCGTGGGTGCCGTCAAAGTAGGCGTGCGTGTAGTAGTCGGCGTGGCCGAGGAGCTCGCCGAAATACTCGTCGAAGCCGCGGCGGGTGGGGTTGTATTCGTCGCGGTAGCCGAGGTGCCATTTGCCGAACGCGCCGGTGGCGTAGCCGGCGGCCTTGAGCGCCTGCGGCAGCGTGGGGATCGAGGCGGGCAGGCCGAGCGCGTGCATGTCGGGCTCGCGCACCCACTCGCCGCCGACGCGCCGGAACGACTCCGCCGTGAAACCAAACGCCCATTCCAGCCCGGCGCGTTGCTGCCAGCGGCCGGTGATGAAGCCCGTGCGCGTGGGCGTGCAGACGGGGGCGTTGGAGTAGAAATCGGTGAACCGCACGCCCTCGCGCGCGAGCCGGTCCATGTGCGGCGTGCGGATGTCCTTCGCGCCGTAAGGCCCGGAGTCGGCGTAACCAAAGTCGTCGATGAGGATGAAAACGATGTTGGGCCGGCGCGCATCCGCGGCGGCGAGGACGGAGGCGAGGACGCCAATGAGCACGAGGGCGGCCCGGCGCCGAAGCCGGCGGAGCGACAGGAGCGAGTCGGGGTTGGGCATGTGAGGTGGAGCTGGTTAGGGGCAGGGTGTCGGAGGGCCGACGGCGAATTCACCCCGCGGACGAAGCGACGTAGGCGTAGAGGGAAATTCCCGCCGCGGCGAACGGATAATCGCCTCCGCGGCGCGACCGCGCGCCTTAGCCGGCGCCGCAAGCGCGCCCGCGACGTCCCGCCAAAGTAAGCTGGTAGGAAACCGGATTTTCAGGGGGAGCGGATCCGGAGCAGCCTGCCAAGATGACATTGCACGGGCAGCCTGGCGCTTCGCGCCTCGCTTGTCCGCCCCATGTCATCTTTCGGGGCGCGACCCCTTACGGGGCGCCATTTCCGCGGAGCGATCCCCGTCCAAGCTGGCATTGGCTTCGGTCGGCCACGACCGGGGCGACCCGCCTTCGCCGAGGCTTCCACCTCCGCCAAGGCTACGGCGGACAAAACGGCGGGCAGGCGCGCCCCAGCTGCTATGAAGCCGGCTTGGTCAAGGCCGAAGGGGGATTGGTTGGTTTCTTTTTAAAGCAATGTCTGGGTGAGTAGGGTGCGCGCGAGGGCGCGGGTTGGGAAGCCCCTGGCGGGGTGCGGGTGCGGCGGCACCGGCGGGAGAGGGGATGATTGCGACCTTGGCTTGGGCCCGTGGCCCGCCTGATGCACG
>VHCY01000368.1 GCA_016871595.1 Verrucomicrobiota bacterium
GGCAGGTGCCGTCGGGGAACGTGTCCTCCGACTGGAACGTGGCGCCGGCGGCCTCGAGGCGGCGGCGCTCGGCGCGGGCGTCGGGGGCGACCACGGCGACGTGGAAGCTGAGGGCGGGCAGGTCGGCCAGGGGCCAGCGGGGCACCGCCGGGTTCGAGTAGAGCTCGAGCACCACGCGGCCCGTGTCATCGCCGAGGAAGTGCGTGAAGGGTGCCTCCTCCTTGCGCCACACGACGCGGAAACCGACGTGTTCCGTCCACCAGCGGGCGTGGGCCAGGACGTCGGGGACATTGAGGGCAAAGTGCTCGAACTTCATCGCGGTGCGGGGGTGTGTTCACGACCTTGGCCGAGCCGCGCAGGCAGGCAATCCCGCCGTGCGGCGCGCCGGCGGAATCGGCTGGTTTTCCCGCCGGAAATCCCGCTCGCTCGCGCGATGCTGCACCAGCTGCTCCGGCAACCCCTGGCCGCCGCCCCGGACCGGCCGATCCTCGAGGCGGATGGCGTCTGGCTCACCGCCGCGGAACTGGAGCAACGCACCGCCCGCCTCGCCTCGGGCCTGCTGGCCGCCGGACTGGAGGAGGGCGACCGCCTCGCGGTGCTGGTGCCCAACGGCATTGAGGGCGTGCTCTGTTACCTCGCGGGTTTCCGACTGGGACTCGTCGTCGTGCCGCTGGATTACCAGTACCACGCGCTGCAGATCGGCTATGCGCTCGCCCACAGCGGCGCGGTCATGCTGGTGGTGCATCAGGAACGCGTGCCCGCGCTCGAGGAGGCGGGGGTGCTCGGCGCGGTGCCACGCGTCCTCGTCGTGGGCGGGCCCGCGGCCGGGGGCTATCGCCCCTTCGAGTCACTGCTCGGCGCCGAACGGGGGCTCGCGTTGGAGGTCCCGCACCCGGACGCACCGGCGGTGATGATCTACACTTCCGGAACCACTTCCCGGCCCAAAGGCGTCGTGCTCTCCCACGGGGCGCTGGCCACCGGCATGCTCAAGTATCTGGCGCGGGTTACCCTCACGCCGGACGACGTCGCCCTGGTCGCGACGTCCGTCTCGCGCCCCCTCGCCCTCCGCTGCCAGATCTTGCCCACGCTCCGGACCGGGGGCCGGGTCAGTTTGCTGCGGAAGTTCACCGTCGACGATTACGTCTCGGCGCTGCGGCGAGCGCCCGCCAAGACGTTTCTCACGCTCACCCCCGCGGCGCTGGGGCAGCTGCTGGCGAGCGCTGAGTTCCGAGCCTGCGATTTCAGCCCCTTGCGCCTCTGCCTCGCCGGGGGTGACCGGGTGCCCCCGAGGCTCCTCGAAGCCTTCGCGCGGCTGACGGGCGTCGAGGTCACCGAGCAATGCGGCTCCACCGAAACCGGGCCCTACGCGATGAATCCCCCGTTCGGCCGCAAGAAGCCCGGATCGGTCGGCCCGCCCGCGCCCGGCGTGCAGGTGGCCGTGGTGGACGAGCACGGCGGCGACGTGCCCACCGGGGTGGTCGGGGAGATGCGGGTGAGCGGCCCGGGGATAATGGACGGCTACTGGAACGAATCGGCGATGACGCGGAAGACTCTACGGCAGGGCTGGGTCCTGACTGGCGACCTCGGCCGCTACGACGAGGACGGCTACCTGTGGTTCGCAGGGCGGCGAAAGGACATCATCGTCCGCTCTGGCAACAAGGTGGCCCCGCTCGAGGTGGAGGCGGCGCTCGCCGATCATCCGGCGGTACGGGAGGCCTGCGTGATCGGCGTGCCCGACGCCGCGAGCGGCGAAGTGCCCCACGCCTACGTCATCCTCCAGCCGGGGAGCGCCACCGAACCCGGGGAACTGCGGGACTTCCTCGCGGGGCGGCTGGCGGCGTTTATGGTGCCCGCCGAGGTCCACCTGATCTCCGAGATGCCCGCCAAGGGACCGGGCAAGGTCGACCGCGAGCTGCTGCGGATGCGGGCGATCACGGCCGGGCTGATCGAGCGCGTGCCCTTCTTTCGGGAAGCCGGCGCCGGGCTGCTGCGGGACCTCATCCCGCGCCTCGATGCGCGCACGCACGCGGCGGGCACGGGCCTCGTGCACGAGGGCGACACTGGCGACGAGATGTATTTCCTGACCAAGGGGCAGGTGGAGGTCCTGCAGGGCAACCCGCCGCGGCGGATGCAGGTGCTCCGGGAAGGCGCATATTTCGGGGAACTGGCCATCCTCCGGGATGCCCCGCGGGCGGCGACCATCCGGACGTTGACCGAAGTGGAAGTGTACGCGCTGGGCCGAGCCGCGGTCCGA
>VHCY01000369.1 GCA_016871595.1 Verrucomicrobiota bacterium
TCCTCGGGCTGATCACGCTGGCCTTCCTCAGCCTCGGCCTGCCCGACGGCTCCTTCGGCGTCGCGTGGCCGCGGATGCACCTCGACCTCGGCCTGCCCCTCGGGGTCGCCGGCGTGCTGACCACCTCGGTGACCCTGCTCGCGGGCGTTTCGGGTTTCCTCAGCGGGCGGATCCTCGCGCGCTGGGGCACGGGCCCGGTGGTGGCGGGGAGTTGTTTCCTGACCGGGGCGGCGCTGCTGGTGGCGGCGGGGGCGCAGGGCGCGGTGGGGCTGGCGGCGGCGGGCGTCTGCCTCGGGTGCGGCGCCGGGGCGGTCGACGCCGGCCTGAACGGCTACGTGGCCCGCCACTACACCGTGCGCCATATGAACTGGCTGCACGCCTGCTGGGGGATGGGCGCCGCGGCGGGACCCCTGGCGGTCGGCTGGGCGCTGGCGGCGGGTCACGGCTGGCGGCTCGCTTACGTGGTGCTCGGAGGCCTGCAACTGAGCCTGGCCGCCGCGCTGTGGCTGACGCGGCCGCTTTGGTCGGCGGTGCCCGCGCACGATCCGGAGGCCCGGCGGCGCCACGCGGGCGGCGGCGCGCCGCTCGACTTCCGGTCGACGGCCGGCTGGATTTCTCCCGCGCTGCTGTTCCTTTACGCGGCCCTCGAGCTTTCCGCGGGCGTGTGGGCCGCGTCGGTGCTGGTGGTGGGCCGCGGGGCGACCCCGGGCGAGGCGGCGTTCGCGACCGCGGCCTACTACGGGGCGATCACCGGCGGGCGGCTGCTCGCGGGCTGGCTGGGCGGGGAACGTGATCCGGGGCAGACCCTGCCCGCGGCGGTGCTGCTGGCCCTCGCCGGTGCGGTGGCCTTCGCCCTCGCGCCCGCGCCGTGGGTGTCCACCGCGGGCCTGCTCGCGCTGGGCCTCGGCTTCGCGCCGCTCTATCCGACCTTGATGCACGAGATCCCGGCCCGGTTCCGGCCGGAGGACACGCCGGTGCTCGTCGCGCGTCAGACCGGCGCGGCGTACCTCGGCGCGGCTGGCGTGCCCGCCGCCGCCGGCCTCTTGGCGGAGCGCCATCTGACGAGCCTGCCGTGGCTGCTGGCGGCGGGCGTGCTGGCGCTGCTCGCCGGGCTGCGCTTCCTCGAGGCGCGTACCGGGGCGCGCCGGGCGGGCTGAGCGCCGCGGCGTCTCTGGACGCCACGTACGGCGTGCACGTGCCCTCGATCCCTTTGTGCCTCTTGAGGCCAACCCGCTGCTGGTTTGCCCCCGATCCGATGGCCGCAAAAGGCGCAAGGGCTCTGGGGCGTACCCGACGCTGAGCCGGGCGTCTATAGACGCCGCGTACGCCCTACGGCGAGCGCTCGGAGGAGAGGGCTCCAAACCGATTGGCTCCAGTCGTGGGTGGATGCCGGCTGCACGAGCGAAAGCCCCTTGGTTTGAACTCTCGCCCGAACTCGCCCGCACCCAGTACTCCCACGGCGTCTATGGACGCCACGCACGGCCCGCACGTGCCCTCGATCCCTTTGTGCCTCTTGAGGCCAACCCGCTGCTGCTTCACCCCGGGTAGATGGCCGCAAAAAGCGCAAGGGCTCTGGGGCGTACCCGAGGCTGAGCCGGGCGTCTATAGACGCCGCGTACGCCCCACGGCGAGCGCTCGGAGGAGAGGGCTCCAAACCGATTGGCTCCAATCGTGGGTGGATGCCGGCCGGCCTCAGTCCCCCGCGTCCTCGTTGGAGAAGACCTGCTGGACGTCGTCCAGCTCATCGAGCGCGTCGTGCAGCCGCTCCAGCGCCTGTGCGTGCGGGGCGTCGCGGACCGGGACGGTGGACGTCGGGATGTACGCCAGCTCGGCGCTCGCCGGGCGGATCCCCTTGGCCTCGAGCGCGTGGGAGACCCGGTCGAAACCGTGGATCCCGCAGCGCACCTCGAAGCCCTGCTCGCTGGGAAGCACATCGTCCGCCCCCGCCTCGAGGGCGAGCTCGAGCAGCGTCTCCTCGGCGACGGCCTCGCGGGGGATGAGGAACTGGCCCGCGTGGAGGAACTGGAACGCGACCGCGCCGCTGGCGGCCAGGTTGCCGCCCCAGCGCGCGAAGCAGGCGCGGACGTCCTGCGCCGCCCGCTGCTTGTTGTCGGTGGTGACCTGGACCACGAACGCCACCCCGCCGGGCCCGTAGCCCTCGTAGGTGATCTCCTCGTACACCACGCCGGGCAGTTCCCCGGTGCCCTTCTTGATCGCGCGGTCGACGTTGTCGGCCGGCATATTGGCCTCG
>VHCY01000370.1 GCA_016871595.1 Verrucomicrobiota bacterium
TCGGCTTCGTGGTGTGGCAGGCGCACCAGCCGGTGCTGTGCATCGGGGCATTCCTCTTCTTTTTGGCCTTCACCCAGGCCACGGCGCACCACCAGACCCCGATCGACCTGAAGCCGCCGGTGCTCGTGGGCTTTTTCCTCGCTGGGCTGGTCATCCACGGCGGCCTGCAATCGTGGTGGATCGAGCCGGTGCTGACGCGGCTCGGCGAAGTGCCGCTGTTCGCGGGCGCGACCATCCTGACCGCCTTCAACGACAATGCGGCCATCACCTACCTCGCCTCGCTGGTGCCGGGCTTCACCGACGAGCTGAAGTACGCCGTCGTGGCGGGCGCGGTCACCGGCGGCGGTCTCACGGTGATCGCGAATGCACCGAATCCGGCGGGTCAGGCGATCCTCTCCCGCTTCTTCCCGGGCGGCGTTTCCCCGGGTGGCCTGTTCCTCGCGGCCCTGCCCCCGACGCTCGTGATGAGCGCCGCGTTCATGTTCACCCGATGACGCCGCGCTTCCTGCTCGCCCTGCTGGCCGCCTTACTGCCTCTTGCCGCGGTGGCCGCCGAGGAAGCCTTTCCCCCCACCCCCAGCGGCGCGAACGAGGTGAAGGTCCTCCCCGCGGGCATCCTGCTGCGCTCCGCGGGACCGGGAGAGTACTTCGACCGGGCCAATGATCTGTTTATGCCGCTCTTCCGCTACATCTCGCGCCACGACATCGCGATGACCGTGCCGGTGGAGGCCCGCGTGGGTGACGCGGCGATGTACTTCTGGGTGGCCGAAAGCCAGCACGCGAAGGTCGCGGGCGACGAGGGCGCGGTGGTCGTGGAGCGGAAGCCGGCCCGCCGCGTGGCCAGCCGCGGCGCCCGCGGCTCCTACTCGCGAAAGAATTACGAGCGCACCCGAGACGAGCTGCTCGCCTGGGTCGCGACGCAGCCGGGGCTGGTAGCGGAGGGCGAGCCCTACGCGGTCTTCTGGAGCGGCCCGTTCACCCCGGGCTTCCTGAAGCGATACGAAGTCCACGTGCCCCTGCGGCCCGCGGGCGGCGGCTGAAGCCCACCGCGGGCCCGCCCGGCCGGCCGGAGCGCGGCTCAGTTCCCGCCGGTCACCCAGTCGAGGCTGAACCGGGCGAGGCGGATGTCATTGCCGGCCTCGTAGAGGCAAATCACGCGCCCATCCGGCAGGACGGCCAGGTCCGAGTACGCGGAGGGCCCGGCGTCGAGGGTGCGGTTGACCGGCCAGGTCACGCCGTCGTCGCGGCTGAGCTTGATGGAGAGGTTTTCCCGCTTGCCCCGGCCCGCGGGCACCTCGCGGCCCGCGGCGTCGCGGGCGACGGTGTGCGGGGCCGAGTAGAGTTGGAGGCCCGGTTGCGCCGGGTGCGCCACGATGCTGGCCATACAGATCGGTTCCAGCAGCTGGTCGTGGAACCGCGGCGTGCTCCAGCCGGTGGCGCCATCGGGGCTGACGCTGACGAGCTTGCGGTTCGGCTGGGAGACGTTCCGCGCCACGAGCAGCACCTGGCCGTCGGCGCGGGTCGTGATCATCGTCTCGTTGGGATCGCCAAACTCACCCTCGTCCGGGAAGGCGATGTCGCCGGCGCGCCAGGTTTTCCCGTGGTCGTCGCTGTAGATCGTGCCGGAAGCCGAGGGCTTGTGGTCACCGACGCCGCCGTAAGCCAGCCAGATGGGCACGACCAGCCGCCCGCTCCGCAGCTGGAGCCCGTGGCCCGGACCGGTGGCGATCACCTTCCAATCGTATTTTTTCCGGAAGGGCTCGAAGGTGGCGGTGATCTCGACCGGCGCGCTCCAGGTGAGCCCGTCATCGGTGCTCCGCATCGCGAAGGCGCGGGCATAGTTCACGCAATAGACAAATTCGATGTTCCCGGTGACCCGGTCGACGATGGCCACGGGGTTGTTCACCGTCTGCTCGCGCGCGCCGTCCTGCTTCTTCCGCGGGTTGCCCTCCATCCGGGGTCCGCGGTGCGCGATCTGGCGGGGGGCGTCCCAGGTGCGCCCGCCGTCGGCGGAGCGCCGGAGGTGGACCTCGATCTCGCCCCAGTCGCTGCTGTTGTTCCGCCGGGCCTCGCAGTAGGCGAGGACGGTGCCCTTGGGCGTGACCACCACGCCCGGGATGCGATGGCGGGTGACGCCGTTGGACTGCGCGGGGAACACGTCGAAGAACTCAGGGGAGGCGGGCGTGGCCGCCGCGGCCGGAAGCGCGAGAGCGAGGAGGAGCAGGAG
>VHCY01000371.1 GCA_016871595.1 Verrucomicrobiota bacterium
CCCCTTCGACCTGAAGGCCTACGATCCCGCCTCGGTCCTGCGCTCCCCCGAGCTGGACCGGCTCGCGGCCCGCGGGATGGTCATCGACGGCGCCTACCATATGGGCGCCTGGGTCGGGGGCGTCTGCACGCCCTCGCGGCATATGATGATGAGCGGGCGCACGGTGTGGCACATCCCGGACGGGAGCGGCCGCGGCGCGAATCCCCACACCGGCAACCCGGCGCTCGTCCCGCCCGACCTGCCCGAGCACACCCTGGCCGCGGTCTTCAACCGCGCGGGCTACGCGACGATGCGGACCTGCAAGGTGGGCAACAGCTACGAGGCCGCGAACCGCCTCTTCCAGGTGCGGCGCGACGCCACCAAGCGCGGCGGCGGCGACGCCTCCGGCTCCGCTTGGCACGCCGAGCAGGTGCTCGCCTACCTCGACGAACGCGTGGCCGCCCGCGACGCCCGGCCCTTTTTGATCCACTTCGGCTTCTCCCACCCGCACGACACCCGCGACGGCAAGCCCGAGTTACTCGCGCAGTACGGGGCCACCAACCACACCGACCCCGCGCAACCGCCCGCCCCCCACCCGCGCCAGCCGCCGCTGCCCGCCAATTACCTGCCCGCGCACCCGTTCCCCCACGGCCATCCGGGCCTCCGCGACGAGGTCGCCGTCAGCGGCGTCTGGGAGCGGCGCGACCCGGCCACGATCCGCAACGAGATCGGCCGCCAGCTCGCCTGCAGCGAGAACATCGACACCCAGCTCGGCCGCGTCCTCCGCCGGCTGGAGGCGCTGGGCGAGCTCGAGCACACGTACGTCTTCTACACCGCGGACCACGGGATGGCCATCGGCCGCCACGGTCTGCAGGGGAAACAGAACCTCTACGAGCACACCTGGCGCGTGCCGCTGCTGGTCCAGGGGCCGGGGATCCGCCCGGGCTCGCGCGCTCAGGGCAACGTCTACCTGAGCGACCTGCTTGCCACCTACTGCGACCTCGCCGGCATCCCCGCGCCCGCCACCAACGAGGGCCGCAGCTTCCGCCCCGTGCTCGAGGGCCGCGCCGCCACCGTCCGCGACACCCTCTACGGCGTCTACTGCGGCGGCACCCGGCCGGGCGTGCGCGCCGTCCGCCACGGCGACTGGAAACTCGTCCAGCACGACGTCCTCGACGGCAAGGTGCGCGAGCTCCAGCTGTTCAACCTCCGCGAGAACCCCGACGAGTTCCTCGCCGCGCACCACGATCCCGCGGTGGTCGCGCTGACCGGCCGCCGCCCGGCCCCGCACCAGGTGAACCTCGCCGGCGACCCGCGCCACGCGGCCAAGCTCCGCGAGCTGCAGGCGCTGCTCCTCGCCGAGATGCGCCGCCACGACGACCCGTTCCGCCTCTGGGACCAGCCCGATGACGGCCTCCCGCGGCCCCCCAACCCCGACGCGACCCCGCGCGCCGGCAAGGGTAAGAAGAACGGCTGAACGCCCTTCCCCTCGCGGCCCGGACCTCGGGTGAAATTCCCGTGACGGCCGGCTTCGGCCTCGCCCGCCCGCCCGCGCCGGGGCCAGTCTCCCGCCCGCGCCGGCCCGCCGCCGGCGCGCCCCTTTCCCCGATGCCCGCCCGCTCCCGCCCCCCGTTCCTCCTGCTGGCGGCCCTCCTAGGCGCCGCCGCCCCGCGCAGCCCGGCCGCCGAAAACCCCGCCCCGCCCCCGCCCGCCGCCGACCCGGCGCGCGCGGCGGAACAGGCCTGGTACGCCGCCCTGCCCCGCGCCCCCGTCCCGGAACTCACCCGCCACGGCCTCGTCGCGCAGGAGCTGCGCCGGTGGCGGCCCCGCGGGGCCAACCAGGGCGTCGCCGTGGACGCGGACCATTTCTACGGCATCGGGAACTTCGTGGTGGGCAAGTACGACAAGCGCACCGGGGAGCGGGTCGCCGAATGGGTCGGGCTGCGCGGAGGGGCCACGATCCACCTCAACGGCGGCCTCATCCAGGACGGCCTGCTGGTCCTCGCCCACTCGAACTTCCCGCAGGTCCCGATGATGAGCTCGCTGGAATTCTTTGATCCGCGGACGCTCACCCCCGTGCGCAGCCTGAGCCTCGGCCTGCGGCCCGGCTCGCTGACCTGGGCGGAACGGCGCGACGGCTTCTGGTGGGCCTGCTTCGCGCACTACAACGATCAGGGCGGCACCCCCGGCCTCGACCAGCGGTGGACCCACGTCGCCCGCCTCGACGACCAGTGGCAG
>VHCY01000372.1 GCA_016871595.1 Verrucomicrobiota bacterium
TGCCGTTGCGCGGGGCCGGCCCGGCGCGGAGGGCCGCGGGCGGGAGGGTGGGGGCCGCGGGCGGGACGAAGGCCCAGTGTTCCTGGTAGGCCGCGCCGGCGTCGATCCAGCGGCGGAGCGTGTCGATCTCGGCCGGGGTGAGGCGGCCGATCTTCGCCTCCGGGGGCGGCATCACCTCGTCCGCGTGGGGGCTGAGGACGCGGAGCAGCAGTTCGCTCTCGGCGCCGCGGCCCGGGAGGATCACGCGCTGGCCGTCGCGCTCGCGCAGGGCGCCCTCGCGGGTGTCGAGGCGGAGCTTGGCCTTGCGACCCTGCTCATCGGGGCCGTGGCAGTGGAAACACTTGTCGGAGAGGATCGGCCGGACGTCGCGGTTGAAGTCCACCTCCGCCGCGGCGGCTCCGGCCCCCGCGAGGGTGGCGAGCAGGAGGCGGGCGCGGGACGCGAGGAGGGCGGCGGCGGGGAACACGGGGCGGACGGGGTGACGGCGGAGAATCAAACGAAGGTCGGCGCGCAGGTAAAGCGCGCCCCGTCGGTTGGTCGGCGAGTGCCACCGAGCCAGCCGGCCGGGCGGCCGGAATTCCCCGGGACGGCGGCCCGGGGGCGAAGTGACTCAGAACGACCCCTTCACGCCGAGCGTGAGCTGCACGCCGTGGGTCATCTCCTGGTAGCGGCGGGCGTAGGCCGGGGTCAGGGACCCGCGGCGCTCGAGGATCTCCGGACGGTCGAACACGTTCTGCGCGTTCAGGTAGACGAACAGCTCGCGGCGCAGCTGCCAGTCGAGGTTCAGGTCGACGGTAACCTTGCGCCGCACGTACTCGTAGCCGTCGGCGCCGAAGGCCGGCTGGGCGCCGCGGCGCTGGGTGCCGCGGTAGTTCCACTTGAGCATCACGGTGACGGGCCGCCGCGCGTAGGTGAGGCCCCAGTTGGCGCTCTCGGGCACGAAATTGCCGAACTCGGCGTCCTTCCCGCCCTCGAGCTTCAGCTTGGTCCCGTTGGCGAAGGCCTGGAAGGGCCGGCCCCAGGCGCCGAGCGGCGCGAGCGAGTGGCGGATGTTGAACTCGATGCCGGAGACGCGCGCGGCCTCCGGCAGGTTGTAGGTCGTGGTCAGGCGCCAGCCGCGGTAGCGCGGGTCGAGGTCGAGCTGCGCGAGGTCGGCCTCGGTCGCCAGCTTCACCACGTTGCCGAAGAAGTCGGCGATGTCCTTGCGGAAGGCGCCCGCGCTGAACAGGCCGCCCTGCGGGGTGTAGTACTCGAGCGACAGGTCGAAGTTGTCGGCCGTCCACGGGCGCAGGCCGGTGTTGCGGATGTTGATCGTGCCCGGGATCGCGTCCGGATCGGGCGTGATGTCGTTGAGCTCGTTCTCGTCGATCGTGGCGTTGGGGATGATGTTGGTGAAGTCGGGCCGGCCGTAGGTGCGCGCGTAGGCCGCGCGGAGCAGCAGGTCCTCGCGCAGGCTCCACGTGACGTGGAGGCTCGGGTAATTGCCGGCGTAGGTGCGGTCCGCCTGCAGGCCGCGGTCCTTCCGGATCAGCCGCAGTTCCTCGAGGGAACCGGCGGCGCCGGCCTCCGGGCGGCGGATCAGGGCGCCGTTCGCGGCGCGGGCGAAGGCGCCCGTCGCGGTGCGCTGCCACACCGCGTCCGGCGTGAAGAGCGGGCCCTCGCCCTGCGCGCGCGTCCGCTCGCGCCGCACCCCGGTCACGACCCGCAGCCGGTTGTGGAAGAGGCCTAACTCGGCCTGCACGTAGCCGGCCTGCACGCCCTCCTCGAGCCGCTCCGAGTTGTTGATCCGGAACTGCTCCTCGGTCACCACCTGCGCGGGCGTCTTCGTCCACAGGTTCGGGTTGGCCGCGAGGCCGTCCCACGCGCGGTAAAGGGAGACGAAGGGCAGGGAGGACAGGCCGAAGAACTCGGGCTGGTTGACGTAGTTGCGCATCCCGTACGGGGCGGGCGAGTCGGGGGTGTTCGCGTTCCCGTCCGGGCCGAGGTAGGTCCAGTTGATGCTCTGGCGGCGCACGTCGCGCACCTTCACGCGCGAGAGCGCGCCCACCTGCACGGCGGCGGGAAAGGGGAGCGTCGTCAGCGCGCGGCGGACGTCCACCTTCGCGTTGGAGAGGCTGTCCCGGATCGGCCGCGGCGTGGATTGCGCGGTGTTGAGGCGGTACTGGCTGAGGTCGCGCCAGTCGACCTCGCGGTTGGCGTTG
>VHCY01000373.1 GCA_016871595.1 Verrucomicrobiota bacterium
GGCGACGAGCCCGCAGGCGAGGGTGCGCCCGGGCAGGTGCTCGGCGAGCGCGAGGCACATGCCGGTGCCGGCGGACATGCTGGAGAAGAGAAGCGGGACGTGGGCGAGCTCGGCGTGGCCGCTGCGGTTGGCGAGATCCGCAAGGCCAGCGACAAATGCGGGCCCCATCTCCGCCCGGTTCACGCGCATGAGGTTGCCGCCGACTAGCGCAAAGCCCCAATTCCGCGCCATGGCCCGCGATTGTTCCTTCTCAACCGTATCGAGATTGAAGGGCGTGTGGTAGATGCCGCGGACGGTCTTGAGTCCCTCGGGAATCCAGAGCGTGAAGAGCACGTGGTTCGGTCCGCCTTCAGCGCGGTCGGCGGATTTCTTGGGCTGCTTTAGTTTGATTGCTGTTTGATGGATGACTTCTCCGGGTTTGCCGAGCTTCAGCGGAGCGGGGTCAACGGAATCGTCCGGGCGGGGCGGCGCGAGAGGCTTGGTCGGCGGCGCCGGCGCGGCCACCTTGGCGGGGACCGCATTTGCCACCGCGCCGTCTGCGGGTTTCGGAGCGCGTTTCTGAATCTCGGCATCCTCGGGGAAGAGCGCCGCCGCCAGCGCCCGCATCGGCGCGGCCTGATCATCGCGGAAGCCGCGCAGGTCGCGTCTGGTCACGAACGCGCCGGAAGCGTCGAGGACCTCGGCCAGCACATTCCCCTTGCTCATGCAGCACCGCACGTTCAGCACTGCGCCGGACGCGGTCTGAAAACGAAAGCCAACACCGACATCGCAGCCCTTGGAATCGGAGGAGAAATAAGTGGCGTCCGCGTTGAAGACCGCGAGCGCGCGGGCCAGCAAGTCCGCAGGCGGGGCCGGAGCCAGGGCGACGATGAACCGCTCGACGAAGGGCGCGGGCGGGGAACCAGCGGCTTCTTTTCCCAGGCGAAAGACTTCCACCGAGGTCGCCGCGGCCAGCGCACCGGTGATGTCTTTGCCAAGAAGGGCGCGGACTTTTGCCGAAGGCGTGAAGCCGCTTTCCGCAAGGGCGCCAGATTCAGTGCAGAGCAAGCAGAGCAGCAGGGCGACCGCTGCAATGAGGTGGTGATTGCAGTGATTTTTCACGAGCGAGCGGGGCGAACGGTGCGGGCCTCCCGTTTCGGCTTGTTGAAGCGGGCGGTGAAGAACTCCTGCCAGGCTTGGATGTGCGCTACCATCTGTTCCCGGGCGGCGATCCGGTCGCGGGCCTCCAGTGCGGCAAGGATTGATTCATGCTCGGCCAGCGCGCGGCGCAGCGATTTCGCGTCCGTGGAGAAGCGGTTGATGCCGCGGTGCAGGAGGCGGTAGCGGTAGATGTCCGCGCTGAGGCGGGAATTGCCGCTGGCCTCGGCGATAGCACGGTGGAACTCCGTGTCGAAGTCAGTCCAGCGGTGATTCCAATCGCGCGCGTTGAGGCCGTCGTACAATGAGTTCGCGGTGGCCCGGAGCGGGGCGAGCTGGCGGCTGTCCATGCGCCCGGCGGCAAGTTCGGCAGCGTGGCCTTCGAGAAGTTTGCGCATCTCGAAGACCTCGAACAGATCGTCCGCGGAAAAGCCCGCCACCTGGGCGCGGCGGTTGCGTTCCTGCATCACGAATCCGTCGATCGCCAGCAGGCGCAGCGCATCATGCACGGGCGTGCGGCTCATGTCCAGGTCGGCGGCCACGGCTACTTCGCTCAGGGTGGCGCCTTCTGGGAGGCGGCCGTTGAGGATGCGTTCGAGGATGGCCTCGTAGGCCTGGTCCACAAGGGTCGGTGCGGCGGGTTCCGGGTCGGCGGACGCGGGGCGAACCGCACGGGAACGCCAGCGGGTGACGGGGGATGTCCAGCGGCGGGAGGATGGTTTAATAAACTGCATGCAGTTGTGTGTGTTCTAAATTCACATGGACTTCCGGGAAAGTCAACCTCGGGATTTGTGGTGCGGAAAGGCGTGGTGACCGATTCGTGGCCAGGGGATCTGGAGTGCCGTGATTCGTCCTGCTCTCTGCGAATCGCGAAGTAGTGTTTCCGGGGCGATGCGGAGCGACGGATTTGGAGCGCTGCGACTGGTCTTCGACGACCGGAAGCTGGGCTTCGTGACTAACGTGTATTGGTTCCACCGACGCTACGCGGGCGAGTATGAGCCGCGCCCGCAGCAGCCGCGCGGCTGGTATGTCTTCGGCGGTTACGACG
>VHCY01000374.1 GCA_016871595.1 Verrucomicrobiota bacterium
TACCCGCTCGACGACCTTTTGTTCGACACGGCGAACCTCTTCGCGGGCGACCGGTTCACCGGGACCAACCCGCGCTGGCTCGGGCGGCTCGCGGAGGCCTGCGGCCGCGCGTACCGCCGGCTGACCATCGAGGGTTGGCTGCGGGAGGGCGTGCCCGTGCAGTACGGTGCCGGCGCGGCGGAGGCCGTCCGCGCGGTGGTGGCCGAGGGGGCGCGGAGCCGGGAGGTGCTCGAGGCCGTGGAAACCGCGGGGCGGGGCGACCTCGACCGCCTGCTCACCGAGTGGCGCAGCCTGCTGCGGCAGGCCGCCGGGGCGCCGCCCCTCGTGGGCGACGGGCAGGCGATGACCCCGCGGGACCACTTCCTCGCGGAGCGCTGGGATAATTTCCGCGCGTTGGCGCGGTACTGGCTGCGCGAGGCGCGGGCGGACTCCCTGCCGGACCTGCCGCCGCTGACCGTGGACCAGCGCCGGCCGGTCAACCACCGCGTCCTGCGGGCGGCCGCGCCGCCGCCCCCGGGCCGGGCCGGGGCGGGGCGGGCGGCGTAAGGCGGGGCGGCGCCGACGCGCCGCGGGCGGGCGTCAGAACTCGAACGAGTTCGTGATCGTCCACTTGTTCGGCTGCGGGATGCGGGCGCTGGCGACCTGGCCGTTGGGTTGCGCGGTGACCCCGATCAGGTCCTCGCTGCCGAAGACGTCCCGGATGTTCAGCTGCACGCTCCAGCGGACCTTGTCCGTGAGGAAGCGGCGGCCGTAGCGGAACCAGAGGTCGTAGTTGATCTGGGCGCTCCCGTAGTAGGGGCGGGTGACATCGTAGACCCAGGCCCCGGCGGCGTTCTGCTTGGCAGGGAAGCCGATGGCGACGCGGTCCTGCCAGCGGGCGGCGCCGCCGACACTCCAGCCCTTGAGCGGGCCGGTGCGGAAGTCGTAGTTCGTGACCGCGTTGAAGCGCCAGCGGCGGAGCTCCTGCACCGGGGAGCCGTTGGCGGCGAGCGCGTTCAGGTAGGGCACGTACATATTGATGATCGCGAGGTTCCCGAGCTGCGAGGTGCCGAACGAGTTGAAGTAGATGATGTCCTCGAAGCCCTCCATCTCGCGGATGTTGGTCGCGAGCTTGCCGTTGCCCTCGGTCCAGAGCGGCAGGTTGCGGTTGATGAACTCCGTGAAATCGGCCCCGACGTTGGCGCGGCTGGCCTCCTGGCGGGCGGCGTTGAAGGTGAGGCGCCAGTGCGGCAGCGGGTTGAAGGTGCCCTCGAACTCCCAGCCTTCCGAGACCGTGTCGGCGACGTTGCCCACGTTCGGCGGCCGGGTGGCGCTCCAGTTCCCGCCGTTGGGGGCCTGGGTGAAGTTCCAGGTCTGGGCGAGGAGCGGGTCAACCGGGCGGAGCCACTCCTCGCGGGTGCGCTGCGTGAACCAGAGGTTGCGCGCGGTGGTCTCGGCGGCGGTGAGCCCGGGGTTGAGCACGGCGGCCTGCGCGGGGTTCGTGAGGCTCGCGCGCAGCGGCAGGTAGCGCGGGTCGGAGGGCGTGAAGCCGAACCACTTGTTGATCAGGACCTCGTTCGTGTTGGAGCCGCGCAGGCCGTTCATCGCGCGGACCACGTCGTTGCCGGGCCAGAACGTGTTGTAGAAGGTCGCGGAGTCGTTCGTCTGGGTCGTGCGGTAGCGGTTCACGCGCAGGGTGAACTTCCGCTCGAGCGCCGAGAGGGTGATGCCGAGGTCCTTGGTGCGGCCGGCGGGCGGCGCGAAGGGGCGGCCGTAAACGTCGGCGATCGTCGAGGAGGGGCGGAAGTTGCGGGCCTCGTTGTACGAGAGGCTGACGTCGGTGCCGCGGGGTAGGCGGCGGCGGACCCAGTCGGGCGCGTGGAGCACGCCGCTCCAGCTCACGGTCGAGTCCTTGGCGTAGATCGTGGGCTGGGCCGGCAGGGTCCAGGCGGGATTGAACGGGTCGGTCTCGCCCGTGACCGAGGCGAGGCGGGCGGGGCCGGCGTCGCGGAGGTCGAACTCGTCCTCGCGCCAGCCGACGAGGCCCACGAGCTTGTCCCCGAAAAGGTACCCCTGCCAGATGGCCGACTGGCTGCGGGTGCGGTTGGCGTTCTTGGAGGCGCCCGAGTACAGCTTGCTGAGATCGCGCTCGTCGGCGGAGATCGTGGTGACGGGCACGCGGACCATCA
>VHCY01000375.1 GCA_016871595.1 Verrucomicrobiota bacterium
GCGGATCTCCAGCTCGCGGGCGTAGACCATCGCGAGGGTCGGGGTCTGGACGCGGCCGACGGAGGCGACGTTTCCGGCGCGGGACCCGAACATCCGCTTCGTTAGCGCCCGGGTGCCGTTGATGCCGATCAGCCAATCGCTCTCGCTGCGGCAACGGGCGGCCTGCTCCAGGCCGGCCATCCGCTCGCCGTCGCGGAGGTTGCGGAAGGCCTCGCGGATGCCCTCGGTGGTCATCGTCTGCATCCACGCGCGCTTCACCGGGAGCCGGCACTTCGCGAGCTGGTACAGGTAGGCGAAGATGAGCTCGCCCTCGCGCCCGGCGTCGCAGGCGTTCACGACCTGGCCGACGTCCTTCCGGCCGAGGAGCTTCTTCACCGCGGTGAAGCGCTCCTTCGCGTCCTCGATCGGCTTCAGCCCGAACTTCTCCGGGATGATCGGGAGGGTCTCGAGCCGCCAGAAACCGTACTTCTTCTTGTCGATGTCCTCCGGCATCTCGAGCTCGACCACGTGGCCGACGGCGTAGGAGATGACGTATTCGTCGTTCTCGTAGTGGTCCCCCTTCTTGGGGATCTTGCCGAGCGCGCGCGCGAGGTCCGCCGCGACGGACGGCTTCTCGGCGATGACGAGTGACTTCATGGGACGCGACCCGGTACCGGCGCGCCCGCGAAGTGCAAGACCTAGTTTTTTTGCCGCGCGGGTTCCGCGTCGTCCGCCGCTCAGGCGGCGGCGATCCGCGGGGTCTCGGCGAGCGCGGCGTCGAAGGCGGCCAGCATCGCGGTGATCGTGGCGTCGGTCTCGTCACCCATATTCGAGATGCGGAAGGTCTTTCCCTTGAGTTTCCCGTAGCCGCCGTCGATCACGAGGCCGTGCTTGGACTTCAGCGTCTTGTTGAGCGCGCCGAGGTCGTAGCCGAGGTTGTTCGCGAAGCAGTTGAGCGTCACGGACCCGAAGCCCGGCGGCGGGAACATCGTGAAGCCCTTGGCGAGGACGTGCTCGCGCACGGTGCGGTTGAGCCGGGCGTGGCGGGCGTGGCGGTTGGCGATGCCCTCCGCGCCGATGTCCTCGAGCTTGGACTGCAGCGCGTAGATCAGCGAGATCGCCGGGGTGCTCGGGGTCATCCCCTGCTCGTGGTTCCTCTGGAACTCGACCAGGTCGAAATAGTACCCGCGCCCGTCCATCCCCGCGGCGCGCTCGAGGGCGCGGGCGGAGGCGGAGACGAGGGCGAGGCCGGGCGGCAGGGCGAGCGCCTTCTGCGAGCCGGTGATGAGGATGTCGATGCCGAGCTCGTCCTTCGGGACCGGCATCGCGCTGAAGGAACTCACGGTGTCGACGATCGAGATGACCTCGGGGAACTCGCGGATGACGCGCATCAGCGCGGGCAGGTCACTCATGCAGCCGCAGGAGGTCTCGTTGTGGATGAGGGTGATCGCGTCATAGCTGCCGGTGGCGAGCTCGCGGCGCACCGCGTCGGGGTCCACGGGCTTGCCCCAGTCGAACTTGAGGGCGGTGGCGGCCTTCCCGGCGCGGAGGGAGACGTCGTACCACTTGTCCGAGAACGCCCCGTTCATGCAGTTGAGGACCTTGCGCCGGGTGACGTTGCGCAGGGCACCCTCCATCACGCCCCAGGCGCTGCTGGTGGAGAGGTAAACCGGGTCGCGGGTGCCGGCGAGGGCCTGCAACCCGGGCTGGATCGAGTTGTAAAGGGCGACGAAGTCGGGGCTGCGGTGGCCGATCATCGGGCGGGCCATCGCCCGGAGGGTCTTCTCGGAGACGGCGATCGGGCCGGGAATAAAAAGTTTGTAGCTCATAGGGCGGAAAGGCGTCCGGCGGGAAGCCGGGCGAGCGAAAACTGTTTACGCCGCCGGACGCGTCAACCTTAGGTTTCGCGCCCGCGCGAATGTCCTCCTCCTGGCTCAAGAAGCAGCTCAACGCCCTCGAGCTTTTCACCGTCGACGTGATCTACGGGCGGCGCGCGGGCGCGGGCACCGCCATCTACGGCGGTTTCCTGCAGTCCCTGTCGTGGCTCTTCAGCGCTGCGGCGCAGACCCGCGCCTGGCTCTACCGGCACCGCATTTTTCACGACCAGCCGCTGGGCTGCCTCGTGGTCGTGGTCGGGAACCTCACGGTCGGGGGCACCGGCAAGACCCCGGTGGTGGAGAAG
>VHCY01000376.1 GCA_016871595.1 Verrucomicrobiota bacterium
TGCCCTCCGCGAGCACCGCCGCCATCACGAAGTTCTCGGTGGCCGTCACCGACATATAGTCCGGCCAGTGCCGCGCCCCGCGGAAGCGCCGGGGCAGGCGCAGGACGACCTCGCGCCCCCGCTCCAGGCGCGCGCCGAGGCACGCCAGAATCTCTAGGTGCGGGTCGAGTTCGCGGATGCCGAGGGAGCAGCCCTCCGCGTTCACCGGGATGCGGAGGCGCTTCATCCGCCGCAGCAGGGGCGCGAAGAGGAGCACCGCGGAACGCATCCCCGAGGGCAGCTCGCCCTTCATCCGGCCCGGCTCGAAGCCCCGGTGGTCGAGGGTCATCGTGCCCGCCGGCCGGTCCCAGCTGATGCGCGAGCCCTGCTCCTGCAGGAAGGCCACCAGCTTCTCCACGTCCGTGATCGCCGGGACGTTCGCGAGTGTCACGGTCTCGTCCGTGAGCAGGCTCGCGCAGAGGATCGGCAACACGGAGTTCTTGTTGCCGGAGGGAGTGATGGTACCGGCGAGCGCTTTGCCGCCGTTGACGATGAGATCGGCCATAAGGTCGGGACGGGCCCAAGGAAAAAGGGCGTCCCGGAGGACGCCCTTGAGATGCGGGGGCGAGGCGGCGCCCCGCAAGGCTTAAGCGGAAACGGCGCTCAGATCGCGCCGCCGCCCTGCTGGCCCTCGGGGCGCGGGCCCCGGTCGCCGCGGTCACCGCGGTTGCGGCCGCGGCCGCCGCGGCGGCGCCGCCGGCGCGGACCGTCATAGCCGTCCTGGCCTTCCGGGCGGGGACCGCGGTCCTGGCGGCCGCCGTGGCTCCGGTGGCGGTCCCCGTGGGGGAAGCGGGCCTCGCCCTCGGCCGGAGCCGCGGGCTTCGGCTTGCGCCGGAACAGGCCCTTCAGCCAGCCAAAGAAGCCGCGCTTCTCGGGCGCCGGCGCCGGCGTCGGCTCGGGAGCCGGATGCCGCGGGCCACGGCCCTCGCCGCGGCGGTCATCCCGGCGCCCCTCGCGGGGCTCGCGCTGCTCCCGGGGTTCCCGGGGCTCGAAGCGACGGCCTTCCCGGCCTTCGCGCCCCTCGCGGGGCTCAAATCCGCGGCCGCCTTCGCGGCCCTCGGCCGTCTCGCGGCGCTCGCGCGAGGTTTGGAAGTGGGGGCGGTCCTCCCGGCGTGCGCCGGGGGCCGGGGTTTCCCATCGCACCTCGCTGCGCCGGGGCGCCTCGGGCGGGATGATCTTCAATTCCGCCTTCTCCTCCGCGACCGGCGCCGCCGGAGCGGGCGTCGGAGCCGGCGCGGGCGCGGGGACCGGAGCCGGGGCGATCGCCACCGGGGCGGGAGCCGCGGGGGGCGGCGCCGGCGGGAGCTCGGGCTCGTTGGCCCGGGGCGTGGTCACCGCGACCTCGCCGGTGAAGGGATTCTTGAACTCACTCTTCGGGGTGATGACCTCAAGGGAGCTGGGCTTGTAGCCCGCCGGGGCGGCGGGCGCGGCGGACCCGGCGCTGGCGGGTTGCGGACGCTTGCCCCGGGCCAGGCCAGTGCCACGGGTGGCACCGAACGAACCAAAGGCGGGGGCGGGCTGGGCGGGCGCGGCGGACGCCGCGACGGGGGCTCCCGCGGGCGCAGGCGCCGGGGCGGAAGGGTCGGCGCGGTCCGGAAGCGGCGCGCCTGACGGGGCTGGATCTGACATATGTTTGTTTTGTAGGACGGCGGCCCGGAACGCGGGATCGCGCGGGCGGCCTGGGTTGGCCGACGGAACGCGGAAGCGCTCAACGACGGCCGGAACGTGCACCCTCGCGGACCCTCCCGGGAGTGGCAAGAGGCAATTCCGAAGCGGCTTGCCAGCGTTCCCCCGCCCCGCCCAGCCTGCGCCTTATGGACAAGCTCGAGGAGATCTTCCGGATGCAGGACGCCCTCAACCGCCGCATCGGCGTCAACCTGCCGCCCCCCACCGACGAGGAAAAGGCCCGCTGGGTCCTCAACTACACCCGCGCCCTCCAGCAGGAGACCGCCGAGCTGGTCGACAGCGTCCCGTGGAAATGGTGGGCCAAGTACCAGAAGTTCGACGAGCAGAACGCCCGCGTCGAGGTCGTCGACCTCTTCCACTTCCTCGTCTCCCTCGCCCAGACGCTCGGGATGTCCGC
>VHCY01000377.1 GCA_016871595.1 Verrucomicrobiota bacterium
CCACCGTCCAGACGTGCAGCTCGAGGCCCGCGGCCCGGATGCGGGCGACGTCCGCGGGGGTGAGCGGCCACGTGTGCTGGAGGTCGAGCCCGGTGAAGCCGGCGGCGCGCGCCTCGGCGATCACGTCGTCGATCCGCGGCGGCGCCTTGGCCTTGGGATCGCCGGGCGCGGGTGCCTTGTAACCCATCAGGTACAGCGTGCGGTAGCCGGGCAGGGCGCGCCGGGCCGCGTGGAGGGTCGCGGCGTTGAAGCTGATCAGCGTCACGGTCGCCGGCGTGGCGCCGCAGCGGGCGAGGCTGCGGGCGAGCGCGGGCACGATCTCCGGGCCGACCTTGAGCTCGACCAGCATCCGCTTGCCCGCGGGGATGCGCGTGAGCTGCTCGTGAAGGGTCGGCAGGCGCTCACCACGGAACCGCGGATCCTTCCACGTCCCGGCGTCGAGCCCCCGCAGCTCCGCGAGGGTCAGCTCCGCCACCACGCCGGGGCGGCCCGTGGTGCGCGGCGTGGTCTTGTCGTGGATGACGATCAGCTCGCCGTCGCGCGTGAGGTGGACGTCGGTCTCCACCAGGTCCGCCCCCTGCTCCCACGCCAGCGCCTGGGCCGCGAGGGTGTTTTCCGGCGCGTCGTGCGAGGCGCCGCGATGGGCGACGATCTCTACGGCCGGGACGGGGGACCCGAGGGCGAGGGCCGCGAGGAGCCAGGACGGGGGTTTCATCGGGGGGCTCAGGGCAGCTCGCGGATCCGCAGGTTGCGGTACCAGACCGGCGCCTGCGCCTTGCCGTGCAGGCCCTGCAGGCCAATCGGGCCCCGGCGGCTGAACTCGCGCAGGGCGACCGGGAACTTATTGGCGGTGCCGTCGGGGTTGCGCCGCGCCTCCTTCCAGTCCTCGAGGTCCACCGCGTAGACCTCCTCACCGTTGAAGATCAGCGAGACCTGGCTCCCGCGGCAGGTGATGGTGAAGCGGTTCCACTCGCCGGTCGGGCGCGCCATCCGGCGGGACGGGGCCTTGGCGTTGTAGATGGAACCGACCTCGCCGTAGAGAGCGGAATCGCCGGTCTCGTGCACCTGGATCTCGAGGGCCGCGAGCACCTTGCCGGGGTCGCCCGAGCGGAGGAAGATGCCGCTGTTGGACTCGGCGGCGACCTTGAACTCGAGGTCGAGGATGAAGTCCCCGTAGGGCCGCTTGGTCCAGAGGGTGTCGTGGGTGCGGGCGACAAGCATCCCCTGGTCCCAGGCCCAGCTGCCCGGCTTGAGGTTCGCGTCGGCGAGGTCCGGGGCGAGGAGCGGCTGCCAGCCGGTGGTGTCCGGGTGGGGCTTGGGCGCGGCCGCGAGCGGGAGGAGCGCGGCGAGGAACAGGAGGGTGAGGCGGGGCATAAGGGTCAGAAGCGCTTCGTGATCTCGAACGTGGCCTGGCGACCGCGCGGGTTGGCGGAGCCCCCAGCGAAGCCGTAGGTCTCGTCGGCCAGCGAGGGCTCCGTGTCGAGGACGTTTTTGATCCCCAGCCGCAGCGAGACGCCGCGGCGCCAGTCGCGCGTCTCGCGGTCGAAGCGGTAGGAGACCCACGCGTTGTGGTTGAACACCGGGTCGACGCGCAGGACGTAGCGGGTGATGCCGTTGTCATTGAACACGCGGATGTAGTCCGGCTGCCCGAGCGCGCGGTAGACCGGCTCCGTGGTCGCGGCGGACAGGTCGACGAACGAGTGGAAGTAACTGGTGAACCAGCCCGCGGACCACCCCGCGTGGCGCCACGCGAGCGAGGCGCTGGCGCGCCAGCGGACGCGGCCGTTACGGTCCAGCTCGTTGAGCACCGGCGCGGCCGCGTCGCCCTGGGACTGGCGGCGGATGTAGCGCGTGAGGTCGCCGTTGAAGCTGAAGGCCCCGAAGCGGGTGCGCGGGCCGCGCCACTGGACGCCGACCTCGTAGCCCTCGAGGTCGCGGCCGCTCAGGTTGATGTAGTTGTCGATGATGCTCTCCACCTCGCCCACCGGGGCGCGGCGGGCCGCGGGGTTCGTCTGCCGGGCGTTGAAGGCGGCGAAGGCGGCGCGGTCCGCCTCCGTCACGGGCTTGCGCACGACCGAGCCGTAGCCCTTGTAGCCGGCCGACCCGGAGCCAAGGTCGAT
>VHCY01000378.1 GCA_016871595.1 Verrucomicrobiota bacterium
GCCGGACCGCCAAGCCGGTCCGTCCCTCCGCCTGAGATTGCCAACGACCGCCAACCCCACCATATCAACCAACGCCTCAGACTGACATCAAAGGTGGAGCAGTTCCGGCGTCCCTCTCACCGGTATCGGGAGTTACTTCGATCAATCCCGCAGCGTGGATTGGACACGGGAAACAAACGATCTGCCCTCAAGCGTGCGATTCGGACCCTGGTTGTCGCCGGTGCCGCCGCCAGGCGGACAGCGCTACGGTCGCGACCGCCAGCGCCAGCAGCACCACCGCGATCGGCCGGGTGAGGAAAATCGTGTGGCTGCCGTCCGACATCACCAGCGCCCGCCGGTAGTTCTCCTCCGCCATCGGCCCGAGGATCAGCGCCAGGATTAGCGGCGCCACCGGGTAACCGCCGCGCTGCATGGCGTAACCCAGCGCGCCGAACCCGAGCATCAGCCACACATCCGCCAGGTTGCCGCGCATCGCGTACGCCCCGACCACCGACAACAGCAGGATCACCGGCGCCAGCAACCGCCGGTCGACGTTAACCAGCCGCAGGAAGACCCGCGCCCCCAGCGTGCCGAACGCAAACACGAGCAGGTGGGCCAGCAGCACGAGCGCGAACACCGCGTGCACCAGCCCCTGCTGCTCCTTGAACATCAGCGGCCCCGGCTGCAGCCCGTGGATCACGAACGCTCCGATCATCACCGCCGTGACCGAGTCGCCCGGCACGCCAAGCGACAGCAGCGGGATCATCGCCCCGGAGGTCGCGGCCGTCTTCGCCGCCTCGGGCGCTGCCACGCCTTTCACCTCGCCCTTCCCGAACCGTTCGTCCGGCCGCGCCGCACGCTTCGCCTCGCTGTAGCCGAGAAACGCGGCGATGTCACATCCGGCTCCGGGCATCGCGCCCACGAAGGTCCCGATCGCCGCCGATTTCACGGTCGTCCACGCGCACCGCACCGCGTCCACCCGGCGCACCCACCACCCGTGCGGCTGCGCCGCCGGTGCGCCGGTCTCCGCACCCGGTTCCGCGAGCCGCAACGCCTCCGATACCGCGAAGAGGCCGATGAGGGCCGGGATGAACGAAATCCCCTCCATCAGGCTCACCGCCCCGAAGATGTACCGCGGGTAACCGCTGATCGGATCGAGGCCCACCGTCGACAGCAGCAATCCGCCCAGCGCCACGACGGCGCCTTTCAGCATCTGATCCGCGGCCACCGCCACGATCATCGTGAGGCCGCACACCGCGAGCGCGCAGTACTCCGGCGCGCCGAAGCGCAGGGCGAAGCCCGAGATCTGCGGCGCGAGCAGCACCAGCAAGAGCGTGCCGATCAGCCCGCCGCCCAGCGCGGCCGCCGCCGCCACCGCCAGCGCCCGTCCGCCCTCGCCGCGCTGCGCCAGCGGAAAGCCGTCGAAGATCGTCGCCGCCGACGCCGGCGTGCCCGGCGTACGCACCAGCACCGCCGTGATGGTCCCGCCATAGATCGCCCCGCAGTACACCCCGATCAACAGCGCCAGCGCCGGCATGATCGGCAGCCCAAAGGTGAACGGCACCAGCAGCGCCACCCCCATCGTCGCCGAGAGTCCCGGCATCGCCCCGACGAAGAGGCCGCCCAGCACGCCCGCGAGCAGCGCCAGCCACACCGCGCCCGAACCGAGCGCGGCCAGCACCTCCGGCAGCGAAGTTAGCAGCGCGCTCATCCGAAAAAACCCTCCGGCAGCGGCACGTTCATCACGAATCCAAACACTCCATACACGACAAACGCCGCCGACAATCCGATCGCCGCCGCGCGCCAGCCGTGCCGGTAACCCAGCGCCCGCAGCGCCAGGATCACGAACAAAGCACTGCTCGAAACAAACCCGAGCCACGGCATCGCCGCCGCATAGCCCACCCCGAGCGCCAGCAGCGCCCACGGGCGCCAGCCTGCCCGGGCCGCAGTCGGCTCCGCCGCCTTCGTCCGTCGCACCCCGCTCAGGACCAGCGCCAGGCCCGCCACCCCCCACAGCACCGCCATGCCGATCGGAAACGTCGCCGGTCCCGGCACCGCCCCACCCGCCGACGGAAACCGCGCCGCCACCCCCACCGCCAGCGCCGCCGCGACCACGACCGCCACCCCCGCCAGAA
>VHCY01000379.1 GCA_016871595.1 Verrucomicrobiota bacterium
CCGACGCCGTTCGCGAAGGAGCCGCTTCATTCTTCTCCCATGCTCCCAATCCTCAAACCGCCTTGAAGAAGACTTGACCAACGTTTCCCCATAGCAGGGGTCAGGCCAGTGCAGGGTGCAGTTGGCGGCTCCGGCGGATGCTGGAGCGCAGGGGGTTGAGGTTTTCGACCTTCAGTTTGCGGGCAATCCAGCCGAAGGGAGCCGCGGCGTCCTGTCGCAGGGTGGCGGCGACCGCGATCTTCCAGGAAGCCACCCGCGGCCGAACCCAAAGATGACATGGGGCGGACAAGCGAGGCGCGAAGCGCCAGGCTGCCCGTGCAATGTCATCTTACGGGTCTTGGCGCTTCCTGCTTCGACGGAAGCTGGGCAAAAACCGGTGCCCCAGCGGCGATGGCGGCAGCGGCCTGGAGGAATTCGCGGCGGTTCATGGCATGGTTCCTTTGCATGGCCATTGCCTTCATCTACCGGTTCAGTTTCTCGTCCCCGGGTCCCTTGATCGACTCGCGCGGAGCACGGCGCCGGCGAGGACGAGGAACGAACGGAGGAGGTGCGGGATCATTTTCGGAGTGAGGCAGGCTGCGGAGCCGAAGGGGTCGGGAGCAAAGCCCGCAGGTCGCGGCCGTCGAGGAGCCAGGCGAGGTTGAAGACGGCGACCATCACGCCGTCGTAGCAGGTCTTCGGGCCGCCCTCGAAGTGGAGATAGATCTTCCCGGCGCTCGGCGTGCCGGCGCGGCCGACACCGAGATTCGAATACGCGCTCGGGCCGGCGTAAACGAGGCGCTTGACCGGCCACGTGCGGCCGCCGTCGAAGCTGGCCCAGACGGTGATTCTCTCGCGGCCGGCGGAGGTGGAGCCCCCGATTTTTTTTGGCATCACGCCGGCGTCGGTGTCGAGGTTGCTGTAGAGGAGAATGTCGGCGCCGGCGATCGGCAGCCGGATGAGGCCGCCCATGCAACCGTAGGACGTGCCGCGCGAGCCGTCGGGCAGGGTGTCGCTGAGCCACGGCGACAGCCAGAGTTCGCCGCCGTCATGGCTCCAGCCGAAGTAGCGGTTGCCGACGCTCATGTGCTCGCGCGAGCTGTACAGGATGCGGCCGTCGGAGAGCTCGGCCAGTGCGGCCTCGCCGGAGCCGAGCACGGGGAACGGCGCGCCCACCTGCCAGGTGGCGCCGCCGTCGTCACTGAACATCGCGGTGTTGTAGTGGTAGGGGCGCCACTCGACGTCGTTGCTGGCGGCCGGCCCCATGATGCGCGTCGCAAGCAAGAGGCGGCCTTGCTTCGGGCCGAACTGGAGCGTGACGCCGGGCTGAAACGCGCCGACGGACTGCGGCACCGAGTCGGGCGAGCCGTGGTTGAACTTGTTCGGCTTGATCCGGATCGATTCGCGGGTCCAGGTGCGGCCGTTGTCGCGGCTCTTCCAGAGGTATCCCTGGTCGGCGCGCACGTAGAGGATGTCGCCGTTGGTCTCGTTGACGACGACCTTGCCGCCGGCGTCGGGACCGATCTCGCGCGGCGGACTCCACGTGGCGCCGCCGTCGGCGCTCTCGCGGAGAACCTTGCCGTGGAAGGCGAGCACGTGGCCGTTGCGCGCGGTGACGATGTCGCGGCCGCCGCGGCCCGCGAAGAGCGGGTGGGTTTGCAGGGCGGGCGCAGTCAGGAAGGGTTGGGCGGTCGGCGGGAGCGCGGCGCGATCGGCGCCGAGGGCGACCGCGGCGGTGGCGAAGAGGGCGAGACTGGCGAGACGCAGGCGCACCTTGGGGATGATGGAAATTAAAACCGAACCCCGGTTGCAACCTGCCATTCGCGGCCCGGATCGAGGGTGTAACGGTGGTTGGCGGCGACGTAGTAGATGTCCGTGTTGTCGAGAACGTTGGTCACCTTGGCGGACAAATCCCACGCGTAGCGGCTACCCTTGGCGCGATACTTGTATCCGACGATCGCATCGATGCGCCACCACGACGGCAGCGGGCCCCAGTTGGGGGAGGCGCGTCCGGTCGAAGGCGTAATCGGACGTTCGCCCGTATAGATCATGCCGAGGCTGGCGCTGAAGCCCTTGAACGCACCCCGGGTGAAATTGTAGCGATTGAAGGCCGTGAAGCGATGCTTGGGCT
>VHCY01000380.1 GCA_016871595.1 Verrucomicrobiota bacterium
GGATCATTTCCTCCCTGTCGGAAATCGTTAGCGCTTTCATGCGCCGCTAGCCTAGACGAGCATGGTGCCATGTCTAATTAATTATGACGCTGTGTTTAGCTGGGTGACACGCGTGAGTTCCCCGGTTGAGTCGGCCCCGTGCCTGCGGCACGGGCTTCGTCTCCTCTGCGCGGCACTCGCGGTGGCCGGACTGCCTCACCTCACCGCATCAGCCACGCCGGCGCCCGAGACAGGGGAGTTCTTTTTTCCCCATTCAGGCATCCGCGTGTCGGGCCAGGCCATCTTCCTGGCCATCGACGATCAATCGCTCCCGCTCCGCGAAAACCTCGTCGAGCACCTGTCGAAACCGGCCGTCCGCCGCGAACCCGTGGTTTCGCCCGACAAGGACAACCCCGCGGCTCCCGACCAGGTCGCCGCGCACTTTTACGGCACCGTGCTGCACGACGAAGGCCGCTACCGGATGTGGTATTACCCGGTCGGGCTGAAGGAGCCCGGCGATGCGCGGCGCGCCGATCTCAAGCACCTGACCCAGGGCCCCGTCTGCTATGCCGAGAGCGAAGACGGCGTGCAGTGGACGAAACCGATTCTGAACCAGGCCGAGTTTCGCGGCAGCCGGCGCAACAACGCCATCGCGCTGCCGGGCGAGCTGATCGCCGCCGTGCACGTAACCAAAGACGCAGCCGATCCGGACCCCGCTCGCCGCTACAAGATGGTCTACAACGTGCACAACGGAAAAACCTTTGTGCTCCGCACGGCCACCAGCGCAGACGGCATCCGCTGGCAGGCGGCGCCGGACTTCGCCATCGATGAGTTTCTCGAATCGGCGTCGTACTACGTCCACCAGGGCCTGCACGTGGTGCACGGTCAACGGGTCACCTTCAGCGAAGGCGGTCACAAGGCCGGCCGCCAGGGACGAGCGATCATCGGTCGGACGTTCGGCCGCTGGCTGCCGGGCGAGGTCGGCGCGTTTCTCCTGCCGGAGCCCGCGCGCCCGGAGGACCGGGGCTCCGCGCTGCCCTACGATCAGGTGCACCTCGGCGTGGGCGCGACGAGCTTCGGCAACGTGTGCGTCGGACTCTATGGCCTCTGGCACAACGTTCCGGGTGACGAAGACTCCCGCAAGCAATGGGGCTGGTTCGGCTGGGGTAAGATTTCCTGCGACCTCGGGTTGGTGATCAGCAACGACGGCCTGCACTTCCGCGAACCGGTGAAGGGCCACGCGTACATCTCCCAGCACGACGCTCCCTCCACACCGGTGCCGGGTCGCAACTATCCCACGATCCTGACCCAGTCGGGCAACGGCATCCTCAACGTCGGCGACGAAACGCGGATCTACTTCGGTCGCTGGCTCAACGCCGAGTACGGCATGGGTTACCACGGCGAAATCGGTCTCGCGATCCTGCCCCGCGATCGCTGGGGCTCGCTTGGCCTCTACCCACGGGGTGCCCGGAATGGCCCCACGCCGACGCGTGGGTTTGCCTGGTCGGCACCGGTGCGGCTGCCGGCCAAGGGAGGAAGCGTCGTCCTCAATGCCGACCACGCCCGTCTGCTGAACGTAGAGGTGTCGGACGAGCACTTCGACCTGCTGCCCGGATACTCGGGCCCGCACGCGGGCCGGACTGCCGCCACCGGAGGCCTGGACTGTGCGGTCGCATGGCCGCGCGATTCGCTCGCCGATCTCGGAGGCCGGACGGTGCGGTTCAAGATCAACTTCGAACGCGCCGGGGAGAAGGACCCCAGGCTGTTCGCCGTGTACCTGCGCAGCCCATGAGTTCGTCTTCGCCGTACCCTCTCGCAGCAAAGGAAGGCGCAGCCGGATCGCCCGGCGCTTGCCGTCCGTCCCTGGGCGACGTACGAACCTCCGCGCCCCACCCCATGCACCTTGCGGTCGGACTTCTCTGCCTGTTGCTGGCCGGCGCAATGACCGGAGCCTCCGGCGCACCGGCGTCGGGGCATCCGGCCGGATCGCGCCCACCGACCCTCGCCAACGTGCCCTACGGCGACCACCCGCGCCAGGTGCTCGATTTCTGGCAGGCGACGGCGACGCAGCCGACACCCCTGGTGCTGCACATCCACGGCGGCGGCTGGGTGGGCGGAGACA
>VHCY01000381.1 GCA_016871595.1 Verrucomicrobiota bacterium
GGAACCCGGCCCCGCGCTGGGCGGGATGACCGCCGGCGGGCTCGGCGCGGCCGACGTCGGGGACAAGCGCGCCGTGGGCGGGCTGGCGCGCGAGTTCTTCGGGCGCGTCCACGCCCACTACCGCGACCCGCGGGCCTGGCGCCACGAGACGCGGGCCGACTACCTGCCGCGCCATCCCCTCAACGTCACCGAGGCGACCGGGCAGCACTGGTTCTTCGAGCCGCACGTGGCCTCGCGCATCCTCAACGACCTGCTGCGCGAGGCGGGCGTGACCGCGCACCTCGGGGCCCGCCTCGACCGCGCCGGCGGGGTCGACCGCACCGGGCCGCGCCTGACCGCGCTGCGCCTGCTGGACGGCCGGAGTTTCCGCGGCCGGACCTTCATCGACGCGACCTACGAGGGCGACCTCCTCGCGGCGGCCGGGGTGAGCCACCGGACCAGCCGCGAGGCCAACCGCGAGCACGGCGAGACCCTCAACGGTGTCCGCTCCCTGCCCCCCGAGCGCACCACCGGCATCGACCCCTTCGTGGTGCCGGGCAAACCGGCGAGCGGCCTGCTGCCCGGCGTGGCCCCCCGCGCGCCCGGACCCGAGGGCGAGGCCGACCCCGGGGTGCAGGCCTACACCTTCCGCGTGTGCCTGACCGATGTGCCCGGCAACCGCGTGCCCCTCACCCGGCCGGAGCACTACGATCCGCGGCCGCACGAGCTGGTCCTGCGCTTCATCGCCGGGCGCCCGCTGCTGCCCGGACCGCGGCTCTTCACGCTCACCCCGATGCCGAACCGGAAAACGGACACCAACAACCGGGACCTCTTCTCGACCGACCTCATCGGCGGCGCCACCGGCTGGGCCGAGGCAGGCTATGAGGAGCGGGAGCGCCGCTGGCGGGAGCACCGGGATCACGTGCAGGGGCTGCTGTGGTTCCTCGCGCACGACCCGCGCGTGCCCGCAGCGACCCGCGCCGAGGTCGCGCGCTGGGGCCTCGCCCGCGACGAGTTCACCGCCACCGGCCACTGGCCCTTCCAGCTCTACGTGCGCGAGGCGCGCCGGCTGCGCGGCGAGTACGTCATCACGGAAAACGACGCGCGCCGGCGGACCACGGTGCCCGATCCCGTCGCGTTCGCCTCCTACGCGCTCGATTCGCACGTGGTCGGGCTCTACGCGGACGAGCAGGGCCGCCTGCGGGTGGAGGGACACTTTCTCGAGAACATCCGCGCCTTCCCGCTGAGCTACCGGGCGCTGCTGCCGCTCCGGACCGAGGCGGACAACCTCCTCGTGCCCGTCTGCCTCTCATCCACCCACGCGGCCTACGGTTCGATCCGGATGGAGCCGGTTTTCCTGATGCTCGGCCAGGCGGCGGGCGCGGCGGCCGTCCTCGCGCGGGAGCACGGCGGCTCGCCGCACGCGGTGCCCTACGCCCGGCTGCGCGAGGTGCTGGCGCGGGCCGGCGCCGTGCTGGAGCTGCCCCGGGCCGAGGCGGCCGCGCGCGGGCCGGTGGGCGCGGCCGATCCCGCCGCGCTGGCGGCGGTGGACGCGCTGCACGCGCGCGGTCACTTCGCCCCGGCCGAGGCATCCGTGAACGCCTGGCGCAACGCGGTCCGGCCCGGCGCCACGGTCGAGGCCGCCCGCGCCCGCGCCCTGCTGGTGGCGGTCGCGGCGCGGGTGGCGCCGGAGGTGACCGAGCCGGGCGCGGCGCTCGGGCTCTTGTCCCGCCGCGGCGTGCGCCTGGGAACCGACTGGGCGGCGCTGGCGGACCCGGCCGCGGAAGCCGGCGGCGCGGCCGTCGCGGAACTCGTGATCGCGCTGGCCGGGCTCACGCCCTGAGCCGGTGCGGGACGGACCGCGGCGGCCCGAAAAGGTCGACGCGCGGTCGCGTTCCCGCCTAAGGTCGCGCCCGATGACCCCCGCCCCCCGCTCGCGCCGCGCGTTCCTCGGCCAGACCCTGGCCGCCGCCGGCGCCACCGCCCTTTTGCCCCCGCCGCTGCGCGCGGCCCCCGCGCCGGACTGGACCATCGGCTGCCTGAACCGGCCGTGGACCAAGTGGAGCTGCGACGCGATGCTCGACGGCGTGAAGGCCGCGGGGTTCACCGAGGTGGGGCT
>VHCY01000382.1 GCA_016871595.1 Verrucomicrobiota bacterium
CGCCCACCGCGCGGTGGCTCAGGTGGTGGCGGTCGAAGTCGTACTTGCCGTCCCGCAGCCACATCTCCGGCGAGGAACCCGCCGGCGCGGTCTCCCGGAAGTCATACGCCTGGGGTGAGCCCGACGCGGGGCGATATACGATGAAACCGCCGCCGCCAATGTTGCCGGCCGTCGGGTGGGTCACCGCGAGGGCGAAGGCGGTGGCCACCGCCGCGTCGATCGCGTTGCCGCCGTCCCGCAGCACCTGGTGCCCGATCCGCGAGGCCAGGCCCTCCTGGGAGACCACCATCCCGTCGCGGGCCCAGACCGGCGCGGAACCACCGCGGGCGCCCGCGGGAACCAGAAGGAGGCAGGCCAGGCCGGCCAGCAGGGAACGACGCACTCGGGAAACCATCCGCGGAGCGTGGGCCGCGCCGCAGGCGAGTCAAACGCCGCGCCGCGGGTGAACTCAACGCGGGGCCGCGGCCCGCAGGCGCTCCTTGGCCCGCAGCATCACGCGCAACGGATTCAGTTCCTCCTCCGAGGTCAGGGGCATCGGCTTCCCGGCCACGAGCTGCGCGGCAAAGGCGTCGAAATAATCCGGGCCCGGCGTGCGGTCGAGGGGCTCAATCACGCCCTCCTTCCGCACCAATCGCGTGCGGGCACCTCCGTCGACCGACTCGATGAACCCGCGCGTGCCGAAGATCCGCAGGGTCTCGTTGCCGTGCGGCAGGCCCGGGGCGCCCGGGTTCAGGTAGTTAATCACGAGCGTGACCAGGCCGCCGTTCTCGAGCCGGCCCTGAGCGACCGCGGCCAGTTTGCCCTCGCCCTGCTCGGCGGCCGGTTTGCCGAAACCGGTCTCCGCCGCCGTCAACGCGGTCATCCGCACGCCGCCCGCGTGCTCGACCATCCGCGCACCGTGGATGCCCGCCTGCAGGAACAGGCCGCCGTCCAGCGCCTCGTCCTGCGGGCGCGCGGCGCCGTAGCGGTAGGACTTCTGCACCAGCACTTGGACAACCTCGCCGATGTCTCCCGCCTGCACGTGCCGGCGGATGGCGGCGTAGGGGGCCGCAAAAACGGTGCCCGCCATCTCGCGGAATTGGCGCCCGGAGCGCCGGGCGGCCGCGAGGATGGCATCCAGTTCGGCCTCCGTCAGCGCGGAGGGTTTCTCCGCGTACACGTGGCGGCCCGCCTCGAGGCAGCGGATGGCGTCGCGCGCCTGGTCCGCGCGGCGGGGAGAGCACAGCACCACCAGTCCGACTGCGGGATCCGCCAACAGCGCGTCTAGGCCGGTGACGACCTTGACGCCCTCGGGCGGGTTGGTCTGGCGCACCCCGGCGACCGCGATCAGACGGGCGTGGGGATGGTCGCGGAACTTCTCGAAGCGGAGCTGGTGCCCGTTCCCACCGTAGAGGGCCACGCCGATCCGCTCCGCCGCCGGAAGCGTGCCGCCCAGGCCGGCCAGAAGACCAAGGATGAGGAGGCGCGCCGTCGCGCGGATCAGGTTCACCCTCGCAGGCAAACGGTCACGGCCCCGCGGCGCAACGCGAAGTCGCGCTTGCCTCTCCGCCCGCCGACCGCCCCCCTTCGCGCGTGCCTCGCCGCCCCCGCTTCCGCCGCTACCTCGGGATCGACTATTCCGGGGCGGGCACCCCCGAGACCCGTGTCCCGGGCCTGCGGGTTTTCGCCACCGAGGACCCGAAGGAACCGCCGTGCGAAATCACGGCGCCGGCCGCGGGCGGGCGCTGGAGCCGGTGCGAACTCGCCCGTTGGCTCACCGATACCCTTGCAGCAGGCCCGCCCACCTTGGTCGGGATCGACCACGGCCTCTCTTGTCCCCTGCCCTACTTCGAGCGCCACGCCCTGCCCGCGGATTGGGACGGGTTTCTGGCCGACTTCACGCGCCATTGGCCCGCGGACGCCCCGGGCGTGACCGTCCTCTCGCTGCGGGCGAACAACCCGCGCGCCGGCGATCCGCGGTGGCGACGCCCCTGCGAACGGCGCACCGGGGCCAAATCCGTCTTTCACTTCGATGTGCCGGGCAGCGTCGCGACCTCCACCCACGCCGGGCTCGCCTGGGTGCGACGACTGCGCGGCGCGCTCG
>VHCY01000383.1 GCA_016871595.1 Verrucomicrobiota bacterium
TCGGTTGTAGAGCTCTTCAAGGACCATCATGCGCTGGGTGCCTGACCGCAGGGTATCAATCTCGATCGTCCGCGGACTCCCGTCGGAAAAGTCCACGGCCCTCTGGAATGCCGCGAGGACCTTATCTTCGGCCCGCGAGCGAAGCCCGACCAGATAGGTCTCAACGTCAGCGAGTGGAAGTCTAAGCCCCGTCGAGCGCCCCCTCGTTTCGTCCTCTCCAAGGGTCGACTCCTCCGACTTTGTGGCTCCGGAGGTATTCTGAGGCCAGTCAGTAGCCGGCGCGGAGAATCGTTTCCAGTCGAACTGGACCGTCTCCTCCGAGAGCGACGACTTCTCCTCCAGTTTGAGCCGCTCGACCAAACGGCGAATCTCCGCGTCGGGGTTCTGGAACCAATCCGTGGACCAGATGCGGTGGATCTTCCAGCCGAGCCCCTCGAGTATCTCCTGCCGCAAGCGATCACGATCCCGGGCCGACTTGAAGGAGTGGTAGGTGGCTCCGTCACACTCGACGCCAAGAATGTAGTGCGACTTGCGAGCAGGATGCCGTACCCCGAGATCAACGAAGTAACCGGCAACACCCACCTGACAATCGACCTCGTAGCCAGCCTGACCCAAACGCTGGCGAACCAAGTCCTCAAAATCACTGTCAGCCGATCTGCCTGAAATCGCCCCGGTTTCGAGGCGACCGGAGCGGGCGTACTCGAGGTACTGCCGAAGCGCCCTTCTCCCTCGAGATGCACCCTCCGCCTCCGCGAGCACGTCCTCGGGCTTCAGCGAGGTAAAAACCGCCACGGATTGCTTGGCGCGGGTAAAGAGGACATTCAGCCGCCGATGCCCAACGGGGCTGTTGATCGGACCAAAACGTTGATAGACCTTCCCTGTTGAGGCATCCGGGCCAAATACGGTCGAGATGAAGATCACATCCCGCTCGTCCCCCTGAACGTTCTCCAGATTTTTCACAAAGAACGGCTCAAGACTGTCGTTAAACCGCTGGACGTACTCGGCCGCCTGAGGATCGTCCGCGATCAGGCGATCAACCTTACTCTCAATCAAGTCCCTCTGCTGACTATTCAGCGCAACGATGCCCAAGGATCGCGTCGGATGCGATCGCATGAACTGAACGGCCGCCTCAGCTACCGCCTTGGCCTCCTTCTGGTTACAACGACCGGCATAAGTCCCACGGACCTCCACGAGTTTGATGCCTAAGGACGGGTGCTCCTGATGCGCCGCAGGGAAAATCTGGAGGGCATTGTCGTAAAACTCGCGGTTCGAAAAGGCGATCAGCTTGGGGTCACGTGAGCGATAGTGCCAAAGAAGCCGGCGGGCCGGCTGGAATACCGCGGCGGCCTTATCAAGGATCGACTCAAGTCCCTGAATCGCCGCGGACTCCTCTTCGTCCATGTCCTCTGCCGACTCGCTCTCCGCGCGCTGAAAAAAGTCCGTCGGCGGCAACTGCATCTGATCACCGACGACCACCAGCCGGTTGCCGCGAATCAGGGCCCCAAGCGCGTCCTCGGGCAGCACTTGAGACGCCTCATCGAAGACAACGAGGTCAAACTTCGCACCGTCCTTCTTCAGGAACTGGGCGACGGACATCGGTGACATCATGAAACACGGCTTCAAACACTGGATCGCCGTGCCGGCCCGGGCCAAGAGATCCCGCAGAGGAATGTGCCGCTTCTTCTTGCCGCAGCGCCATCTCGGTGTAGGTCTTAACGGAGCCGTAGGATTGGCCGGCCGGTGCCGACAAGCCACGATCCCAAGCTTTTGAGAGCACCTCCTCGCGGGCGAACTGCTTCAATTGAGCATCAATCCTTCTGACGCGCTGCTGGGCTTCGGTGAGTGCGACGCCCGTAAAATCCCTCAGCGAAGGATGGAGCACGTGGGCACGACTGGCCATCGAGCGGTAAATGACGTGCTTGAAGTGCAGGCTGACCGTCGCAGCGGGAAGTCCCTGCTTGATCACCTCGATGAACGCCCCACCGCCCACTCGCTCGATCGCATTGCTGATCCTCAGCCACGAGCACCAGTGCTGAAGCACGTCGGGCTGCAGTCCAGCCTCGAGAAA
>VHCY01000384.1 GCA_016871595.1 Verrucomicrobiota bacterium
ATCAACACCGGCGTCGGCAAACCCGCCCAGCACGAGACGTGGTACCGCGCGATGGCGTACGCCGCCGCGCACGGGGCCGAACTCGGCGTGCGGATCGTGACCAAGCCGCACGGCGGGGTCACCGCGGCCGCGACGGACCTCGTGCGCTGCGTCGAGCGCGTGAACCACCCGAACTTCGGGATCTGGTACGACCCGGGCAACATCATCCACTACACCGGCCTGGACCCGGTGGCGGAGCTCGAGCCGCTGCTGCCGCACGTGCGGGCCTTCACCGCGAAGGACTGCGCGGCGAAGGGCGGCGAGGTGATGATCCAGCTGGGCGCGGGCGCGGTCGACTTCGCGGCGCTGTTCCGCCGGCTCCGCCGGGCGGGCTTCGCGGGACCCGTGATGCTCGAGGGCGGGGCGGTGGGCGAGACGGCCGAGGCCACGACCCGGAACGCGCGGGCGAACCGGGAGTTCCTCGCGCGCGCCCTCACGGCGGCCTGAGGGGCGCAGGAAACCATTGCCTCGGCCGGGCCGCGGGGTTGCATCAGGTCACCCCTCCCGATGAGCCGGCTCCTCCCCGCCCTCCTCCTGCTCGCCGCCGTCCTGCTCCCCGCCGCCGCCACGCCCGGCGCCCCCGACGGCTGGACCACCGGCGCCCCGCGCCCGGAGATCGCGCCCGCCTTCGCCTACGACCCCGCCGGCGGCCCCGCCCGCACCGGCGCCTTCGTCATCACCGCGGATGACCGACCCGGGCTCGTCGGCCGCTGGACCACCACCCTCCCCGTCCAAGGCGGGCAACACTACCGGTTCCAGGCCCTCCGTCGCGGCGGCCCCGGCGACGGCCGCAAGACCGCCGTCGTCCGCCTCCACTGGCGCGATGACCGCAACCGCGGCGTCCTCCGCGACCGCCCCTCGGGCGCCTCCTACCGCGGCGCCGAACGGCCCCGCGCGGAACAGGAACTCCCCGCCGACGGCACGCCGGGTCCCGGGGGCTGGGTGCCCGTGACCGGCACCTACCTCGCGCCCGCGGCCGCGACCCGCGTCGTCGTGGAGCTTGAGTTCCGCTGGGCGCCCCGCGCCCGGGTCGAGTGGGCCGAGGTCGCGCTCACCGCCACCACGCCGCCCCCGCCGCGCACGGCGCGCCTCGCCGCGGTGCACTTCGTCCCGCGCGACGCCCGCACCCCGGAGGCCCGCCGCGAGGCGTTCGGGCCGCTCGTCGCCGAGGCCGCCCGGCAACGCGCCGACTTCGTCGTCCTGCCCGAGGTCGTCACCTACGGCTCCGGTTCCACCTATGTCCACGTGGCCGAGCCGATCCCGGGCCCCTCGACGCGCTTCTTTGGCGAACTCGCCCGGCGGCACAACCTGTACCTCGTCCCGGGCCTGGTGGAGCGCGACGGCCACCTGATCTACAACGTGGCGGTGCTGATCGGTCCGGACGGCGAGGTCGCCGGCAAGTACCGCAAGATCTGCCTGCCCCGCGGCGAGGTCGACGGCGGCTTCACCCCCGGCGAGGAGTACCCAGTGTTCGAGACCCGCTTCGGCCGCGTCGGGCTGATGGTCTGCTACGACGGCTTCTTCCCGGAGATCGCGCGCGAGCTGGCCAACCGCGGCGCGGAGGTCATCGGGTTCCCGGTGATGGGCTGCAACCCGCTGCTCGCCGCCGCGCGGGCCGCGGAAAACCACGTCTTCGTCGTCAGCAGCACCCACACCGACGCCGCGCAGGACTGGATGGTCTCGGCGGTCTTCGGCCGCGACGGCCGCCGCCTCGCCGAGGCCCGCGATTGGGGCACGGTGGTCGTGGCCGAGGTCGACCTCGGGTCGCCCCTTCAATGGTACAGCCTCGGCGACTTCCGGGCCGAACTGAACCGCCAGCGCCCCTGAGCCTTCCCCCTTTCCCGACGATGCACCACCCCCGCCTGCGCCTGCTCCTGCTGCTCCCCCTCGTGTCCCTGCTGCCCGCCGCCGCGCCCGCCCCGGGCGGCATCTCCGGCCGCGTGCAGAACGTCGTCACCGGGCAGTACCTCAACAACGTCCGCATCACCGTCGCCGGCACCGAGCGCGCCG
>VHCY01000385.1 GCA_016871595.1 Verrucomicrobiota bacterium
GGACGCCAGGTCTTCCCCCCGGCCTCGGAGAGCGAAAGGGTCAGACGGTGGCGGCCGGTCTCGGTGTCGTTGTTGACCAGCACCCAGTGGCCATTGGGTAGGGTGGCGAGGTCGCAGGCGGTGCCGGAATTGGGCAAGGTACTGTCGCGGACCGGTGACCAGGTCTGCCCTTGGTCGTTGGAGCGGCTGAGGTGGAGGCGTTTCGGCGCCGGGCCGTTGTCGCGCATCAGGGCCACGAGGTCGCCGCTGGCCGTGGCGGCAATCGCGGGCTGGATGTTGCCGGCGGCCACGAGGGGCGCGCTGGTGTGCCAGGTGTCGCCGGCGTCGTCGGTGTAGGCCATCAGCGAGAAGCTGAAACCGTCCGAGTACAGCGGGAGGATCATCCGGCCGGAGCGCGTCAGGAAGGGCTTGTTGCGGGTCTGCCAGCCCATCCGGCGGAAGTAGGGGTAGCCGAGGCGCGTTTCGTCACTGGAGCCGTCGACGGCCTGGATGCGGCCGGCGCGGAGCATATCCTCGCCGCGGGCCAGCGAGACGAGGCGTTCGGCCTGGGCGGTCCAGCGCTCGCGGGCGGGGGCGTGGACGGGATCCGCCGCCAGGTAGGCCGCATAGGCCTGCGCCTGGTCGCGGACGGAGGCCACAAAGGGATCCCCGGGCTGGATGCCGCGCTCGGCCTTGCCGCCGGGCTTAAGGAGGAGCGTGTCCTGCCAGCGCCAGACGGGCGCGCCGTCCCTGGCTTGGAAGTCCTCGCTGATGCGGTACTTGATGAGGGCGGTTTCCCACTGGTTGGCGAGGATGGTGATCCACATCACCCACAGGCGGCCGCGGGGGTCGAGGAAGAGGACGGGATTGCAGTCGGGAAACTCCTTCACGTCCGCGAGGACGAACGGGGCGCTCCAGGTGGCGGCGCCTTTCCGTTTGCGGGCCCCGAGGATGCGCACGTCGTCCGCCCAGCGCTCGCCGCTGCCCTGGAACCAGCCGACGAGCAGGTCGCCATTGGGCAGCTCGACGAGGGTGGAGCCGTGGGTGTGCTCCGCCTGCACGGGGAAAACGAGCTCGGTGCGCAGGAAGGGCGCGTCCGCGGCGGGCGGCGTCGCGGCGACGGTGGGTACGGCGGTTAGGCTGGCGAGGAGCAGTCCGGCCAGCAGCGGGCGGAAGGCGGGGTGGGTGGCGAAGGGCATAGGGGGCTGGCCGGGCCGAAGGGTTAGCTCGGGGGCGCGGAGTGTCGGTCACCGTAGGCCAAATCGCGGGCGGCGGAAGCCACTTTTGCGGGTCGCGGGGTTTTCGGGCTTGCCCCCGGCGGCCCGTCCGCGGCGGAGTCACCGGCCGTTGCGCGAGGGTCCATTCCGGACCGGCGACGCACCCCTTACCCCGATGTCCTTGCCCCGCTGCTTGCCGGTGTTCGCCCTGTTGCTTGCCTTGCAGTTGCCCAGCCGGGCCCTAGCCGCCGCGCCGGGCGCGATTGCCGGGGCGGTGAGCAATGCCGCTACCCGCAACCTGCTCCCGGGGGCTCGGATCGAGCTGCCGGCCCTGGGGCGCGAGGTGCTGGCCGATGATACCGGCCGTTACGAGTTGCCCGGGGTGCCCGCTGGGCGGCACGAGCTGCTCGTTTCCTACATTGGTCTGGATGCCGTGCGCCGGGTGGTCGAGGTGGGGGCCGGGCAGCGGGTGGCGCAGGATTTTGAACTGACCACGGCCATCTACCGGATGGACCAGTTTAAGGTGGTGGGGGAGCGGGAGGGGGACGCGGCGGCGATCACCGCCCAGCGCAACGCGGACAATGTCCGCAATGTGGTGGCGGCCGACTCGTTCGGGAATCTCCCGAACCTCAATGCGGCCGAGGTCGCGATCCGCCTGCCCGGGATCGCGGGCAACCCGGACGACGGCGGCACCTACACCGGCTTCACCATCCGCGGGATGGGTCCCGGCTTGAACGCGGTGACCCTCGACGGCGGCCCGCTCACCGGCCAGGGCGGGATGGCCCGCAACACGATGCTGAACAACTTCAGCGGCACGATGCTCGAGCAGATCGAGCTGATCAAGGGGCACACG
>VHCY01000386.1 GCA_016871595.1 Verrucomicrobiota bacterium
CGAAGTTGTCCGAGGCGACCACGCTCTTGAAATTCAGCGCCGCGCGCTGCTCCATCAGCGCCTTCGCGTTGCCCTCGCGCTCGTTGGAGACGACGAACTTGTCCAGGGTCACGACCGCGTCCCCTCCCGCAGGCCGCGCGCCGGGGCGGAAGGTGGAGCCGCGCAGCTCGAAATCACGCGTGGCCGTGCCGCCCGCCGGCACGGTCAGCCGGGCCGAGGCGCGGTCGTAACCGGTGTAGGCCACCGCGAGCGCGACCTCCCCGGCGGGCACGTTCGTCAGCAGGTAGGAGCCGTCGTCCCCGGAGAAGACCACGAGGTTGGTGCCCTCGACGGAGACCTCCGCGTTGCGCACGTACTCCTGGGTCGCGGGGTTGAAGATGCGGCCGGCGATCCGGCCGGTCGCGGCCCCCTGGGCCGACAAGGACAGCGGCAACAGCAGCGCGAGCAGGAGCGGACGGAACGCGAACCAGCGGGGTGAAGGGACCATAATGGCTTGGGGGATTACCCCAGCCTTGGGGGAACGACGGCGCGCGCCGAGCCGAAAAGGCCGCCGCGTCGCGGCCGCGGCTCAGGGCGCGGCGACGACGAACACCTGCGCGTGCGTCCCCGCCGGCCCAGCCACGCGCCGGGTATAGGCGATGCGCCGGCCATCCGGGGAAAACACGCACGCAAGCGCCTCCGGGCCGTCCGCGCCCGCCGCGCGCGGGGTCAATCGCGTCGTGGCGCCCGTCGCCGCGTCGGTCACGCACACGCTGCCGTCCATCACGTGCGCCAGCCGGCGGCCATCGGGACTCCAGGTGAAGGCGGAGCTGACGCCCGCGGGCCCGCGCGTGAGCGGGCGCGGGGCGCCGCCGTCCGGCGGGACGGTCCAGAGCTGCGCCTGGCCCGCCGCGTCCAGGCGCAGGAAGGCGATGGTGCCGTCGACGGGGGACGCCCGGAGCCAGTGGCGCGGGGCCGGCGCGACCCCGCGGGGCGAGTCACCCCCGAGGAAGGTGAGGCGGCGCTGTCCGGTGCCCGCGGGAGGCGCGGGTCGCCGGGTGGCGGTGCCCTCGAGGGGCTCCGCGCCCGCCCGCGTGAGGTCGGGCGGCAACTCCACCACGAAGACCTCCGCGTGCTCGCGCCCGTCGGGCGCGGTGACGTTCCCGAGGAAGGCGAGGCGCCGCCGCCCGTCTCGGTCCGGCAACCAGCCCTCCTCGTAGGCCCGGCTGATCTCGTCGGAACCGGGTCGCGGACGGTTCACGGTGCGGGTGACGACCACCGCGAACCAGCCGCCGTCGTGGTTGCGCGGGTGGGAGCGCGGCACCCGCACGCCGCCCGGGACCGGGACCGCGACGGCCACGTTGCGCTGGTTGCGGTCGTGCTCCCCGGAGTCACCGAGCCGCGCCAGCACCTCGTCGTCGTAGGTGAAGCTGAGCGCGTCGCCGCCGGGGTGGAACACGTGCACGTGCGAGCCGCCACGGAGCGCGCCCGGGACGAACGGCGGCGCGTAGGTCATCGCGTCGAGACCCCTGCCCTGCCCCGGGAGCCCCGGCTCGACGAGGAAGCCGCGGCGGCGGCTGAGGCCGTAGGTCCATTCGGGCGTCGGGTGCTCGGGGCCGAGGATGAACACGACCTGATCGCGCCGCGGGTGGTAGGTGACGACGCCGCAGCGCGCCCCGTGCGCGGCCTGGTAAAGTGTCTCGACGCGGCCGGACGCGACCTCGACCCGCTCGATGCGCGCCCCGTCGAATTCCCCGCCGGGGCCGCGGACGTCGTAGACGATCCAGCGGCTGTCGGGGGACCAGACGTTGACGTTGGTCAGGACGTGCCCGTGCGGGGCCGAGGTGAGCTGGGGCCCGCCGGCAACCAAGGGGAGGATGCTGCCGAGGAACACGGTGGCGAACGGGGCCATCAGCCGAGGGGTGCGGGGCCGCCCTGGCCTCATCGGCCCTCGGCGGCCCAGCGCTTCATTTGGGCGATGTTGGCGATCAGCGTGTCCCGCCCGCCCTCCTTACCGCCGCGGTCCCCGGCGCAGACGCGC
>VHCY01000387.1 GCA_016871595.1 Verrucomicrobiota bacterium
AGCGGGTGGCGGAATTCTTCGACCGGCATCTCCCCCTGGGCTTCAGCCTGTCGAAACAGCTCAATGAGTATGATGAATTGCTCGAGCGGTGGCAGCTGAGGCTGTCGGTGGAGCAATTCGAGACGTCCTCAATCGGCTCGCACATCACGCACGGGGTGCAGCACGTCGCGCGGGTGATGTTCTGGGCCCATCACCTCGCGTCCCGGCATCAGGGTTCCATCGCGCCCAAGGCGCGGCGGGAGGAATTCATCGCGGACTGCGTTTGGGCCGCGCAAATCCACGATTTGTGCCGCTCGCATGAGGGCGAGGATTCGTTCCATGGAGAACGGGCGGCGCGGCGTTTTGAGGAGGATACGATCCGGCGTTGCGGCGGAGACGAAGCGCGGGCCCGGCTCATTGGGGAGGCGGTGTCGTTCCACTGTTGCGAAGACGCCCGGTGCGCGAATCCCGCCAACCCCGTTTTTCAGGTGCTGAAGGATGCCGATGCTCTGGATCGTGGTCGCTTCGCTCAACCGTGTTCCGGCGCGTCGATAGCCGGCGATGGTTGTGCGGAGGGCAAATGCTCCCACGAGGGATGCGCGTACCGCACCCTTCGACTGGGCCCTTCGCACCCTCACCGCGAGCGAGCGGAGCTTGCTTGGGCGGCCCGGTTTCTCGCGATCGGCACGAAGTTCGCGCCGTGGCCTTACCGGGATGCGCAAGCTCAGCTCGTCGCGTTTATCCGAAACGGCATGGCGGCGTTAAAGGTGCGATCGGAGCTTTGAATTCCGTCGGCGGGCGCGATGTTCGGATCAACTCACCCTGCGGCGAGGATTGGTCGCAAAGCCAGTCGCTCAGACAGTTTCGTTACCGCCGCATCATTCGCTTCGTCGCGTGACGATCCAGGTCCCGTCTTCGGCCCGCCGCATGGTGGCGCCGGTAGAGCGCTGGACGGCCTCCCTCGCTGAGTCGAAATCCGGAAACGACCTTGAGGTTTCCGGTTTGCCGCGCCCGAAGTCGCAACCGCATGCGCCACAGGTGCAGATGATCCAACCGCAGCGCCTGCACTCCAGGAGGTCGGCGTTGTTGATTAATTCCCCGCAGTTGTAGCACCCGGTGGCTCTGAACTCCTTTGAGATTACTTCGCGGCAATACGAAAGGTTGGAGTCTTCGGGCACAATCCCCCGGCGAATCAGAAATTCCCGGTGCCGGCCGACGGTCTCCTGCAATGCGCGCTGCTTTCTTTCCGCCTCCATGCGGGCCGCTGCGGCGAGGCTCTCCTTCATCTTTTCACGCGCTTCCGTCGACTCAGCGAGAGTCGGTACCCGGATGTCCCGGCTATCGCGCTCCAGGAATCCCCTCCCGTCTATTCCCATCAGGGAAAAAGCCACGGGCCTGCCGTCTCGGTGCCTGCTCGGCCCACGGACCAAAAAAAGGCGGCCGTCCCCACGAATCATCACCTCTTGGCCAACTTTAAACATCGGGCTTCACGAAGCGGCTGAATCGGTTCCTGCGGGCGGAGAATGCAACCGAAGTGACGGGGCCGGAATCACTGAGGCGCAAGCTAGGTGCGACGAGCCAGCGGGAGCAAGCCGGGCGGCGGAAGGCTTCGTAGAAATTCCCGGTGGTTTGAAATCGGACAGGCGGCGGTCTGGCGATGACCTTGCTTCCAACGCACTGCGCGGCGAATGATGGTGCGTCCCGTTGCGCGAGATCCCCACTGCCAACATCCGCATGAAAACGTTTCTGATTTTGCTCCTGCTCCCGCTGTCCGTGGCGGCCGCGGAAGCCGGCAAGCTCACGGTCACGACGCCGGCGCGGCCGGATGCCTTGGGGCGCGTGCGCAGCGAGGTGCGCGATCCGCAGGGGCGGAAGGTCGGCGTGGTCGAAACCCGTGCCCAGCCGGATGCGCTCGGCCGGGTCAAAAGCGTGATCCTCGATGCCTCCGGGAAACGGATCGGCACGGCGGAAACGACCGCCGAGCCCGACGCGTTGGGGCGGGTGAAGACGACCTTCCGCGACACCAACGGCC
>VHCY01000388.1 GCA_016871595.1 Verrucomicrobiota bacterium
AGGGCGACGATTTGATCGAGCTCCTCGCGCGCGCTGGGGGCGCCCGCCTCCGGCACGTGCCGGTTGAGCAGGAGCGCGAAGGCGAGGCGCTCGCCGCCGGCGGTGGTCAGATACCCCGAGATCGCGTTCGCGTAGCGCAAGGTACCGGTCTTGGCGCTCACCTTGCCCTCCGCGGCCGTGCCGCGCAGGCGCGTGCGCAAGGTGCCGTCCCGTCCGGCAACCGGTAGGGACGCCTCAAAGTCCCGGGCCGCGGGGTGCCGGGCCATCGCCGTCAGCAGGCCGACCGTGGCGCGGGCGGTGAGGAGGTTATTCCGGGAGAGTCCCGAGCCCTCCTCAAAACGCACCTCCGCGGGATCGACGCCGGCCCGCCCCAGGAATTCCCGCAGCGCCTCGAGGGCGAGGGCCTCGCCCGTACGATGTGCGGGGGTTCCGGTCCCGCGCCGCGTTTCACCCAGATGCCCGAAGATCAGGTCCGTCTCCAGATTCTGGGACGGCTTCATAAAATCAGTCACCAACTCGCGCAGCGGCGGCGACGTGAGCTCCCCGAGCTTAACCGCACCCGCGGGTACCGGGCTGGGATCCGGCCAGCGCGCGGCGCGGGCCCTTCCTGCCACCGCGATCCCCTCCCGCGATAGGGCGGACCGCAGCGCGGCCGCGTACCACTCGGCGGGGCGGGGCACCGTAACGTTCACCAACTCGGGCCGGCCCCCGGCGGGCACCGAACCCCAGAGGTGCACCCGCGACTCCCCTAGGAGCCGGCGCACCACCACCTGCGCGGGCGTGTCCGCGGCTCCCGTGCGCAGGCGGGCGATCACCTCTAGTCCCGCGTCCGGTTGGCGCCACGCGAGCGAGACCTCCCCACCGGGAGCCGCGGCCGGCGTCAGGCTCAACTCCGCGTAGTTCTGCTCCAGGCTCACCCCAGAAATCTCGGCGCCGTACCAGTCGTTCAGGTCATCGACCGTCCACCCCGAGCCCTGGGGGGGCTGGTGAAACCAAGTGGCGTCGGCGACGACATCTCCGGCGATGCGCCGCACGCCCGCGCGGCGCAGGACGTCCACGACCGGGGTGAAGATCGAGGCGAAGGGCCGGGTCGTACCCCGGACGCGCCAGGTCGGATCGCCCCGGCCGACGATGAACAGCTCGCCCGCCAACGTCCCGTCGGCCGTCGGCGCCGCGCTACCCAGCACCGGAGTACGGATGCGGTACTCCGCACCGAGCACATCCAGCGCGAGCGCGCCGGCGAACAGCTTGCTATTGGAGGCCGGGCTCATCAGCCGGCGGGGCTCGTGCTCAAACCAGACGCGGCCGGAGGCGAGGGAAACGACCTGCACGCCCCACAGCCCCCCGCGGAAGCGCTCGCCGCGCAGGCGCTGGTCGAGCCGTTCCCGCAGCTCGGCGAGCGTGGCGGGGGCGGCGGGGGCAACCGCCTCCGCGGCGCGCAGCGGGCCGCCGAAACCGAGGGCCAGGAGAAGGAGGACGCGGAGGAGGCGCGGGGTCACGCAAGGCATGCTGAGCGAGAATGGGAGGCGCCGCAACGTGCTTTGGGGCCGCCCCGGGAAATTCCTCGCCTGACCCGCGCGGGCGCGGCTAGCTCCGATTACCCCATGAACTCCTACTTCAGCGTCGGCGACTGGGTGATCATCGTCGGCTACCTCGCCGCGATGGTCGCGTTGGGCGCTTGGTTCGGCAAGGACCAGCGCACGACCCGGGACTACTTCCTCGGCAGCCGCGACATCCCGTGGTGGGGCATTGGCGCCTCGATCATCGCCACCGAGACCAGCGCGCTGACCATCATCGGGGTCCCCGCGATCGCGTACGCGGGCAACCTTGGGTTCCTGCAGATGATCCTCGGGTACGTCATCGCCCGCATCATTCTCGCGGTGGTGATGGTGCCCCACTACCTGCGCGGGGAGATCTTTTCTCCCTACCAACTGCTGGAGCAACATCTCGGGCGCGGCCCGCGCCGGCTGGCGGGCGCCCTCTTCCTGTTCCTCGAGCCCCTCTCC
>VHCY01000389.1 GCA_016871595.1 Verrucomicrobiota bacterium
GCAGACGCGGCGCGACCTCATCGGCGCGACCGCCCTCGGCCGCTGGGGCCGCCTCGAGGAGATCCAGGCCGCCGCGCTGTTCCTCGCCAGCCCGGGCGCGAGCTACGTCACCGGCGCGGCGCTGCCGGTCGACGGCGGCTGGACGGCCCGCTAGGCCCCGCCGGCGGGCGGACCCTCCGCGCCCAGCCGCTCCCGCGCCCACGCGAGCGCCCCGGCCTCGTCCCCGAACGCCCCGTCCAGCTGGGCCTCGAACGCGGCATCCAGCAGCCCGCGGAACCGCGGTCCCGGCGTCAGTCCCAGCGCGATGAGGTGTCGTCCGAGCAGGACTGGCCGGGGCGCCAGTTGCTCGAGCGCCAGGGCCCGGGCCCGCGCCACCAGCGCGTCGATGCGGGCGTGCACCTCAGGCGTGCGCAGCGGAGACCGTCCGTCCGCGTCCGCGCGCATCACCATGGCCAGCTCGTCCACCGTGGCCGGGGCGAGCCGCCGCGCGAGCCGCCGCACCGCGGAATCCGAGAACTCCCCCTGCCCGTGGTGGTGCGCCAGGTGGTTCACGACCAACGCCCGCACGGGGGCCGCATAACGTGAGGGTGCGCCGAGCCGGGCGAGGAAGGATTCGGCCAGGGGCCCGCCGGCCGCCTCGTGCCCGGGGCTGGTCCAGCGCGCGCCGCCGGGCCGCTCCGCCCGCACCGTGGTCGCCGGCTTGCCGAAGTCGTGCGCCAACACGGCGAGCGTCAGCAGGACGCGGTCCCCCGCCTCGCGCTCCCGCCAGCCGGCCTGCGCGACCAGCGCGTCGAGGCAATGCCCCGTATGGACGAACACGTCGCCCTCCGGGTGCCACGCCGGATCCTGCGGCGTGCCGCGGAGCGCCGCGACCTCCGGGAAATGCGCGAGCCAGCCCGTCTCCTCCAGTACGGCCAGGCCGCGCGACGGGCGCAGCGCCTTCGCCGCCCACTTCTCCCATTCGCCCCAGACCCGCTCGACCGGCAGCTCGGCGTATGCCGGCGCGATGGCGCGGCAGACGGCGGCGGTCTCAGGGGCCAGGGTCAGATCGAACCGCGCCGCCAACTGGAACCCCCGCAGCACCCGCAGGGGATCCTCCGCGAAGGCCGGACTCGTGTGGCGCAGGACGCGCCGGGCCAGGTCCTCGCGCCCCCCGTGCGGATCGATGATCGCGTCGGCGAACGGATCGTAGGCGATGGCGTTCAGCGTGAAGTCCCGGCGCGCCGCGGCCTCCGCGTCCCCGAGCCCGGGCTCCGGCGCCACCGCGAATCCCCGGTGGCCCGCGCCCGTCTTCGACTCCCGGCGCGGCAGCGAGAAATCATACTCCGTCCCCGAGCGGGCGCTCCGCACCTTGATCACCCCGAAGCTCCGGCCCACGACGTCCGTGGACCCGAAGGGCTCGAGCGCGCGGTGCAGCGTCTCGAAATCGACCCCGCGCACCTCGACGTCGAGGTCCTTGGGGGCGAGGCCCAGCAGCCAGTCGCGCACGCCGCCACCCACGATCCGCGGTTGGCCGAAGCGGCGGACCGCCTCGAGCATCGCCCGCAGGTCGGGCGGCAGCGGCAGGGACGCGTTCATTCCGCGCGGCGGCCGCGCAGCGCGGCGAGTGAGAGGAGGAGCCAACCGGTGAGCAAGGCCACCCCGCCCAGCGGGGTCACCGGCCCCAGCCAGCGCGGGCCGCCAAGGGCGAGAACGTAGAGGGAACCCGAGAAAAGGAGCGTACCGGCCGTCCAGCAGCGCGTCACCCAGCGCAGGCCGGGGGCGTGGTCCGGGTCGGCGCGCAGCCAGGCGGCCAGCGCCGCGAGGGCGAGGGCGTGCCCGAGGTGGTACTGGGCGGCGGTGGCCCAGACGGCCTCCATTCCCCGGGCGGCGAGGGAAGCCTTCAGGGCGTGCGCGCCGAGGGCGCCGAGCGCCACGCCGGTGAGGCCGAGCAGGCCGGCGGCGCCGAGCGCGCGGCGGGCGGGGAGGGAAGGGGAGGGCATCGGCG
>VHCY01000390.1 GCA_016871595.1 Verrucomicrobiota bacterium
GGCTCGAGGGCGAGCGGCGCGAGGTGTTCGACGAGCACCGGGGCAAGACGGTCACCAAGGTGGCGGCGGCGCCGGTGGTGATCGAGGACCGGATCCGCGGCCGGGTGGAGCGGGTCGAGGACGAGGATTTCGTGATCGTGCGTTCGGACGGGAACCCGGTCTTCCACCTCGTGAACGTGGTCGACGACATCGCGATGCGGGTGACCCACGTGATCCGCGGCGAGGATCATCTTTCGAACACGAGCAAGCACGTCCACCTGTACCAGGGGTTCGGCGTGCCGCCGCCGGTGTTCGCCCATATCCCGCTGATCCTGAAGCAGAATGGCCCGGGCAAGATGTCGAAGCGCGACCAAGGCGCGCTGATCGAGGAGTACCAGCGCCGCGGCTACCTGCCGGAGGCCCTGGTGAACTTCCTCTGCCTGCTGGGTTGGAACCCGGGCGACGACCGCGAGAAGATGCCGCTGGCCGAGATCGTGCGCCTGTTCGACCTGCCGGGCGTGAACCAGAGCAACGCGCGCTTCGATGACCGTAAGCTCGCGCACATGAATCAGAGTTACCTCCTCGAGTTGCCGGCGGACGCGTTCGTGGCGCGGGCGCGGGAGCAACACGCGCGGGCGGGCGCGACGGGCGCGGCCGGCTTGGCCGCGGAGGCAGTTTACTTCCGTGATGTGGCGCTGCTCTGCCAGCCGAAGCTCAAGGGCTTGGAGGAGTTGCCAGCCTACGCGGCGCACTTCTTCTCCGAGGCGTTCCCGCTGGATGCCAAGGTGCGCGAGAAGGTGCTGGCCAAGGGCGACCCGCGGGCGCGGCTGGACGAGGTCCTCGCGGCGCTGCCGGGGCTCGATTTCGGCACCGACGGGGTGCTGGAGGAGGGCATCAAGGCGCTCGCGGCCCGCGGCGGGTTGGCCTTTGGCGACTATCAGGCGGTGGTGCGCTTGGCGGTGTCGGGCTCCAACGTGGGCCCGAGCCTCACCGGGATGATGCGGGTCCTCGGCCGGGAGCGCGTCCGCGCCCGGCTGGAGCGCCTGCGGGGCACGCTGTGATCCGGCGCGCCCCTCGCGGGTGGCGCCGGCCCACGCGGGTTTAGAGGCAGGCCGTGATCCGCGCGAGCAGGTCGCCGTAGGTGTTGAGCGCGGGGAAGCGGGGGAACTCGCGCACGACGTTCTCTGGGGCGTGGAAGAGGAACCCGTGGTCGGCCTGGCCGAGCATCGTCGTGTCGTTGTAGGAGTCCCCGGCGGCGATGACCCGGTAGTTGAGCGACTGGAGGGCGCTGACCGCGCGGCGCTTCTGGTCGGGGAGCCGCAGGCGGTAGCCGGCGATGCGATCGTTCTCCACCAGCAGCCGGTGGCACCAGATCGTGGGCCAACCCATCTGGCGGAGCAGCGGCTGGGCGAACTGTTCGAAGGTATCGGAGAGGATGATGACCTGCGTTTGGGCGCGGAGGGCGGTGAGGAACTCGGCCGCGCCAGGGAGCAGGGGCAGCCCGGCGATGACCTCCTGGATGCGCGGCAAGGTGATCCCGTGCCGGTCGAGGATGGCGATGCGTTCGCCCATCAGCTTGTCGTAGTCGGGCTCGTCGCGAGTGGTGCGCCGGAGCTCCGGGATGCCGGTGGCCTCGGCCACGGCGATCCAGATCTCGGGCGTGAGGACGCCCTCCATATCGAGGGTGACGATGCTTTGCTTCACGGGCGGGCGTTCAGGTGAGCCAGGGTTCGGCGGCCGCGCCTTCGGCGGGCGGCGCGAGGCGGGCGGCGGCGCGTTTGCTGGCGGCGAGGCGCTTTTCCATAAACGCGGCCATCTTCAGCTTGGCCTCCTCTAGGACATCCGCCGGCGCGTGGTGCGGGGTGCCGGCCCAGGCGGGCGGCTGCGGCTCGTATTCGAGGGCCAGCTGGATCGCCTGGGCGGTGCGTTCGTCGCAGGCGGCCCCGACCAGTTGAAAGGCGAAATCGAGCCCGGCCGTCACCCCGGCCCCGGTGAGCCGGTTG
>VHCY01000391.1 GCA_016871595.1 Verrucomicrobiota bacterium
GTCGGGCTGAAGAGCACGATGCGCGGGAAGTCCCGGCCGTTGGCCCGGCTGCCGCGGGTCCGCGCCACGAACTCGAGCAGGTCCCGGCGGTGCGCGTCCGCCTGGTCCACGCCCGCGAAGGACTCGTTGTAGCCGAAGAAGGCGAAGACGACGTCCGCCTGCACCTGGCGCAGGTAGTCCGTCATATGCAGCTGGCCCTTGCTGCGCGGGTAGGTGTTGGGGCGGTCGCCGCTGGTGCTCAGGTTGCGGAAGCGCACCTGCTGGCCCGCGAGGCGCGACTGCAGCAGGGTCTCCAGCCAGCCGTCGTGCTGCATCCGCTCGGGCAGCGCGTTGCCGAGGAGCGCGACGACCTCGCCCTGGCCAAAGCGGAAGGGCAGGGGATCACGGTGCCCCGCGGGCACGGGGAACAGCTCCGGCTCGCGCGGCGGGGGCGGCGCGGCCTTGGCCGCCTTGGGCGCCTTGGGCGCGGTCTTCGCCGCGGTCTTGGGGGCCGCCTTCGGGTCAGCCTTCGGCTCCGCCTTGGCCGGCTCCGCGGGGGCGGCGGCCTTTTTCGGCGCATCCTTCTTCGGGGCCGCCTTGGGGGCCGGGCCCGTGTCATGGTTCGCGGGAATCGGGCTGGTGAACCCCGCGTACTGCGCCGGCTTCACGCCGCGCGCGTGGCCGAGGTTGCGGTGGGTGTTGGGACGGAACGGCCCGACGAACCCGATCGCGAGGTCGGGGCGGATCGCGTCCTCGAGGCCCGCCGCCCACAGGCAGCCGTTCACCAGCAGCCGCCGGTAACCCTCGTTGAGCAGATCTTCCGGCGTGCCGTAGAGGGAGGTGAACACGCGCCCGGTCCGGCCCGACGCCCCGCGGTAGGTGCGCGTCCACTCGGAGGGCTGCGCGGCCTTGGTCGCGTCCGGGGGCGAATCCGGGGTCATCCCGTTCAGCGGCTGCGCGAGGGTCAGGACCTCGCCGTCCACCGGCTTCCCGACGTACGCGCCCACGTGCGCCCAGATGTCCTTCACGCCCCGGAGGATCGGGTGGCCCGCGCGCTCCGGGACGATCGTGATGCGCGTGCTCTGGGCGTGGTTGCGGCCGAGGTGGCCCACCCACGTCTGGCCCAGCACCTGGTGCCCGAAGCCCAGCTCGTAGCCGGGCACCTTGCTGTCGTAGGAGAACTTGGCGAGCGGGTGGTCCGCCGGGGTGCGGAAGGCGTGCGTGGCCGTGCGCAGGCCCACGACCGGGCCGCCGCGCGCGAGATAGGCCTCGAGGTGGCGCAACTGCTCCACGGGCGGCGCCTGGAAGCGCAGGAACACGACCGCGAGGTCCGCCGTCGCCAACGCCTCCATCCCGGGCAGGTTCGACGCCGCCGGATCAATCTCGCCCGTGGCGGGATGCACCGAGAACAGGACGGTGCACTTGAAGCCGTGGTGCAGCGCGAGGATGCGCGCCAGCGCCGGCAGGGTCTCCTCAGAACGGTACTCGTGGTCGCCGGCGAGGAAGACGATGTGCTTGCCCCGGCCCAGGCCCGCCGCCCCCTCGTAGACGAGGGGCTGGGCGCGCAGCAACGACGCGAGGACAAGCAGCAGGGACAGCAGGAGGAGGCGGGGCATACGAGGGAAAGGGGTGGGGGTCCCGCGAGCCAACGCGGCCCCCGCGCGCGTGGCAATCCCCGCCCGCGCCCGCCGGACGCTTTCACCGCGGGCGACCCGGCCGGGCCGCCGTCCCGGCTCAGAACAGCGGCTTCGCCCGCGCGTCCGGCAGCGGCGCCAGGCCCAGGCGCGCGATCAGGGTCGGCGCGATCGCGTCGACGCCCACGCGCTCCGGGCGCACGCCCGGCCGGATCCCCGCGCCGAACCACACGTTCGCCACGTGGGTATCATACGGGTGCGGGCTGCCGTGGCCGGTGCCGGTCCCCGCCCGCGCGCCGACGTGCGGCCGCAACGCGAACAGGACATCCCGCGCCCGCCCCGCGTGC
>VHCY01000392.1 GCA_016871595.1 Verrucomicrobiota bacterium
CGCCTGCCACTGCCCCATTCGGAGAACGCGTGAAGCCCGGCGCCCGGAAATTGTGGCCGTTATCACGTATCCGCTCCCACAGCGCTTCGTCGCCGCCGCTATGGCTTTCGACTGAATTGACGTAACAGCGCCCTCGAAACTGAGCGTTGTCGAAGGATAGCGCGCCGGCGTTGAAGTGGTCATCGCACTGCCACTTGAGGGATTTGAAGGATTTTTGCTTCTTGACCTTAATATCCCGGCTCCTCGGCACTCCACCTGTCGTAGTATTCGTGGCTTTATTCATTTTAACATACGATTTCTCAATTTCGCGGTTAACTGGCGCCCCCACCTTGCTCGATGCGTTCGACTTTCTGGTCTGAGATTCTCCAGTTCCCCCAGTTGCTTCCTGCTCCCCGACGCTCGCCATCAACTCACCCGCGGTCTTGGCGATAACCTCCTCCGGAAGATTGAAGGCTTCCTCGATCCAATCCGGAACGTCCCTAGCGCCAGATCTACCGGGACTAGGTAAGACAGCTCCAGGGACCCCGGCTAGTCCGTCGTGACTTGAGCAAGCGCAGCCCTTGGGCCACGTGTACATCGCAATCCGACGCAAAATCAGTTGGAGCCCGTAATAGGCCCTCATGCAGTCCAATTTCGACCAGGGGGAAAAGCTGCCATCCGACTGGCGCAGGTAGGCCTCCGCATCCATCAAGCCTCTCTCTTGAAGCCAGCGCCCAAGGGTCAGCTTGTCCCGGATCGCTCTTAGCAGAATCGAGTCAATCGGACAGTGCAACGCACACAGAATTGCGCCCGCGGCGTTGGCGCTCGGAACAAAGGCCCCGGCACCGGCGTTCCAGGTTCCGCCGGCGTGCCAGCAAGCCTTATACTTCCAGTACACGTTGAGAATCTTTTGGGCCATACCCACCGTGCTCAAGGTTGTGGGCTTGCCCGTACCTCCGCCCTCGCCAAGCCCACGTCCAGCGGTCCGAATCGCCGCAATCCCTTCCAGGATCCAGCGGTCGTAGGGCGCTAGGGCGCACGGATTTGAGCTCATTACGGGAAGCAACCTGACCAACTCTTCCACGGCCGCTCGTTCCACAGGGTGACCAATAAACCTGTCGGGAGTGAGTTGCGGCCGGGCGACTTTCCACGAGTTGCCCATCGCGTCGTTCGCCCGGTAGGGCCGCGCCAAAATCTTCCCGGTTGTCCAGAGCTTCAGATCGATGTGCAACGCGCTGACCAGACCTCCACCCGGAGCCAGCGGCGGAATGGGCCAACCGCCGCCGACGTACTTGGAAAAACGCTGCGCGTCAGCCGCGAAGCCTGCGGAATACGGTCCGGCGGGTCTAAGATGACAGCAGGGCATCGGGGTCGGGGCTTTTCGGGGTTTGAGCGCTCGGGACGAGAAACCCCTCTCCATCAAAGCCGAAACCACAAGTCGAATCGTCAGCAACGGTCGCCCAAACTAGGGCACCTCTGCGAAGAAGGGAGGGCAACTGCCCCGGTTGCGCTTGCTGCGGATTTTGAGGTGGGAGTGCGGAAACATCCCTATTCCAACCGCCCGCTTGCCGCTTGCCCCCCCTCCCCCCTTCCAGGGCGGGAAGACGGGCCGGAATGTGTATCGCTTTTGTACCGTCATTCCGTGCCTCAGGACGCCCTTGGATGCCTCTGCGTGCCTGGACTGAAACGAATGACCGAAGACGTTCTCCTCTGAGCGAGGGGAAAATCCGGATTTCGGATACAGGCTGGTCGATTTCAATTCCCGCCACCTCCACCATTTCGGCCCGATCCACGCGCGCAGCAGGGTATTCGCCTCGGCCAGCCCGGCCGGAGAGAGGATGCCACACAAGGCGCAAGGGGCGCAGGGCGCGGACGATGCCTGTTAGGGCGTCTCTAGCCGCCTCGGACGCCACGCACGACCCGAACTGCGGCTACGGCCTCTGCGCAACTGCGCCAGGTCGAGACCCA
>VHCY01000393.1 GCA_016871595.1 Verrucomicrobiota bacterium
TGGTAGCTGAATTCCCAGCCCTGCACGATCGCGGTGCCCGCGTTGGCGGAGCTCAGGATGTTCCAGCCGGCATACTCCCCGTTATAGCCGTTGTCCGTGCCGGTGCCGATCGTGCCGGAATCGATGCCGCTCACGATGTAGTCCCGGATCTCCTTGTGGAACCAGCCAACCGTGAGGTTGCCCACCGGCTCGAAGTAATACTCGAGCGTGGCGTCCCAATTTCGGGCGGTCTGGGGCAGCAGCGAGGGATTGTTGATCGTGATCGTCCGCTGGTTCTCGTTCGGGGTCTCGGCGGGCGACAGGTTGCCAAAGGCGGGCCGGCCGAAGCTTGAGGACCAGCTGAGGCGCGTCTTCAGGTTGGCGTTCCAGTCGTGCCAGGCGTGCACGCTCGGGAATGCCTTGGTGTAATCACCGGTGATCTGGCGCCGGTTGTTCGCGTAGTCGCGCTGGGCGGTCCCGGCCGGGTCGGCCGTCTGCTGCGCGGCGGTGCTGAGCACCCGGGCGCGCACCCAGCCGTCGGCCTCATTCTCGGTCTTCTCCCAGCGCACGCCGCCGAGGAACCCGGTGCGTCCGGCCCAACCCTCGCGGCCCAGCTTGCCCTGCGTCATCACGTAGGGTGCCGTGACCGTCTCCACGACGTCCCGGTAAGCCGTGTAGCGGGTGGTGTTGCGGAAATAAAGATCCTCGCGCCAGAGCGAGGGGTCGGCGACCTCGCGCGACCGCATAAACCAGGAGGCTTCCCACTTGGGGATGGCCCGGCCGGTCATCCGTTGGTCCATCGTCAGCAGATTGGGGTCGTGCGGCAGCGGGCCGGTGCCGGTGTAGCTCCAGCGGCGGGAGGCGCTGCGGACGCCGACGTGCTGTTCCCGCCAGTGCACGCCCGCCTTGGCGAACACGGGGGCCGCGAGCGGCAGCGTGTAGCGGGCGTCGACGCGGGCCTCGGCGACCTCGTGGATCTGGCGGTCATTCTGGTTGGAGAGGCCGTTGGCCGTCGGCCGGTAGTTCGCCGGATTCGTGAAATCCAGACCGCCATTGGCGAGGAACTGCGGGTAGAGGTCCGAGCGGGTCCGGTCGATGATCCAGCCGGTGCCGCTGATGCGGTTCGTCAGCACCGCGCCCTCGCCGTTGCCGATATTGATGTGGGTCTGGGTGTAGCGGGCGTTCGCCTCGAGCAGAAGCCGGCCCTGCTCGTGTTCCACGCCGAGGTCCACGCGGCGCAGCCGGTTGAAGAAGTTGTTTGGTCCCGTCATCGTCACGTCGATGACCGATGAAGCCACGGGTCGGACGGTCGTGATCCGGGAGGTGTAGCCCGGGACGATGCTGGTGGTCGCGCTGGGCACGGTGTCCTGCGCCTGACCAATGGTGAAGGCGCGCACGGCGTACTGGCGCCGGTAGACCTCCGAGTGGTCGATGTACGTCGTCAGGAAGGAAAGCTTGGTCGAGGGCGTGAGCCGGTAGTCGGCCTTGAGCGTCACGTTCTTCTGGCGCCGGTGGTTGTAGAGGTCATCCCAGCGGTAGTCCCAGAGGAAGGCCGGCTGCGTTATGGTGTTCTGGTAATCCCGGGTGGTGAAGAAGGAGCCGATCGCCGTCTCGCTGTTGAAGAGGGTCAGCGAGACGCCCAGGTTCCGGCTGCCGCCGAAAACGTCGAAGACCTCCTGGTAACCGAGGGTGAAGAGCCCGTGAAGCCGGCGGTCCTCACGGGTGGGAATCTGCTGGGTGAAGGACGGGGCGAGCCGGCCGGTCAGGGTGTAGGTGATGCGGCGCTTCTCGCGCATCGAGAGCGGCGAGCGGCTCTTGAAATTGATCGTCCCGCCGAGGGAATCGGCGCCCTTGTCCGGCGTGTGGCCCTTGACCAGCTCCACCTGCTCGAACATCGCGCCCGTGATGTTGTTGACGAAGATCGACCGCCCCATCCCGCCTTGGCCGGTCATCAGGCC
>VHCY01000394.1 GCA_016871595.1 Verrucomicrobiota bacterium
GGCGGAACACGCGCCTCTACTCGATCGACCTCACGGGCTACAACAAGCGCGAGGTCGTGACCCCGACCGAGGCGTCGGATCCCGCATGGTCGCCCTTGAATCCATGATGGAAATTCAACATATTGCTGCCCGTTTCGAGCGTGCCGGCCTTCACGCAGCCTCCTGGGCCCTGTTTCGGGGACGGCGTCATGCCGCCCTTGCAGGGCTCGGGCCACAGAGACCGGTTGATCGGACCGCGGCGAGGTGGTTGAACCCCCCTTACGCCGCGTAACCGCGACACAGATTCGGAAACTGACCGGAAGGAGTCCCCACCGATGCGTATGAAGGTTCTCACTGCTTTTGCCGCCCTCTCCCTGCTCGCCGCGTGCAGCACGCCGGAGCAGACGGCCTCGAACCAGGCCGGCTCGGGCGCGCAGCGCGCCCAGACCCTGCAGGAGCAGCTGGTCGCCGTCGGCGACCGCGTGTTCTTCGACTACGACAAGTCGGACCTGAAGCCCGAGGCGCGTCGCCAGATCGAGCGCTGGGCCGCCTTCCTCAGGACCAATGCGAACGCGACGATCACGATCGAGGGCCATTGCGACGAGCGCGGCACGCGCGAGTACAACCTCGGCCTCGGCGAGCGTCGCGCCAACGCGGCGAAGAACTTCCTCGTGTCGCAGGGCATCGAGGCGCGCCGCGTCGCGACGATCAGCTACGGCAAGGAGCGCCCCGCCGTGAACGGCTCGAACGAGGCGGCGTGGTCGCAGAACCGTCGCGGCGTCGCGGTCGTGAACTGACGCGCCTTCCGCCGCCGGCCAGCCCGGCGCGGAACTGGAGCGCCCGTCCGCGGATGACCGCAGGCGGGCGTTTCCTTTTTCGGAGAGCCGGTTCGGTGAACTGGTCCGAGCGGAAGGCGTGGATTGCGCATCGGAGCGCGCCGCGCCTGACGGGGCCTGCCATTGTTTTGCCCGGCGCGCGGGCGATACTCGCGGCATCGCCAACCCGATTCGCGGATCCTGCACCATGACGCCCTCCTGGCTCGGCGCCGCCTTCCTCCTCGTTGCCGCGGTCTTCCTGTCGCAGGCCGTCCCAGCGGCGGCCCAGTCCGACCTCCGCGAACTCGCCAACCGGATCGACAGGCTGCAGCGCGACATCGACGTCCTGCAGCGGACGGTTGCGACGCAGGGCACGGCCGCCGGAGGCGGCGCGGCGGCCGCCGGCGCAGCCGTGGCGAGGCCGGCCGAGGGCTTCGCCGGGCAGGTGGACCAGCGCTTCTCCCAGCTCGAGGGCCAGGGCCGCGAGCAGACCGGCAGGATCGAGGAGATCCAGCATCGGCTTCGCCAGCTCGAGGCCAAGATCGACAGGCTCGTCCAGGACGTCGAGTTCCGCTTCCAGCAGATCGAGAAGGCGGCTCCCGCTGGTGGCGCGCCGGCTGTGGCCGCCGGCGCGGCTGCCGGAGCCGCGGCCGCGCAGGCGCCGGCCGCGGCCGGCGCTCCCGGCTCAGCTGCCGGCGCCGCGGGCGGCGGCCAGAGGCTGGTGATCGTGCCGAGCGGGACGAGCGCGCAGGCCCTCCAGCAGCAGGCCGCCGTGCCGCGCGATCCCGTGCGTCTGCCGGCCGGGCCCCCAGAGGCGCAGTACGAGTTCGCCTATGGCCTGCTGCTCCAGGCGCAGCGTGGGCAGTCCGATTTCGGGCCGGCGGAGGCAGCGATGAAGGCCTTCGTGGCGCAGCATCCCAACCACCGCCAGGCCGGCGCCGCCCAGTACTGGTATGGCGAGACGCTGTATGCGCGGCGCGACTGGAACAACGCGGCGATCGCCTTCGCCGAGGGCTTCAAGAAATACCCGTCCTCCGACAAGGCGCCGGAGAACCTGCTTCGCCTCGGCATGTCGCTCGGCCAGCTCAACCGCAAGCCCGAGGCCTGCAGCGCCCTTGCCGAGATCGGCAGGCGCCATCCCGA
>VHCY01000395.1 GCA_016871595.1 Verrucomicrobiota bacterium
CGCAGACGCAGGCGACCTTTCCCGCGATCATCACGTCTGTCGCCCGCTTCAGGCCGTCAGCGAGCGACTCCCGGCAGCCGTACAGGTTGTCAAACTTCGACTTCGTCACCGAGTCATTCACGTTGATGGCGGGAACGCGGAGCTTCCCCTTCTCCATCATCTGGTAGAGGCGGTGGACGCCGGTGGTGGTCTCCTCGGAGACGCCGCGCCACTGGGCCGCGATGCTCTTCCAGCAGCCGGGGCGCTCGCGGCTAACCTTGATCAGCAGGTTCTTGATGACCTGCTCCTCGTGGGACGAGGACGGGGTCTTCACCCAGTCGCTGCCCTCCTCGAGCTCGCAGCCCTTGTGGATGAGAAGCGTGACGTCGCCGCCGTCGTCGACGACGAGCTGGGGGCCGAGCCCCTGAGGGAACGAGATGGCGCGCAGCGTGAGGTCCCAGTACTCCTCAAGCGTCTCGCCCTTCCAGGCAAACACGGGAGTGCCGGCGGCGGCGGTGGCGGCCGCGGCGTGGTCCTGGGTCGAGAAGATATTGCACGAGGCCCAGCGCACGTCGGCGCCCAGCTCCTGCAGCGTTTCGATGAGAACCGCTGTCTGGATCGTCATATGCAGCGAGCCGGTGATGCGCACGCCGGCGAGCGGGCGCTTCGGGCCGAACTTGCGCCGCACCGCCATCAGGCCGGGCATCTCGTGCTCGGCGATCGCGATTTCCTTACGGCCCCAAGCGGCGAGGGAGAGGTCCTTGACCGCGTGGTCAGGGGCCGCGGGGCGGCGTTTCTGGGCGGAGGAGGTTGCCATAGAGGAGAAGGGAGCGGTTTAGCGGAGAGCGGCCTTAAGCGCCGCGACCTTGGTGGTCGACTCCCAAGGCATCCCGGGCTTGCCGAAGTGACCGTAATTGGTCGTCTGCCGGTAAATCGGCCGCTTGAGGTTCAGCGCCGCCACGATGTCGGCCGGCTTGAAGCTGAATACCTGCTGCACGGCCGCGGTGATGCGCTCGTCCGAGACGCCCGGCCTAGCGGTGCCGAAGGTGTTGATGTGGATCGAGACCGGCTGCGGGTGCCCGATCGCGTAGGCGAACTGGATCTCCGCGTGTTCAGCGAGGCCCGCGGCGACGATTGTTTTGGCGACCCAGCGACCCATGTAGGCGGCTGAACGGTCGACTTTCGAGGGATCCTTGCCCGAGAACGCGCCGCCTCCGTGCCGGCCCCAACCGCCATAGCTGTCGACGATGATCTTGCGGCCCGTGAGTCCCGAGTCGCCCTGCGGCCCGCCAATGACGAAACGGCCCGTCGGATTGATCAGGTACTCGGTGTTCCGCGTCAGCAGCTTCGCGTCGATCACCTTCTTGATGACGTTCTCGATCAGGTATCGCTCGATCGTGGCGTGGCGGACGTCCGCGGTGTGCTGAGTGGAGATGACCACGTTGACCACCTCGACCGGGCGGCCGCCCTCGTAGCGGACGGAGACCTGGGACTTTGCGTCGGGGCGCAGCCACCCGACCGCGCCCGACTTGCGGATCTGGGTAAGCTTCCGCCCGAGGCGGTGCGCGAACATGATCGGGCTCGGCATCAGCTCCGCGGTCTCGTTGCACGCGTAGCCGAACATGATTCCCTGATCGCCCGCACCCTGCTCGGCGGTCTTCTTGCCCTCTGCCTTCCGGGCGTCGACGCCCTGAGCGATGTCGGCGGACTGCGCCGTGAGGTAATTGTTGATGAACACCGAATCGGCGTGGAAAACGTCGTCGTCGTTCACGTACCCGATGTCGCGGATCGCATCGCGGATGACCTGGCCGAGATTGATCGCCTCCTCGATCGGCTTAGTGCGGCCCGTCCGTTTGTCCTGCAGCTTCGGGATCGTAATCTCCCCACCCACCACGACGACGTTGGACTTGACGAACGTCTCGCAGGCCACGC
>VHCY01000396.1 GCA_016871595.1 Verrucomicrobiota bacterium
AGGAGCGCGCCGAGCACCTGATGCTCGTCGATCTGGCCCGCAATGACATCGGCCGCGTCTGCGCCTACGGCTCGGTGCAGGTGCCCGAGATGATGGTGATCGAGCGCTACTCGCACGTGATGCACATCGTCTCCCAGGTGGAGGGCCGCATCGCGCCGGGGCGCACCGGCTACGACCTGCTGCGGGCGACCTTCCCGGCCGGCACGGTGTCCGGCGCGCCGAAGATCCGCGCGATGCAGATCATCGCGGCCAGCGAGCCCTCCCCGCGTGGCTGCTACGCGGGCGCGCTCGGGTACGTCGGCTACGACGGCAACCTCGACACCTGCATTATGCTGCGTACCGCCCTGCTGAAGGACGGCCAGGTGCACATCCAGGCCGGCGCCGGAGTGGTCGCCGACTCGGTGCCCGTGGCCGAGTACCAGGAAACCGTCAACAAGGCCGCCGCGCTCTTCAAGGCCGTCGCGATGGCCGAGCGTTTCTGAGCTGGCGGGCGGCCGGACGCGCCTGCTTTCCCCTCGCCGCCGGGGCGGCGCATCGCGAGGCTGGGCGCGCCCCGCTTATGCCCCTCCGTTTCGTCCTCCTGTCCTGCGTCCTTGCCGCGGCCGGCTCCGTGCTCGCGGCCGCCACCCCGCCCGCCGGATTCCGCGCCGGGGCCGCCACCAGCAACCTCACGCCCCCGCTCGGCACGCCGATCGTCGGCGGCTTCGCCCCCTTTCCCGCGCAGGACGTCCACGACGAGCTCCACGCCCGCTGCCTCGTCCTCGATGATGGCCGGACCCGCCTCGCGCTCGTGATCTGCGACCTGCTCGGCCTCCACCGCTCGGTGAGCACCGAGGCCCGCCGCCTCATCGAGGAGGCCACCGGCATCCCGCCGTCCCACGTGCTCGTCGCCGGCACCCACACGCACTCCGCAGGCAGCGCGCTGGGCGCCAGCCGGTTCGCGGCGGAGCAGCCGCTCGACGACTACCAGCGCTTCGTGGCGCGGCGCGTCGCCGACGGGGTGCGCCGCGCCGTCAACGCGCTCCGCCCCGCGGAACTCGGCTTCGGGACCGTCGACATCCCCGAGCACGTGCACAACCGCCGCTGGGTGATGCGCGAGGGCAAGGCGCCGCCCAATCCCTTCGGCCAGGTCGACCGGGTGAAGATGAATCCCGCCGGGGGCAGCCCGAATCTGGTTGAACCGGCCGGCCCGATCGACCCGACCGTCTCCTTCCTCGCCCTCCGGGAACCGAGCTCGGGCGCGCTCATCTCGGTCTTCGCGGCCTATTCGCTCCACTACGTGGGGGGCGTCGGCAGTCGGAGCATCTCGGCGGACTACTTCGGGGTGTTCTGCGGGGAGATCGAGCGGCTGGCCGCGCACCCGGCGGCGGCCCGGCCCTGCGTGGCCCTGCTCGCGAACGGGACCAGCGGCGATATCAACAACATCGATTTCCGCCTCGCCAAGCGCCCCGCGAGGGCGCCCTACGAGCAGATGAACCTGGTCGGGAGGGATGTCGCGCGGCGGGTGCACGCGGCCCTGACGGGGATCCGCTGGGAGCGCGCCCCCACCCTCGCGGCGGCCTACCGAGAACTGCCGGTGGCCTGGCGGACCATCCCGCCGGAACTCGTGGCCTGGGCGCGCGAGACGGAGGCGCGCGCCCCGCGCGTGACCAAGGGCGAGGTGCCCGTCGGCGCCAAGTTCGCGACCACGCCGGACTGGGTGCAGCGGCTGTCCTACGCCGGGCGCGTGCAGCTGCTGGCGGAGCAGCGCGGGACCGCGCCGATCCCGCTCCAGGCGCTGCGCATCGGCGACGTGGCGATCGGCACCTTCCCGTGCGAGACGTTCGCCGAGACCGGCCTGGAATACCGCCGCCGCAGCCCCTTCCGCCGCTCCTTTATGGTCGAGCTGAACCACGGGTACTTC
>VHCY01000397.1 GCA_016871595.1 Verrucomicrobiota bacterium
TGGAGTTCCGGCGCTGGAACGGCGAGATGGCGAGCGCGGAAGCCCGGTTGCGCGAGTCGATCGCGGCCGCGGCCCGGGGAGGTTATTTCAAGCCATGAACCAGACGCTGCCTTCTCGTCGGGCCTTTCCGGCCGGTCTCCTCGCAGGATTTTTCCTGCTCCTCGCCACCCTCCCGGCTCAGACCTACACGGCTTCTCCCATCAGCGCCGGCAGCAGCGCCTACGGGGAGTACCCGTACAATTTCACCGGCGCGATCTTGGTCGCCGATCGATCTGAGCCGCGATATGTGGGCTCGGGCAGTGGCGCGGTCGTCCGGAATCCCCGGGTGGTCTTTTCCTGCGCCCACGTGGTCTTTGACAAGGCGGCGGCCGATCCGTGGCTGGTTAATCCGCGCTGGCACCGGGCGGCAGCTCTGACCAGCATTCCCCCGACCTCGGCCGGTCAGCATTTACGGGGATACCAGTATTTCAGCGGTTACACGAGCGCGGCGCAGCGGTCGATCAACAGTGCCGGGACCTTCGCGCAGGATTTCGTCGTGCATTACGCGTTCGAGGACACCGCCGGGGGCGGGTTCGCGGGCTACTGGAATGACGGGGTCGGCGCCTTGAAGTCGGGCCGCCAGAAACTGATCACCGGATATCCTAACGGGCTTTATTCCGGCGATGACGGCCGGAGGTTCCTGATGCATCGAACTGGTCCCTTTTCCCGCGGCTTCGAGAGTAGCTCCGGCAACTACCTTCTCATCTCGGAGGTGTCGACGGGGCCGGGCAACAGCGGCGGCCCCGCCTGGGTCAGTGATGGATCCCAGTACCTCTATGCCGGGGTCCTGGTTTCCGGCCTGTCGCGATCTACGGGCGGCAGCACCGATGCGTCGGGGGTCTACGGCGTGGATTCCTCCAGCAATTCGCTGATCGAAGCCGCCATTCGAGCCACCGGGGGCTCAGTTACGACGCCCAGCACCGCGCCGACCATCACCTCGCAGCCATCCAGTCGGCGGGTCAACGTGGGTGACACCGCCACGTTCAGTGTGGGAGCATCCGGGACGGGCCTGAGCTATCGCTGGCTGTTCAACGGGAATATTCTCGAGGGCGCCACCAGTTCCGCCCTCCTGCTCGCCCGGGTTACGCTCGCCCAAGCGGGAACCTACCAGGCGGTGGTGAGTAATTCCTCCGGCGAGGTCCGCAGCACCGTGGCCACGCTTTCCGTCGACCTGCCCCCGCCGGTGATCACGACGGAACCCGCGAGTCAGAGCGTGGCCGCGGGTGCCAACGTCACGTTCGCGGTGGTGGTTTCGGGCTCGGGTCCCTTCACCTACCAGTGGACGTTTACCAATCAGGACGGGCAGTCCTCGGTGCTGAGCGGCGCGACCAGCGCCACGCTCTCCCTGTCCTCCGTGCAAGCCGCGAGCGCCGGCACCTACAGTGTGGTCGTGCGCAATTCCGCCGGGGGATCCACCACCAGCCGACCGGCCACTTTAACGGTCGGCTCCTCTTCCGGTAGTGGCCCGGTCAATAACGCCTTCGCCAACGCGACCATTCTTTCTGGGGCGTTGGTCAACGTGTCGGGGAGCAATGTGGGCGCGAACAAGGAGTCCGGTGAGCCGCTACATCCCGACTCGGTTGGCGGAGCGTCGGTCTGGTGGGCGTGGACCGCGCCCAGCTCGGGCACCGCGTCGGTATTCACCTCGGGATCCTCCTTCGACACCATTCTAGCGGTCTACACGGGCACGGCGGTGTCCGCCCTTACCCGGATCGCCTCGGACGATGACAGTGGTGCTGGCAGCGCGAGCCTGCTCACCTTCCCGGCCACGGCGGGTACCACTTACCGTATCCTGGTCGACGGTTACGGCGGTGCGACCGGGAGCATTGTCCTGGGCATTTCCCTCTCCGGGGCCAGCAGCG
>VHCY01000398.1 GCA_016871595.1 Verrucomicrobiota bacterium
TCGGCGTCGCGGCGCTGGACTTTGTCCTGACCGAGAAGGGGGATCCCAGCTACGCGCAAAGCACCCTGTGGCGTTCCAGCGAGTGGCGGCGGCACGTGGGGCTGGGACTGGAGCAGGCGGTGGCGACGCGGCCGCCGGAAGTCACGTGGGGGCGGCCTTTGGCGGAGGTGCTGGCGGCGCTGCCGGCGGAGGGCGCGCGCGTGGCGTTGGATAATTACGAGGCCGAGGGTCCGCTGGGGCCGCGGCCGGCGCCGTGGGTGCTGGCGGTGGGCGGCGAACGGGGCTGGGGGCCGGCGGACCGGGCGGCACTCCGGGCGCACGGGTTCCGCCTGAGGCACCTCGGGCCGCGGGTGCTCCGGACGGAGACGGCCTGCGTGGCCGGGATCAGCGTGCTGGGGGCGACCGACGGGGCGTAAGGGGGGCTAGGCTTACACCTTCGCACTGTTGTCGCACTTATAGTGAACTTGGGAACGGCGAAGCCCGTGGGCGCGGAGGGCGGCGGTTTGGGCGGGGTCGCGGGTCGCGAGGGGGCCGCGCGCGGCGCTCGGGGCCGCTTCCGCCGCGGCCGCCAAGGCCGCCACACAAAGGGCCAGCTCCGCCCGCGCCTCCAGACGACGGGCCGGGAAACCCGCGTGGCGGACCAACCAATGGGTGACAGCAGGAAGTGGTTCGAGACTCAACAGGAAAGGGCGGCGCGCCAGGCGTCAGGTTGGAAGCCGGCCAAGGCCACGCCAGGGCCCAGCAGGACCGGCCGCTTGATCAGGTTGCCGTTGCCGGCGAGCAAGGCGAGCGCCTCGTCGACCGAAAGCTTCGGGAGACGCTCCGCCATCCCGAGGGCGCGGTAATCGCGGCCGGAGGTGTTGCAGAGCCGGCGCAGGTCGCCGCCGAGGGCCGCCAGCACGGTGCGGAGCTCGGCGGGCGACGGGGGCGTCTCGCGGATCGGGACCTCGGTGAAGGCGTGGCCAGCCTCGCGCAGCCAGCGGGCGGCGCGGCGGCAGGAATCGCAGTTGGTGTAGGCGTAGAGCTTCAGCATCGGGCAGGCCTCACTTCACCCACGAGGGGTCCTGGACCACGAATTGCCAGCGGTCCCGGTACAGTCCCAGTTCGCCGTAGCAGCGCAGGGTGGCGCCGGCGGGGTGGTCGGCGCGGAGGCGCCGGCGCAGGTCCTCGTCGAAGCTCCAGACATCGTAGGCCTCGCCACGGAACTCGACCATCAGGCGCTCGCCGGGAAGCACGCGGCCCTCGACGCGGAAGATCTTCCCCTTGTTGGCCTCGGTGCGGATCGAGGCGTCGGGGGCGAGCCGGGAGAGGTCGACCGCGAGGCGGGGCAGGTCGAACGCGGCGTAGTTGGTGGCGCGGCGGGCGGTGCCGTTGGTGCGGCCGTCGGAGGGGTTACGGAGTTCGACCCACTGGTCGGGGCGGCCGTCGGGGACCGTGCGGAAGCGGGCGGAGATGGGGAAGTGGTCGGAGGCGCCGCGGCCGGCGGGACCGGTGAACTGCCAGCGCAGCGGGAGGCCCTTGGCGTCGGCGTTGAGCCCTTCGAAGATGCCGACCGCGAAGGAGTTATCGATGTACTGGACCCCGGCGCGGTCGTAGAGCCCGCGGGAGATGAGGAGGTGCATCAGCGTGCCCCATTCGCCGCGGTAGGTGTCGCTGCCGCGCCGGGCGGCGGGGACCTCGAACCAGAGGTTGTAGAGGCCGGGGCCGGGGCGGCGGACGGCGAGTTCGTCGCCTTGGGAGCCGAGGATGTCGTTGATCCCGGTGGGGCTCATCCGGGGGTAGCGGAGGCGCTGGTTGTACTGGGAATTCAGGTCGCCGCCAAGGATCAGGTCAGCCTGCGGGTCGGAGGCGAGGAGTTCATCGAGGCGGCGGCGGAGCGTGCGGGCGTTCTCGACCCG
>VHCY01000399.1 GCA_016871595.1 Verrucomicrobiota bacterium
AGATCGGCGACCGCACCTTCTGCGCCGATGGCATCTACCTCGGGGGCCCGCGGCTCCACCGCGGCACCCTCACCCTGGCGCCCGCCCGCGTCGGCGCGGACAGCTTCGTGGGCAACGGGGCCGTCATCCCTGCGGGGGTGCGGTTGCCGGACGGCATTTTGCTCGGCGTGGGCACCGTGGCGGCGGATTCGCTCCCCGCCGGCTCGTCGTGGTTCGGCCATCCGCCCTTCGCGCTGCCACGGCGGGCGGAGACGCGGTTCGACGCCCGCCTGACGCATCGCCCAGGCATTGGACGCCGCCTGGTGCGCCTCGGCTGGGAACTCCTCCGCTTCGCTTTGCCCGGCGTGGCGCCGCTGCTCCTCGCGCTCTGGCTCCCGCTGGTGGCGCACGTGATCGCGGTCGCGCCGCCGCTGCTCGCCGTGGCGCTGCTGCTCCCGCTGGTGAACGCCGGGCTGCTGCTCGTGGCGCCCGCCGCGCTCGCGGTCGCGCTCAAGTGGCTGCTGCTGGGCCGGGTCCGGCCCGGGGCGCATCCGCTGTGGTCCGGCTGGGCGAGCCGCTGGGATTTCCACTGCGTCGCCTGGAACGTCCTCGCCGCCGAACTCGCCGGCTGGCTCGACGGGACGCCGTGGCTCGCGCCCCTGCTGCGGGCCGCCGGGGCCCGGGTCGGCCGCGGGGCGCTCCTCGGCGGCGGGTTCGGCGACGACCTCCCGGATCCCGACCTGTTGGAGATCGGGGACGGCGCGGCGGTCGACGGCCTGTTCCAAGCGCACACCTTCGAGGACCGCGTGCTGAAGATGGACCACGTGCACATCGCTGCCGGCGCGACCATCGGGCGCAACGCGATGCTCCTGTACGGGTCCGAGATCGGCGCCGGGGCGCGCGTCACCGCCAACAGCGTCGTAATGAAGGAGGAACGGCTCCGGCCCGGCGGCCACTACGCGGGCGTGCCGACAACCGCGATGGGCGACCCGGGATGAAACGGCGTCGGTGGAGACGCTCCGGGGGCGCCTTCCCGCTTGCCCGCGGCTCCGCGAAGCGCTGGCTTCGGGGTCGATGCATCTGGCCGCGAACGCGCGTTACTCTGGCGGGGTAATCTGGCTCACCGGGCTCTCCGGCGCGGGCAAGTCCACGCTCGCGGCCCGGCTGGAGGCGGACCTCCGCGGCTCCGGTTCGCTGGCGGCGATCATTGATGGCGATGAACTGCGGCGCGGCCTCAGCCGCGATCTCGGTTTCGGTCCCGCGGACCGGGCGGAGAACGTGCGTCGGGCGGCCGAGGTGGCCGGGATGTTTGCCGCTGCCGGGGTCGTGGCGGTCGTGGCGCTGATCTCGCCGCTCCGCGTCGACCGCCGGCTCGCCCGGGAGATTCTCGCGCGCCGGCAGGTGCGGTGCGCCGAGGTCTACGTGCACGCTCCGCTCGCGGTCTGCGAACAGCGGGATCCCAAGGGGCTGTATCGACGCGCGCGCCGGGGGCATCCCGGAGTTCACCGGCATCAGCGCCCCCTACGAGCCGCCCGAGCACCCGGAACTGGAATTGCGCACCGACCTCGCGGGCGAGGCCGACTGCGCCCGCCGCCTCACCGAGTTCACCCGCGCCTTCCTCCGCGGCTGAGCGGCTTTCCCCGATCTCCTCGACCTGACCGCCGCCACACCCCGTCCCCGGCGTCGCGGTGGTCTGCCTCCAGTGTGCTTACAGTGTGCCTACAGTGTGGCTACAGTCCCGGAGGCACGCCGCCCGCGACTCAGCGTCCGTCCCGCACCACCCGCAGGATCCGGTGGTTGTAGCTGTCGGTGAGGTAAAGCGACCCGTCCGCGTGCACGGTGACGCCGTGCGGGCGGTTGAGTTCGCACGCCAGCGGCGGCCCGCCCACGCCCGCCGA
>VHCY01000400.1 GCA_016871595.1 Verrucomicrobiota bacterium
CGAGTGCTGGATCGCTGCTAGGAAACTGGATTTTCAAGGGGATCGGATCCGGGAGGGGTTTAGCTGCTAGGAAACTGGATTTTCAAGGGGATCGGATCCGGGAGGGGTTTAAGGGGAGGGTGCCGGGTAAAAGCGGAGTCGGACCCCTATAGTCCCCCAACGCTCAAGTCCGCCTGACCGGCCAGCGGCGCGAAGAGCCGGCTAACGAAGATATCCCGACAGAAACTCAGCAACTCGTCCGATTCCGGCGCCTCGCCGGCGAATGTTCGGAGGTCAGTCGTGGCAGTCACGATGCGAAGAGACAGACCTCCGGCCGCTCGCTGTCAAGCAGCGAGGGTTCAAAGTGATTCCGCGGCGTCGGCTTGAACGAAGTCGTCGTCTGGCGAGGCCTGCGCGCTCCCCGCGCTCCAGAACACCGGCTCGGCATCGTTGGCATCGGGCTGGGAGAACTCGTCGCCGAACAGTTCGCCCTGACCGGCGTCCGCCGGCGTGACTTGCGGCGCCGCCGGCAACTCGAAGCCCGTTTGGTCGAAGTCCTCGCCCGGCTCCATCACCTCGGCCCGGAACCGGATCGGCTCGTCGCGTGGCCGCGGATACGGCAGCCCGGGCGGGAAGTCCGGCGGGTCGACGGCGTGACAGTCGCCCGTGGCGGCGTCGATGAGAACGGCGACCTCCGGCCGGGGCGGACCCACGGCGAAGGGATGATCGTGCGGACGAAAGAGGCCCAGGGGCGCAAGGATGGCGGCGATCTCGGATTTCGACTCGACGACGGCGATGGGCCGCAGCAGGCCCGAGCAGAGCGGGCATTGGAGCGGGTCCGCGCCCCAGACTCGCTGGATCAACTCCCGCCAGGCGGCCCGGCGGCGGCGTGGGCAGGCCGGTGGAGCGTGGGTTTTGCCGGCCGCAGTGCTGGCGGTCCGTTGGCGGAGCCCGCGGCTTTTGTTGCTGTACCAGCCGTAGTAGCGGACCTGCGGCACACCCTTCGGTGGCATCTGATCGAGCAGCGCGGCGATGAACTGCGGGGCGGAAAAGACCTCGAAGTTGCGCTTGGTGCGCCAGTGGCGCTCGGAGCGGTAAAGCACGCTGCCGGCTGCGGGGTTGTAGGTGATCTTCTCGAGGGAGAACGGGGCGCGCAGGAGATACTCCGCGAGGCGGCGTCGGCCGGTGGCATCGTCGGCGGCGAGGGGAGCTTCGCCGGCGTCGACGGAGAAGCCGCTGTGGCGCCAGTTTTTCAGCTTGGCGATCTGCCAGTCGGCGAGAGCGCCGGCATCGCGCAGGCGACGCAGGACGATGTGGCGCCAGAGTTCGGCGAGTGGGTGCCAGCCGCCGGGCGGAGCGAGGTGAAAATCGCCGTTGGGGGCGAATACACCGGCGGCGGCCAGCACGTGCACGTGGGGGTGCCAGAAGAGGAAGTCCCCAAACGTCTGGACGGCGACGACGAGACCGGGTTGCCCTTCAGGCTGCCCGGTGCGCTGGCGGAGCCAGGCGGTGATCGCCGAGTGAGCGGCGTGGTAGAGTTCGCCGAGCAGGGCACGTTCGTATTTGAACGCGTTTCGGACCAAGCGGGGAATCGTGAGCACGAGGTGCCGGTGAGGCACGGGAGCGCAGATCTCGTCGGCGACGAAAGCGCCTTCGGTCAACGTGCGGCGCTGGTGGCAGGAGGCGCAGAGGCCGCGCTGCTTGCAGGAAAAGGCGAGGAGGAATTCGTGACCGCAGTCGGGGCAGTGCAGGCGGGTGAAGCCGGCGTGCAGGTCGCCGCAGTCGAGGAAGGCGGCGATGGCCGCGGCGGCTTCGGGGGAGAGGCCGGGCACCTTCGCCGCGTGATCGTGGAGAATCTGCCAGACCGGCGAGGCGCGGGGCTGGCGGGGACGGTAGC
>VHCY01000401.1 GCA_016871595.1 Verrucomicrobiota bacterium
GCTCCGCGGGGGTTCTTGCGCGCGGCGTAGGAGTTCAGGTCGAACAGGGTGAGGGCGAGGAACTTTCCCGCGGGCAGGCCGAACTGCCGCCGCAGCGCCTCCGGGGACTCCGGCGGGGCGGCGAAGGCGATGGCGTGCGGGAAGGTGAGCACGGGCAGGGGACTCTTCTCGCGCACCGCCGCCGCGGTGAAGTCACTCGGGCACCAGATCTCGTCGAAGTGATCAAACGACGGCAGCCAGGCGTCCGGGAACTCCGGCAGTTCCCACGCGAAGTAACCGATGTTGTACCGGCCGGCGCGGAAGGCGCGGCCGTGGTGGTGGTCGATCTCCGCCGCCGCCGGCGGATCGATGTGGAACACGTTCATCGGGTGCGGGTTTTCCGGGCTGAGCCGCGCGGCGTAGGTGTCGTCCCCGAGACGGTTCCGGCACTTGAGGCGCAGCGGCACCAGCGCGGCCGGCAACCCGGCGGCGTCCGCGGCCCGCACCATGCAACGGGCGGACTCGCCCACGCCGAGGTCGGCGGTGAGGAAGCCCACGAGGTTGATCCCGAGATGCGCGTGCCGGCGCCGGTAGGCGGCGGCGAAGACCGCGTCGGGCCGGCCGAAGTCGCACACCGCCGCGCCGTCGGCCGCGCGCAGGGCGAGCAGCCGCAGTTGCCGGTTGCGCCGCTGGGCGCGGAAGCGGCCCCACGCGGGGAGGCCCGTGACGCGGCCCGCCCAGGCGAGCGCGTTGGTCAGGCCGTTGCCGGTCAATTCGAGGGTCAGCTCGACCTCCTCCCCCGCGGGCAGCGCGAGCGGGAGGCTCCAGTCGCCGGGCGCGCCGGGGGGTAACTCCCCCGCGGGTTGCCCGTTCACCCGCACGCGGAGGCCCGGTTGCCCGCGCTCGAGCCCGCGCAGTTCCGGGTGCGCGCGGCGCCGGCCGACGAGGGTGAAGGGGGCCGGCCCGGCCGGCTTGCGGAAACGCAGGACCGCGGTCTCGCGCAGCCAGGCGGAGTCAGGGTCAAAGTCGTCCCAGAGGAGCCCCGCGTGGCGGAAGGGCCGCGGGCGGGCGGCGGAGGGCGGGCGGGCGCGGGAGGGCATCGGTCGGGCGGAGCGAAGGAAGCACCGGCCCCTTTGGCAAAGCTTTCCCTGATGTCAGTTCGCGGGGCTTGCGGGCGCCCGGGAGCTTTGGTGCTGTCGGGGGTCGGCTGCGAACTGACCGCGGGGCTCCCTGCCCCGTGACCACCCCTGATGTCTTCCCCTTGTTTCTCCGCGTCCTGGCGCGTGGGCCTGCTGGTGCTGGTCACCACCCTCGTGTGGGCGGCGCATTACGGCCGTTGGACGCCGGCGGACTGGGCGGTGCCGACGGATTACGCGGGCGACGCGCACGAGGTGCTGGCGCGGATCAAGGCGGCGGGGGAGGGGGAGACCTGGCCGTTGCGGTCGCAGGAGATCCAGCGGTTGGGGGCGCCCTTCGGGGCGGATTGGAACGCGTACCCGACGCCGGACAAGCCGCTGATGCTCGCGCTGGGGGCCTTGGGCCGGGGGATTGGGCTGTTCGCGGCGGCGAACCTCGGGCTGCTGCTGGCGCAGGTGAGCGCCGCGCTGGCCTTCTACCTCGTGGCGCGCCGGCTCGCGGTGCGCTGGGAGTGGGCGTGGGCGGGCGCGCTCCTCTTCGCCTACAGCTACCACACGTTCCACCGGGGGCTCGCGCATTTCTCGTTCGTCTTCACGTGGACGGTGCCCGTGGGGTTGCTCGCGGTTTGGCTGGTGGCGCAGAGCCGGCGGTTGCGGTGGCGCAGCGGGGGGGCGGCCGTGTGCGGGTTGGCGGCGCTCGGGCTCGGCTGGGGCAACCCTTACCTGCTGCTCTTCTGGGGCCAGCTGCTGGTCTG
>VHCY01000402.1 GCA_016871595.1 Verrucomicrobiota bacterium
CGCCAACAGGAGGTCCGCCTGCTGCCCCGCGAGGCCGGTCTCCAAGTCCGCGGTCGCAAAGCGCACTCGGCCGGTCAGGCCGTTCAGGGCCGCGTTTTCCTCGCTCACCCGCACCGCCTCGGGATCGTTATCGAAGCCCAGGATATCCCGGTAACCCAGCAGCGCGGCCGACAGGGCGAGGATCCCCGAACCGCAGCCCGCATCGATCACCCGGCCCCCCGTACCGTGTTCCTCCGCGCAGACCACCAGGCGCTCCACGCACAGGCGCGTCGTCTCGTGGTTGCCGGTGCCGAAGGCGAGGCCGGGATCGAGCCAGAGGACCGCGTCGCCCGGCGGCACCACGTAGGTCGGGCGTTCCCAGACGGGCACCCAATGCAGGCGGTCGAAGCGCCACGCGCGGAAGTGGGCCTTGTAGCTGTCGCGCCAGTCCGCCTCCACCAGCTCACGGGCGACCGGCGAAGCGAGGGGCGTGACCCCCACCGTGGCCAGCGCGGGGGCGAGGGTGGTCCATTCGTCGGCCATGGTCGCGGCGGCGGGGCCGATCCCGACCAGCCAAGCGCGGCGCACGATCACGTCTTCGAGGACGCTCCAAGCGGAAGCGCCTTGCTCCAGGAGCAGTTCATCCGCCGCGCCGGCGGAAGCCGCCGGGATTTCGACCTTCAGTTCGTGCAGGGCCACGGCGGGGAGTTTTTCCCGCGTCGCGGCCGGCGCAACGTCATTCCCGGGCCCGCAAGCTCAGGCGGGCGATCACCGCCGGCAACAGGGCGTGTTCGGCGGCGTGAACCTTCGCGGCCACGGCCTCCAGGGTGTCCCCTGGGTCGATGCGCACCACGGCCTGATCCAGGATCGGGCCGCCGTCGACCTCCGCGGTGACCGCGTGGACGGTGCAGCCGGTGACCTTGACGCCCCGCCGGAAGGCCTGGCCGATGCCGTCGAGGCCCGGGAAACTGGGCAGGAGGCTCGGGTGCAGGTTGATGATGCGTCCGGCGAAGGCCCCGAGGAAGCCGGGCTTCAGCACCCGCATAAAGCCTGCCAGCACGACCAGATCGGGCTGGGCGGCCTGGACGGCCGCGATGAAGCGGGCCTCGCCCTCGCCCTCCAGCTTGGTGCGGAAGGGCGCCGGATCGACGAAGAGAGCCTCGACGCCGAAGCGGGGCCCGAGCGCCAGAATGCCCGCGCCCGGCTGGTCCGAGAGGATCCGCACCACGCGGGCCGCGCCCAGCCGCTGCTCCTGTTGCGCCCGCAGGATCGCCTCGGCGTTGGACCCGCGCCCCGAACCCAGAATCACAATGCGCATCGTCAGATCTCCCCCGCGGCCTTGATCCGCGCGATCAGGCTCGTGGTGCTGAACCCGGGTAAAAAGGGCAAAAACTCGATCCGCGTGCCGGCCGCCGCCAAGGCCGCGCGCTCCTCGGGGTTGAGGGCCGCCAGGGTATAGTCGCCCGCCTTGCAGTACACCTCCGGCCGCAGGGCCGTGATCTCGGCGGTGAGCCGCGGCGTGCCGAAGAGGATGACGGCGTCCACGCAGGCGAGCGCCGCGAGGGCGAAGGCGCGCTGTTCCTGCGTCTGCACCGGCCGCAGGGGGCCCTTCAGGGCCTTCACGCTGGCGTCGGCGTTCAGCGCCACCACGAGGGCATCGCCCTGCCGCCGCGAGGCCTGCAAAGTGTGCAGGTGCCCGGTGTGGAGCAGGTCGAACACCCCGTTGGTGAGCACCACCTTGCGCCCGGCCGCCCGCTGCGTCTCGCGCCACGCGGCGGCCGCGGGCAGGTTCAGCAGTTTTGGGTTGTCGAGCGTCAAGCGCCCGCAAGCCTCACGAAGTTTTCGCGGAAGTAAACCCCGCCGTTCCCCCTATGACCGCCCGC
>VHCY01000403.1 GCA_016871595.1 Verrucomicrobiota bacterium
CATCTCGGTGAGGAAAGGGCCCGGGCAGAGCGCGTTGACCGTGATGCCGTCGGCGGCGGTCTCGAGGGCGAGCGTGCGGGTGAGCTGGATCACGGCGCCCTTGCTGGCGCAGTAGGGGGTGCGCCCGGCGAGGCCGACGAGGCCGAGGGCGCTGGCGACGTTGATGATGCGGCCCCAGCCGTGGGCGCGCATCCCGGGGAGGACGGCGCGGCACGTGAGCCACGTGCCCGTGACGTTCACCGCCATCACCTGCCCGAACTGGGCGGGTGCGAGCTCCGCGATCGGGCCCCGGATGTTGATCCCGGCGCTGTTGATCAGGATGTCCACGCGGCCGAGCGCCTGCGTGGCGGCGGCGACCAACCGCTCCACCTGGCCCGCATCGGCGACGTCGGCGGCGGCCCCAAACGCGCGGCGGCCGAAATCGCGGGCGAGCCCGGCGGCGGCGGCTTCCGCCTCCTCAAGGTGGCGGCTGGCGAGCATCACGTCGGCGCCGGCGGAGGCGAGGCCGGCGGCCATCGCCAGGCCGAGGCCGCGTGAACCGCCGGTGATGAGCGCCGTGCGGCCGTGCAGGTCGAGGAGCCGGATGCCCGGCAGCGGGGCGGGAGAGGAACTCACGGGAAGGCGGGGATGCGGACCGGGGTGGCTCGCGCCTCAGAAGGAGCGGCGGACGGCCACGTAGCCGAAACGGCCGCCCGGGCGCCCGACGAGGCCCTGATTGTAGCCGACGCCGCTGTAGTCGAGGGGCGGCTCCTTGTTCAGGATGTTCTCGAGGCCGAGCGTGAGCCGGAGATCCCCGAGGCGCGAACGCTTGTCGAACGCGTAACTGACGCTGCCGCTGAGCGTGTAATAGCGCGCCACCTCCCAGCCATCGAGGCGGAGGCTGCGGTGGCGGTGGACGTAGTTGAAGGCGAGATTCGCGCCCCAGGAGCGGTTCTGCCAGAGGACGGATGACTGGCCGCGGTAGCGGGGGAGGTCGCGGCCGGGCCGCTGGACGATCGGGTCGTTCTGGAAGCGCCGGGTCGCGTAGAAGGCGTTGTAGGTCCAGTTGCTGGCGACCACGAAGTTGCCGACCCCGTCGACGCGGAGCCGGTAACGCAGGCCGTAGTCATAGTAGCGGATCATCTGCTGCGAGAGGTTGACCGCGGAGTCGGTGATGAAACGGATGCGGCCGGGGACCGTGACCGTCTCGCCGGGAGCGACCGGGCGCGTGGCCCCGCCGGCGCCGGCCAGGATGCTGATGTTCGCGGTGGTGGTGTTGGTGTAGGTCTCGGACTGGGGATCGCGCACCACGAGGTCCCCGGTGCTGGAGAGCTCGTTCTGGCGGATGAAGGTCGTGCCGAGGCCGGAGGTGATGAGGTTCTTCTGCTCGATCACCCCGTGGGTGAACTCGACCGAGAGCCCGCGGAGGCGGCGGCCGGGCACGTCGAACACGAAGCCGGCCTGCTTGGTGATGCCGTCCTCGGGCTGCAGCAGGCGGTTGCCGGAGGTTTTCACCAGGCGCTGGTAGGTGCTGGCGTCGACCGGATCGCCGGTGAGGGCCTGCGGGCGGCGGAGGTCGGGCAGGCCGCTGACGAGGCCCTCGCGGACGCCGCCGTAGAGCTGCGGGAGCGTGGGCGAGCGGAACGTCTCGCTGTAGGAGCCGCGGAGCAGGAGGCTGCGCACCGGCCGCAGGGCGAGGCGCACGCCGGGCTTGAGCCCGCTGTCGTAGCCGTCGCTGAAGCGCTCGAAGCGGGCGGCGCCGCTGAGGTCCGCGCTGTGGGTCCAGCGGAAGCGGCCGGCCTTGACCAGGGGGACGCGCAGCTCGGCGGAGGCGGCGTCGACGGTGCGGCTGGCGCGCGTGGGGTCGGCGAGGCGGACCTGG
>VHCY01000404.1 GCA_016871595.1 Verrucomicrobiota bacterium
CGACTTCAAACGGAGCCAGCACGACGGAGGCTACGTCCGGAGCCGGCTTGGGCACGGCCGGCGGGGGCATCGTCTGGCCGGAGGTCAAGGGGGCGAGAACACACGCCAACAGGACGAGGTTGACGCGCGGGACGAACAGGCCTCCCGCGGAGGGAGCTACGGGCAAGGTCGGCAAAGGGGATTTCATGGTGGGGGAGACGCCCCGGCGAGTGGTGTTCGGCGAGGCGCTTGGTCATCGTTCGCCGAATTCGCTCGGCGAGGCACGCCGCGCGAAATGTGACAGTCTAAATCCGCGCCGCCAACGCGCAGCGATTCCGAGCCCGCGCTGCGTCGCTGGTCAGTCCCGGCGGGGGCGCAGCGTCGGCCCATCGCGCCAGAGTCCGGGCACCATCGTGGCCGACGGCGTGACATCCAGGCCGCACTGCCGGTGCAGGATCTGCGCGGCCAGCAATTCCACGCCCCGCTCCGCGAGCACGGCCGGCTGCAGGTCGAGCCCGGCGCAGGACCGGTCGCTCAGGGCCAGGTTGAGCGAGACGAAGCCGTGCGTTTCCGGCACGCGCGCGCCGCCCTTCGTCATCCAATCCACCGCATTGGACTGGTGGCCGAGCACGACGTCGGGCCGGTGGCGCCGGAACCACCGCGTGAACGCCTCGCGGTCAACCGTCCCGACGACGAGCGGTGGCACCCGCCCCAGGCCGAGGCTGCGTTGCAGGCCGAGAAAGGCGCTGGTCCAGCGGTCGCTCCAGCAGTACTGCAGGCGCGCTTCGTCCGGCTTCACGATGAAGAGCCCGGGGCGCCGGTAGCCGAGCCGTTGCACGTGCTGCAGCACATAGAGCATCGAGCGATAGAAGTCCGCGCAGATCGTGGGCAGGGCCGGCCGCTCGATCAGGTAGTCGAGGTAGACGCCGGCATAATGGCTCCAATCGAGATGAGCGAAGTCCGGTTCCCGCCAGACTGGCAACACGAGCACGCCCTGGATGCCGCGCGCCCGCAGGATGGAGTGCAGCCGTGTCAAACTCACGCCCCCCTCACCGATGATGAAGTTCTGCGCCTGGTAGCCCAGTTCGGCGGCCCGCCGCGCCGCCGCCTCCATCAACAGCCGCCGGAACCGCCGCGCCTTCACCGGCCGGTCCGTTTGGTCCATGCTCGCGACGGCGATCTCTCCGCGGTAGCCATGCCCGCGCTTCAGTTCCGACATGACCGAGCTGGCCAGCGGGTTCAGCGTGTAGCCCGCCCGCGCGGCGACGCCCCGCACCCGCTCGCGTGTTGCCGCTTTGATCGACGGCGACCCGCGGAGTGCCAGCGAAACCGTCGAACGCGACAGACCGAGTTCGGCGGCGAGGGTGCGGACGGTGGGTTTCGGCATTCGCTGATCCTCACACCTTCTCCGACTCGAACTAAAGCACGATTAGCCCGAGGCCCTGGAACTCGATGCGCTCTCCGGGGCTGATCTTCTTCTGGAAGACTGTCCACAAGTGCTCCGCCATTGCGCGGTCGCCTGGTCCGAGGTGCAGCAGGAACTCGCGCACGGCGGCCTTGCCGAAACCCTGGGCACGCAAGGAATCCTCGGCGCTATCGGCGTGGCGGCCGGCGGCGGGCGTAAATACAGACACGACGCCGCCGGAGCGGCAGACCGCGGCGGCGTGGCCGGAATAGGTCAGCAGGTAGGACCGGCCGGCGAATGCGGCCGGCACGACAGCTCCTAAGAAACTACATTTGTTACTCGTTGGGGCGCAACGTTGGTCCAGTTTCTCTCCTGTCCCGGCCAAAATCCGATTTTGGGGATTTGGCTGCTAGGAAACTGGATCTTCAGGGGGATCGGATCCGGGAGGGGTTTAAGGGGAGGGTGCCGGGTAAAAG
>VHCY01000405.1 GCA_016871595.1 Verrucomicrobiota bacterium
CGCCGACGCTGCCGCGCTTCCTGCGCGCGGCCGGTTACCGCACCGGCCACTTCGGCAAGTGGCACCTGACGAACCGCCAGACGCCCGGCGCGCCGCGGCCCGAGGCGTACGGGATCGACGAGTGGGCGGTGTTCAACGGCGGGGCCGGCTGGCCCGCGGCCAAGGTGGGCGACAGCGCGGAGCACGCGGCCGCCTTCATCGCGAAGCACCGGGACCAGCCCTTCTACCTCAACGTGTGGCTGCACGAGACCCACACGCCCCACGCCCCCAGCCCCGCCGCGGCCGCGCAATGGGCCCACCTCGACGAGCAGCGCCGGGTTTACGCCGCGGTCGTGACCGACGGCGACAACGCGGTCGGCCGCATCCTCGAGGCGCTGCGCGCGGCGGGCGTGGCGGACCGCACACTGGTGATCTTCTCGAGTGACAACGGTCCCGAGAGCACGGGCCGCACCCCGCGCCCGGCCTACACCGAGGGCGACTCCGGCGTCACCGGGTACGACACCTATTACAGCGTGGGCGAGACCGGCGGCCTGCGCGGCCGGAAGCGGAGCCTGTTCGAGGGCGGCGTGCGCGTCCCGTTCCTCGTGCGCTGGCCGGGCCGCGCGCCCGCGGGTGTCCGTGACGACACCACGGTGTTCACGGCGGTCGACCTCCTGCCCACCCTCTGCGCCGCGGCCGGCGTCTCCCTGCCGGACGATTACCGCGGGGACGGCGAGAACCTGCTGCCCGCGCTGCTGGGCCGCCCGGTCGCGCGCACGCGCCCCGTGTTCTGGGAATGGCGGGGCAACGCGACCGAACCCGACTGGTGGCCGCGCCTCGCCGTGCGCGACGGCGGCTGGAAGCTGCTCCTCACCGCGGACGCGGGCCGCGTCTCGCTGCACCGGTTGCCCGGGGACCGGGCGGAGGCGCGGGACGTCGCCGCGGAGAACCCCGCCATCGTCGCCCGCCTGAGCCGGCTCGCGCTCGACTGGCGGGCCACGCTGCCGTCGGCGCCCCCGGCTGACTGCTTCGCACCGGCGGACCAGGTCGCGCCGCCGCCCGAGACCGCGAAGAAGGCCCCGGCCCGCAAGGGCAAGGCGGGGCAGCCCTGAGCGGGCCCTGTCCCCAGAAATGGCCACCGTCCTCCCGCCCGCGGACCTCGAGGCCTACCTCGCGCGCATCGGTCACGCGGGGCCGCGGGCGCCCACCGCGGAGGTGCTCACGGCGATCCACGTGGCGCACGCGGCGACGATTCCCTTCGAGAACCTCGACATCCTGCTGGGCCGGACGATCGCGACCGGGCTGCCGGCGATCACCCGCAAGCTCGTCCACGACCGGCGGGGCGGCTACTGCTTCGAGCAGAACGCGCTGCTGGGCGCGGCGCTGCGCGCGCTCGGCTTCACCGTAGCGCCATTCCTCGGCCGGGTGCGCTGGCAGGTGCCGGCGGAGGTGGCGACGCCACTGGTCCACGAGGTGCTGCTGGTCGGGACGGCCGACGCGGGCCCGCGGCTGGCGGATGTCGGTTTCGGCAGTATGTCGCTCACGCGGCCCCTGCGGCTGGTCGAAGACGAGGAGCAGCCCTCCGGCCTGGAGCCGCGGCGCCTCGTCCGGCGCGGACCGCTGCTGGCGCATCAGGCGCGGCTGGGCGGGGCGTGGGGGGACGTCTACACCTTCGCGCCGGAGCCGGTGGCGGACGTGGATCTCGAGCTGGGCAACTGGTACGCGTGCGCCCACCCGGATTCCGCGTTGCGCCACCAACTGCGGGCGTCGCTGACTTTCCCGGACCGGCGGCACACCCTCCTGAACCGCGACCTGACCGTGCGCCACGCGGACGGGCGGGTGGAGCGGGGGGTGATCACGGACGCGGACGGGTTG
>VHCY01000406.1 GCA_016871595.1 Verrucomicrobiota bacterium
TGCCCGCCGCATCGCGCAACGGCAGCTTGGTCGTCAGACACCATACCGGACGGTGGGGGAGCAACCAGTGGAGCTCGAGGTGGTCAACGATGGGGCGCCCGGTGCGCAACACCGCTGCATCCTGTTCGGTGGGGATGCGTCCAAGGCTGCCCGCGCACACGTCGGCGGGGCGCCGCCCGATGAGGTCCGCCTTTCCCTTCAAACCATGGCGTTCCACCAACGAATGATTCACGGTGGTGTACCGACCAGCGGCATCTTTGATGAAAAATGCAATGTCTGGCGTGTGGTCGAACAGTTCCTCCAGCAGGGAGCGGTCGACGCCGGCAGCGGCATTCGCAGTGACGCTGGAAACCAGATGGGAAGGCGAGGGGGTCACGGCTCTGGCGCACGAGATATCTAGCACTGAGAACCAGTTCTCTGTCCCTCCCAGTTATCCAAAGTCAACGTCCGATGGTGCCATTTCGCGACCAACAGCCCGGCCGGCGCAAGAGCGACACCCAGCCGATATTCGGGCAAGGGGACCGGCACCAAGGTTGAGGGGGATGAATCGGGCCGAAATCGGCAAAGGACCGGAAGCGAATCGGACTTCGGCCGCCGCCCGCTCACGCGCGCACGAACGGCAGGTACCGCGGCCGCAGCACGGGATGCCCCGGCCGCCCGCGTAACGCCAAGAGACGGTTCGCCACCTCCCGGCCCGAGCGCACCGCGGATTCCATCCCGTAGTGGTACGGCCCGGTCGCGTAATCGCCCGCCAGCCAGAGCCCCGGCACCCCCGTCGCCGCCGTCCGCGGCACCCGCGACCAGTAACCCGGCCGCGTCCCGCAATAGGTCCCGGTCAACCGCAGGACGGTCGCGTCCACCGGCCGCACGCCGCGGCATCCGGGGAAGAATCGCCCCAGGTCGGCGACCGCCTGCGCGACCAAGGCGTCGTCGGCCAGGCCCGCCACATCGTCCGCCGCATCGATCAGCACCTGCACGATGCTGCCGGCGTGGTTCAGCCCCGGCCAGCCGCGCCAATGGTCCGCCTTGTCCGCGACGGCGTCAAAGACCGGCCCGTGCCGGTGATCGCGGTTCGAGATGTAGACGTTCCCGTCCGGCAGCACCTTCCGGTCATACCAGAGGGTGAGCGTGATGATCGGCGTCTCGCGCAGGCCGCCCAACCCGGCGAAGGGCGGCTGTTCCCGGCACGCGGGCGGCACCAGCGCCGGGAGCGCGTGGCCGGGGACCGCCGCGACGACGTGGTCGAAACCGCGCCGGGTGCCATCCGGCAGGCGCACGCCGGGACCGTCCGCGCCCGCCTCGATCCCGGCGACCGCGCAACCGAGGCGGATTTGGCCGCCGCGCGCGCGGATGAAGGCCGCGAGCGGCTCGACCAGGGCGTCCCCGAGGGGCGCGCCGAAGAACGCGGTGTCGAAGCGGCCCGTGCTGCCATACATCGTGCGCAGGAACTTGAGGAACGAGGTCGCGCCCGCCTCCTCCGGCCGCAGCCCCTGGATGGTCACCGCCGCGAGCGCGAGTTGCCCGGCGAGGGCGGGGGTGGCGCCCTGCGCCGCGAGGAATTCCGCGACGGTCTGGCCGTCGTGCGCCTCCGCGGCCGCGTCGTCCATCCGCAGGATGCGCCCGATCAGGCGCGCCAATTGCCACCGTTCGCCCGGGGTGAGCCCGGGGAAGGTCGCGAGCCCGCCGAGGGTCTTCAGCACTGACTTGCCGGCGAGGAGGGTGTCGACGCGGCCGGTCGCGCCGTTGCAGACGTAATAATTGCCGTCGGTCTCACGCAGCGGGAGCGGGTGGCCGATCGCCGCCGCGAGCGCCGCGAGGTTATGGTACCAGGGGAACGCGAGGTGGATCCC
>VHCY01000407.1 GCA_016871595.1 Verrucomicrobiota bacterium
GTGCCCGTGCGGGTGCACCAGGACATTCTGGTGACCGACCAGATGCTGCTGGAACCGGCGGAGGAGGTCTGGCTCCTGCCGGGGAAGACGCGCTACGAGCAGGACGACGGCGGGACCGAGACCAGCACGGAGCGGCGGGTGATGTTCAGCCCAGAACTGCCGCGTCAGGTCGGCGAGGCCCGCGCGGAATGGAAGATCCTCCGCGACGTCGCGGCCGCGGCGTGGCCGGAACGCGCCCGCCTTCTCGGCGCGGAGAACGGTCAGGTCCTGCGCGAGGAGATCGCGCGCGTCGTGCCGTTCTACGAGGGAATCCAGCGCCTGGCACGGACCGGCGACGCGTTCCAGTACGGCGGGCGGCACCTCTGCGCGGGCGGCGTGTTCCCGCGGCCCGGCGGGCGGGCCCGTTTCACCACCCCGGCGCTGCCCGGCCCCGCCGCGCCCGAGGGGACCTTCCACGTCAGCACCCGCCGCGGGAAGCAGTTCAACACCCTCATCCACGCGGAGGTGGATCCGCTGACCGGGGCCGCGCGCGACAGCATCCTCATCGGCGCGGAGGACGCGGCCCGGCTCCGGCTCCTGCCGGGGGACGCGGTGGAGCTCGTGAGCGCGACCGGACGCTTCCGCGGGCGGATTTTCCTCGCCCCGCTCGCCCCGGGCGCCCTGCAGGTCCACTGGCCGGAGGGTAATGTCCTGCTCCCGCGCGACGCCCGCGAAACCAGCAGCGACACCCCGGACTACAACGCCCGCGTCCGCCTCGAGCGACTCGTCGCCCCGTGAACCCGGATCGTTGCCCCTCCCAGGTCGTGCGCTGGCGCGACACCCGCGCCGCGGAGTCCGCGGCCGATGTGGTCGCGGTCGAGGAGCCCCTGGAGGTGCGGGTCCGTGGCCGGAGCGTGGCCGTGCTGATGCGCACGCCCGGGCACGACCGGGAGCTCACGGCCGGATTTCTCTTCACGGAGGGCATCCTGCGGCGCGCGGGGGACCTGCTGGACCTGCTGCCGTGCCGCGAACAGCCGCGCGGCGAGGCGGGCAACGTGGTCGAGGCGGTCCTCGCCCCCGGTGTCGAGGTGGACTTCGCGCGCCTCACGCGGCACGTCTTCACCTCGTCGAGTTGCGGCGTCTGCGGGACGACCACCCTCGACGCGCTGTTCCGCACGGCACCGGCGCTCGCCCCCGGTCCCCGGCTGGAGCCGCGCGCGCTGGCGGCCTGGCCCGCGCTGCTCGGGGGCCGCCAGCCGCTCTTCACCGCGACCGGCGGCGCGCACGGCTGCGCGCTGCTCACGCCGGAGGGACGGATCGACTGGGCGCACGAGGATGCCGGCCGGCACAACGCGGTGGACAAGGCGATCGGCGCCGCGCTGCTCGCGGGCGCGCTCCCGCTCTCGGGCCACGGCCTGATGCTCAGCGGCCGCATTTCCTTCGAACTGGTGCAGAAGGCGCTGCTGGCCGGCGTACCGGTGGTCGCGGGAATGGGGGCGCCCTCCAGCCTCGCCATCGCCTGCGCCCGCCGCGCGGGCCTCACCCTCGCCGGGTTTGTGCGGGAGGATCGCTTCAACGTCTACGCGGGCGGCTCCCGCCTGGGGCTGGAGGACGCCGCGTGAGGATCGCCGCGCTCCACGTTTCCCCGGGACACAACTACTTCGGCCACCACGGCCGGGAGCCGGGCGCGCACGCGATCACGGAGGTCGATGCCGTCGAATGTCTGGCCGGCCGTGGGCTGCGCGGCGACCGCTTCCTCGACTACAAGCCCAACTACGGGGGGCAGGTCACCTTCTTCGCGGAGGAGGTGCACCGGGAGCTCCGCCGCCGCCCGGACACGCCGCCCCATCCGGCGCACGCGTATCGCCGC
>VHCY01000408.1 GCA_016871595.1 Verrucomicrobiota bacterium
TCTCCTTTCCCGAGCGCGGCGGTGTCGAAGGAGAGAGCGGCCCTCCCTTGATTCCGCCGTCGTTGAACGCATCGCGGCCGGGCGAAGCCTGCACCAGCAGGTGCTGTCGCACGGGTCGCGTGTCGTCGCGCAGCCCGAGGAGCACCGGCGCCAGGCTCACCGCATCGAGGCACTGGCCGGCGGGCACCTCGATTCCGGCGAGTTCGAGCGCGGTCGGCACGATGTCATGCGTGCAGACCAGTTGTTGGCGCACCGTTCCCGCCGCGATCTTTCCCGGCCAGCGCACGATGAACGGCACCCGGTGTCCGCCCTCCGGTATGTACGATTTCATTCCGCGCAGCCCGCCCACCGCGTCATGACCGAGGTGCTGTTCCGTGGGGATGCCGCCGTTGTCACTCGTGAAGCAGATCAGCGTGTCCGCCAGCAGTCCCCGTTGCTCCAGTGCCGCCATCAGGTGGCCGAGCAGGATGTCGGTCTGGTGCACCATGTCGGTGTGCCCGGACATCTTGGTCGTGCCCTGCAGCGGCGTGCCGCGGATCGACGTCGCGGGAACATAGGGCGAGTGGGCACCGTCCGTGCAGAAGTGGAGGTAAAACGGCGCGCGGCGCCCGCTCAGCCGGTTCTTCGCCTGCACGTCATCGAGAAACTTCTCGGCGGCCTCGAGCAGCCGTTCCCCGATATTCGCGGGATCCCAGTCCGGATCCGCAAAATCCGCCGTCGGTCCGCCCTTCGCGTGGTTCGTTCGCACCAGCCTGCCGGCGCCGCACGAGGGCAGTTCGTTTTCGAGAAACAGGAGCGGCGTCGCCTGGTGGCCGCGCGGAATGATGAAGGAATAGTCGAAGCCCCAGCGTTTCGGACCATCGATCATCGGCCGCGTGAAGTCCGGGGCTCCGCCCCGGTCGGCGTGGAGTCCGCCGATGCCCGATTTGCCAAACATCGCGGTCCGATAGCCGGCTTCCTGCAGCAGGTTCGCCACCGTCTTCTGCCCCGGCAGGAATTGCGCCGGCACATGAAAGCCCCAGGTGCCGCCCGGCGCGCGGCCGCGCCAGGGGTAATTGCCCGTGAGCATTGAGTAGCGGGTCGGGGCGCACAAGGCAGCCGGGGTGTGAGCGTGCGTGAACCGCATGCCCTCCCGTGCGAGCCGGTCGACGTTGGGCGACGCGATTTTTCCCTGCGGATTATACACTTGATAGTCACCCCAGCCGACGTCGTCGGTGAGGATAACCACGATATTCGGGCGCGTCGTTGGCTGCGCGAAAACGGTGCTGGCCAGCGCCAGCACGGCGCCCAATGAGAGATGAATGCGGTTCATAGAAGGATTGGGATCGGGCCGGTGGAACTCATCGCGCGTTCGCGCTGACTCGGGCCCAGGAGCCCGAGGCAGGTGGTGCACTCCAGGAGGGATTTCATCGCGAGAGCGCCCGCCAGCCCGACAGGGAAGAATCAAAACTCGATCCGAGTGGTAAACAGGATCTCGCGCGGCGGAAATACCACGATGGACTCGTTGTTGGTCCCGTAGATCTGGTTGATGGGCGACCAGCGGGGCTCGCCGTGCAGGGCGTTTCTGACGTTCGCCTGGAACGTGACGCGGCGGTCAAGGAGCCGTGTGCGGTAGGAGGCGAAGGCATCCAATTCGGTGTTCGATCGACCTCGTTTCTCCCGGCCCGCACTGTCCTTTCCCACCACGGGAGCGTCGACGAAGCGCACGCCGCCACCGAAGCGGAGTCCCTTCAGCCGGCCCGCCTCGACGGCATAGTTGGTGAAGACGCTGAATTTGTGGCGGCGCAGCCCAATCACCCGGCTCGACTCGGCAACGCGC
>VHCY01000409.1 GCA_016871595.1 Verrucomicrobiota bacterium
GTAATTGCGGGTCACCGCGGCGGCCGCGCCGGGCGCCTGGACGGTGGTGAAGGTGCCGCCGGCGACGATCCGGCCATCCGGCTGCACGAGCACGGTGTGGACTTGGGGCTGGAGGGGGCCGGCGAGGCTGGGGGCGAAGCCGGTGTCGGGGGTGCCGTCCGCGTTGAGGCGGGCGAGGCGGTTGCGGGTGACCGCGGCGCCCGTGACGCGCGGCTGGAGGCTGGTGAAGTCGCCGCCGAGCACGATCCGGCCGTCGCGCTGGAGGGCGATCGCCCGCACCGGGCCGTTGAAGGCGGGGTCAAAGGAGGCATCGACGGAGCCGTCCGGGTTGAGGCGCGCGACGTTCGCCCGCGGGAAGCCATCGACCGACGAGAACTGGCCGCCGAGGAGGACCTTGCCGTCGGGCTGGATCACCACCGCGTTGACCACGCCATCGACGTCGGGCGCGAAGCCGTCCGCCGCGGACTGGGCCGCGGCCCCGGCGCACCCGAAGGCGATGAGGCCGGCAAGGAACACGGGGCGGAGGAGACGGCGGAGAACCGGCCGGAAGGACGAGGCTGACGGCATAAAAAGGGAAGTGCGGGAGACCAAGGGAGGACAGGGCGCGAGCACGCGAAGCGCGAGGTTGGGCGCCCGCCCGGCGCAAGGCAAGCGAGGGCTCGGGCGACCGCCGGGGCGGCGCGGAGGTTCCGGCAAAGGCGGTTCCCCGCTTGCACGCCCCCGGGGCCGACCTAGCGTAACCACGTCGTATGAAACTCCCCCGCCTCCTCACGCTAATGTCCCTCCTGTCCCTCCTCACCGGCACGGCCCGCGCCGAGCCCCTCAAGGTCGGCGCCGCCGCCCCGGTCGTCACCGCCACCGCCGATGACGGCAAGCCGCTGAACCTCGGCGACGTCTACAAGAACAATGCCTACACCCTCGTCTGGTTCTACCCGAAGGCCCTGACCGGCGGCTGCACCAAGCAGGGTTGCTCGCTGCGGGACGCGGCGGCGGACCTCAAGAAGCACGGCGTGGCGGTGGTCGGGGTGAGCAACGACACCGTCGAGTTGCAGAAGAAGTTCAAGGATACCAACAACTTCCCGTTCCCGCTGCTGGCCGACACGGACAAGAAGGTCGTGAAGGCCTTCGGCCAGAACGGCATCGCCTTCCCCAGCCGCGAGGCCTACCTGATCGACCGCTCCGGCAAGGTCGTCTACCGCGACGAGCGGCAGACCGACAAGCAGGCCGAGAAGGTCCTCGCCTTCCTCGCCTCCAAGAAGAGCTGACCCGGCGCGCGGGCCCGGGGGGCGCCACTCCCCGGCCTAGTCGCGGCCAAAGCTCACCAGCTCGATCTCGAAGACGAGCGTCGCGTTGCGCCCGATCTTCGGGGGCTGACCGCGCGTGCCGTAGCCCATCTCGGGCGGGATGATGACGAGGCGCTTCTCGCCCTTGCGCATCAGCTGGAGCACCTGCTCCCAGCCCTCGATCACCATTTCCCGGCGCACCCGGAAGCTGAAGGGCTTGTCCGGCTCGGTCGCCTGATCGAACACCGTGCCGTTGAGCAGGCGGCCGACGTAGAGCACGTTCACCTTGTCCCCGGGCTTGGGCGACTCCCCCGTACCCTCGCGCAGGATCAGGTAGCGGATCCCGGTCTGCGTCTTGCGCGCCTCCGGCCACGTCTTCTCGACGAACTCCAGGTCGGCGGCCGGCAACTTCTCCCGCTGCGCCGGCAGCGCGGGGACGACGGCAAGGGCGAGGAGCAGGGCGAGGCTAAGGGTGGGAAGGTTCACGTCCGGGCGGGATCTGGCTTTCCCGCAGGGGTGACAACCGCCTAGCCTG
>VHCY01000410.1 GCA_016871595.1 Verrucomicrobiota bacterium
ACCGGCGCGAGGTCGGCGCGCGGATGCCGGAGCCGAACCCGGCCTTCGACGGCACCGAGCCGGAGGTGGTGCCGCTGCGCCCGTTCGAGTCCACCCGCACCGTGCCGGGCGGCCGCTGAGCGCGACGGCCAACGGGACCGGCGGATGGGCGGCGCAAATGCGGGCGGGGCGGGGGCGGCGGAGGATCCGCGGCGGGGGGCCGCGTGGATGGCGTTATCCCTCGCCGGCTTCACCGCGAATTCCCTGCTGCTGAAGGGATTCGCCGACGCCGGCGGCGACGCCTGGCTGGCGCTTGCGGTGCGCAGCGGCGGGGGCCTCGTGGTCCTCGCGGTCTGGTTCGCGCCGGACCTCGGCCGCTGCCTGCGCCACCCTCCCCTCATCGCCCGCGGCGTGCTCGGCGGCCTCTCCACCGCCTGCTTTTACCTCAGCATCGGCCCGCTCGGCGCCGGCAAGGCGACCCTCATCGGCACCACCTGGCCCGCCTTCGCCGCCCTCGCCGCGGTGTTCCTGCTGGGTGAGCCCCTCGGCGCCGGCCGCGCGGCCGGGATCGCCCTCGCCTTGGCCGGCCTTGCGCTCCTCACCGGCACCACGGGCGCCGCCCTCACGGCCCCCGGCCTCTGGGAGGCCGTCGGGCTCGCCGGCGCGGTGATGGCCGCGGCGGTCATCCTCTTCATCCGCCAACTGGTCCGCACCGAATCCAGCGCCACGATCTTCGGCGCGCAGTGCGTCTACGGCCTGCTCCTCGGCGGCCCCGTCGCGGCCTGGGGCTGGCGCGGCCTCTCCCCCGCCGATGCGGCGATGCTGATCCTCGCCACCTTGGCGGCAATCGCCGGGCAACTCGCGATGACCGAGGGGTTCCGCCACCTCAGCGTCGCCACCGGGGGCGCGCTGCAACTGCTCACGCCCCTCGCCGTCACCGCGGGCGGCGTGCTCTGGTTCGGCGAGGCGTTCGCCCCCGCCCAGGCCGCGGGCGCGGCCCTCATCCTGGCGGGGACCTTCACCGCACTGCGCCGCTGAGCGCGCTCAAGCGGCGACGTCCCGGGCGCAGCGGAACCCGGTGTGGGTGGCGGCGGACGCGGGGTCGGTCCCGTTGCGCGCGTCCGTGCGGTAACGGTTGCAGTAACTCGCGTGGCAGAGGTGGCTGCCCCCGCGCTGCACGCGCCGGTCCCCGGTCGCCGGTCCGGCCGGATCAGCCCGCGGCGAGACGCGGTAGTAGCCGGGATCAAACCAGTCCCAGCACCATTCCCAGACGTTGCCGGTCATCTGGTACAGGCCGAAGCCGTTCGCCCGGTACGCGCGCGCGGGGGCGGTGCCACGGTGGCCGTCCGCGCCGGTGTCGCGCGCCGGGAACTCGCCCTGCCAGACGTTCATCCGGTGGCGCCCCTCGGGCTCCAGGTCGTCGCCCCACGGGAAACGGTGGCCCTCCCGGCCGCCGCGGGCCGCCCGCTCCCACTCGGCCTCCGTCGGCAGGCGCTTGCCGGCCCACGCCGCGTAGGCGCAGGCATCGTGCCACGACACCTGCACCACCGGGTGATCCCACCGGCCCCGCACCGAGGAGCCCGGCCCCTCGGGGTGGCGCCAGTCCGCCCCCTCGATCCGCACCCACCACTCGGAGCCGCGCACCCGGGGCCGCGCCGCGACGACGCGGGGGTCCAGGTGGCCGGCGAAAACGAAACTCCAGCCGAAACGCTCCGCCTCGGTGCGGTAACGGGTCGCGTTCACGAAGGCGTTGAACGCCTCGTTGGTCACGGTGGTCGCGTCGAGCAGGAACGGGAGAAGCTCCACCTCGTGGA
>VHCY01000411.1 GCA_016871595.1 Verrucomicrobiota bacterium
GAGAGCTTTTACAACCGGACTCGTCTCCACTCGAGCCTCGGCTACGTCAGCCCTGTTGCGTTCGAACACCAAATAACCCAAACCAAATCACCCTGAACCCGGTGTCCGAGAAATCAGGGCAAGCCCAGCCTGACCCGTCCGGCCGCGTCCCCCGTCCTCCCGGCCGCCCCGCAAAATGAGCTCTTCCTCCCTGCTCCCCCCGGCAAAGTCGCCGCCCGCGATCGCGCGGGAAATCGCCGCGCGCCTCGGAGCCGGATTGCCCGCGGAGGCCATTTACCTCTTCGGCTCGCACGCCCGGGGGGAAGCCTCTCCCGACAGCGACTACGATTTCCTCGCCATCGTGCCGGAGTCTGCCCGCTCCCGCTACGAGCGTAACGTCCGCGCCCGCTCCCTCGTCGCCGCGCAGCGCGTGCCCAAGGACATCGTGGTGCTGACCCGCAAGGAATGGACCGCCGAACTTGAGGTGCCCTGCTCCCTGGCCAGTACCGTGCAGCGCGAGGGAGTGAAGCTCTATGGCTGATCCCCGCACCGCTCTGGTCCAAGCGTGGATCGGCCAAAGGAGCGAGAAGTGAGAAGCGGGTAGCGAGTAGCAATCGTACTGAAGATCAGCATCATCCGCCATTCGCCATCCGGCCGCGCCCCATAATTCCGGGCCTGCAAAGGATTCCCTCGGCCCCTAGGCCGCGGTCTGCTGCAGGTCCACCTCAATGCCCCCCTCTCTCCTGCCTGCACCCCGGCCCGTAGGCCGCCGCCCCCGCCGGAAACAGCCCCTGACGCCTCCGGCCCTTATCCCTTCCACCCCAATCGATATGGTCGCCGCCGTTGGCGGTGACTTTGGCTGCGTCGCCAGCGGTGACCGCCGGCCGCTTCGCACCCGGCTCCGCTCCCTCGGTCGTGGCCAGCATCGTTGATCCCGCGTTCCCCGGGTCTGGCGCCGCCGCCATTGCACCATCAGAACAAATCGTTTCCTCTTTTGGTATGACCAACGTGATTACCGCCTCCGGCTATACCACGCCTGAGGGACTCCTGAATCTCAGCCTGAAGGTCGGGGTGAACAACGCGGAGGTCGCGGTGGTGGTGCAGATCCAATCGCGTCCTCCGGCCTCTCGCCCGGATCCCAACGGTTGGCCCGAGGGCTACTTCGAGCGCTGTGCCGGTTCGATGCCGGAGCTGACCCGCCCTCCCCAAGGTGACTTCGAGGAGCGCCCCGCCTTGGGATGACTTACCTGCCCGACACCAACGCGTGCATCGCCCTGCTCCGGGCAACTCACCCCGCTATTATCGCCCGGTGGCGGGCCACCCCGGTCCCTCAGATGGTGCTCTGTTCAGTGGTGGTGTACGAACTGCGCCACGGCGCCGAACGCTGCCGGAATCCCCAGCTGGAACACCTCAAACTGGATGGCTTCCTCGAACCCTATCTCTCGCTCCCATTCGACGACGTATCCGCCCGACGCTGTGCGGAAATCCGCCGTGCCTTGGAAGCAGATGGTGCCCGGATCGGGCCCCACGACCTTCAGATTGCGGCCATCGCCCTGCAACATCGCCTAACCCTGATCACGCACAACACCCGCGAGTTCGCCCGCATCCCTGGGTTGCAGCTGGTAGACTGGACGGTCGCCTAGCGATGCCGAAGGCCGGCGATTGGTACGGGGTCAGCCTAGGGTTGCCCTAATTTGACGGACACGGGTTCGGGGACCAAACGAAGGAACCCGATGAAAACCCAGATCAGCAAACCCTCTGCCGGCAAGACGCTCTTTACGGCGGAGTACAAGGAGGAGGCGGTG
>VHCY01000412.1 GCA_016871595.1 Verrucomicrobiota bacterium
CCAAGCTGGTAGCCGTGCTCACCTACCACGTCGTCCCCGGCAAGGTGATGGCCAAGGACGTGAAGGCCGGCGCCGTGAAGACGGTGAATGGCAAGGAAGCGACCCTCGCCACGGCGGGCGGCGTCACCATCAACGGTGCGAAGGTGGTCGCGGCCGACCTAGCGGCCGGCAATGGCGTGGTCCACGTCATCGATACGGTTATCCTGCCCTGACCAAGGCCACTGGCAGGTCTCGGACGAGACGGCTCTGAGCTTCCTCGTGGAGTGGGCCTCTCGCCCTAAACACCGTTAGGCACTGCCGTTCCGCTCCCGCGGAACGGCTTTTTTTGCGTCCATATCCCACCATCGCAGCCCCATAGAACCACCCCGCCGGCGGAGCGTGCGGGTCCGGGCGGCCCGCTTTCCCCTTGCGCCATCCCCGGCAACCCCGTTCGAAAAGGCTGATGCCGTGCTTTCTCCCCAAGCTCGTTTGGCTATTGCTTTGTACAATCGTGGGCTTGACGGCGGTTGACCCACCCACCCCGACCGGCTCCCGCGTTGAGCCCCTCACGCTCCCCCTGCGGCTCTCGATGACCGCCAACAAGGTCATCGCGGCGCTCGGCTCGCCGCGGTTGGACAACCGCGCCTTTGGCGGAGGCATCGGCTACCCGGGTCTCCGGATGCTGTTCGACGCCACCCGACGGGGGATCAGGGCCCTCACGATGGAGGGCGGCGCCCGCCTCGCGTCAGGGATCGGCGTCGGCACCGCGCTCGCGCGCGTGCAAGCGGAGTACCCGGGCGGGACGGTGGTCTAAGACAGCTACGACGTCACCGCCGGGCAATACGCCTTTTCCTTTCGCGCTCTCGCAGGCGCCGTGGATCGGATCGTCATCCGGCCAGCCGACCGGCGCTTCGCCAGCCTGACCTCCGCCTCGCCGAACGCGGCCCCAACACCCGCACCCGCGCTCCACGCGCTCGCCGGGAAGTGGAGCGACCCGCACAACCCGAAAACGCTCGAGATCTTCCCGGACGGACGCTACCGCACGGGCGCGGCGGCCCGGGCCGAGTCACCGCCTCCACGGCCGGGCTCGTGTTCTCCGGCGTGCTCGCGGCCTGGGATTAGGGCCGCGCCTCCCTTAGGACGAATCCACTCCCACCTCCAAGCGCGATCTGATTTTCTCCTTTAATCCTCCCTCACTGACGCTCCGGTAATCCTTCGATTATCTTGGTAACTTACTTATGCTTTCCCGGTGCGGAGCGAATGGTTACCGAAGGATACTCGAATGATTCAAGTTGGCATCTCGAAGGCACACCGAACCCAAACGCCTCCGGCACCGGCCGCGTCCAACCCTGTCCCCCTCGCGGCGAAGGCCGCAGCCCGCCGAGGCCTTGCCCCCCCGCTCAGTTCTGCTCGATCCGGTCGTCCGGCAGGTTGCCCTGCAGCCTCCGCCGCAGGCGCAACGCCTCAATCTCTCGGCGTAAAATATTGCCCAGCAAAGACAACCGCCGATTCACATCAAGGGTCTCCAATAAGCGCTGCCGAAGGTCTGCGTCGTCACACAGGCTCGCCGCCGCGATGTCCACGAAAGCCTCTGGGTCATCGACAGTCTTTAGGAAGGACGCCATCTCGCCCTCGCCCTTACCGGCCAGACGCAACTTGACCCCGATCAGCCGCGACAACTCCCGGCGCAGGGCTTCGTTGGCCTCCGGCGTCGCCCCCGCTTCGCTCGCCAAAGCCCGGATCTGAATCCGGCGGTACGGCTCGTCCCGGGAGATCGCCAGCAC
>VHCY01000413.1 GCA_016871595.1 Verrucomicrobiota bacterium
TTCACCGGGTCGCGCACCCGCTGCGAATCGGTGATGATCATCCGGTCGGGCCAGCCGGTGGCTTTGGCGGCGGGATCGAGCAGCGGCCGGAGCGAGCGGCCGTCGAGGTGGAGGCCGGGGGGCGGCGCGGCGCCGGCGAGGTCGAGGAGCGTGGGGAGGACGTCGATCGCGTGGGTCAGGGTGGCGCTGGCGTGGGGGCGGTTCCAGCCGCCGGCGGGCCAGTGGGCGATGAAGGGCACGCGATGGCCGCCGTCGTACTCGCTGCCCTTTTTGCCCCGCATCCCGGCGTTGAAGACCGCTTCGCCGTTGGCGGTGCCATTGTCGGTGGTGAAGATGAACACCGTGTCGCGCTCGACCCCCAGCTCGCGGAGGAGGGTGCGGAGGCGGCCGACGCGGTCGTCGATGTTGCTGATCATCGCGTAGAACGCGGCGCGGGCGGCGGGTTGGTCCGGATAGCGGGCGAGCCATTCCTCCGGTGCGTGGAGGGGGCCGTGGGGGGCGTTGAGGGCGACGCAGGCCATCCAGGGCTGACGGCGCGCGGCAGCGTCCCGGATGAAGTTCTCTGCGGCTCCGAAGAACACGTCGGTGCAGAACCCTTTTGCGGCCACGATCTTGCCGTTGTGGAAGTAGCGGCCGTCGAAGTAGGCGTTATCCCAGAGGTCCGGCGTCTGCCCGACCCCGCCGCCGCCGTGCCGGTAAACCTCGGTGAAGCCGCGGTCCTCGGGGCGGTAGGGGAAATTGTCGCCGAGGTGCCATTTGCCGAAGAGCCCGGTCGCGTAGCCGCGGTCGCGGAGGAGTTGGGCGAAGGTGACCTCGTTTTGCCGCAGCATCGAGCGGCCGTTGACGGTGTGCCAGACGCCGGTGCGGTTGGTCCAGCGGCCGGTCATCAGGGCGGCGCGGGTGGGCGAGCAGGTCGGGGCGACGTGGTAATCGGTGAGGCGGGAGGATTCCGCGGCGAGGCGGTCGAGGTGGGGCGTCTGGACCACCGGGTTGCCGGTGTGGCCGAGGTCGCCATAGCCCTGATCGTCGGCGATGATGAGGACGAAGTTGGGCGTTTGAGGGGCGGGGGCGGCCAGGAGGGCGGGCGTGAGAGCCGTGGCGGCGAGGGGCAGGAAAAAGCGCGGGAAGCGACGGGCAAGCGGGGTCATTGGGAGGGTGGGGCGGCCCGACACTGGTGGCGTGGGCGCGCCGGAGGCAAACGGATCCAGCCGACCGGGGGTTCGGTTTGGGGATTTTTGGAAGCGCCACGGGTGGCGGCTGGGGAAATTTCCCCGCCGGCCGGCGCTGCCAACGGTGGCGCGATGGGCCCCGTCTCCGAGGGGAAACGGAGGCCGTAGGCTGGTTGGCACGCTTCTCGCAAGGTCATGGCGGAGGTGCGGCGCCATTTTTCGCGCCCAACCCACGATTCCGATACCCAACGTTTTTCCCCAACAAGCGTCTTGCGATAAGGCGGTCCGGGTCGCTAAGCCCTTCTCGTGGCGATTCCAGAGCGGCATTGCCACAGTCTAATTTTTCTACCTATGGACAACTCTACTAAACCCGCTGGGCAGGTCAGGTCGGTCAGTCATCGTGGGTCGCGTTGGGCGCGGCTCTGGATCGCGGTCGTGGCCGCCGGCGCCGTCGCCGGGGCGGCGCGCGCGCAAACCTCCTACATCGTCAGCACTTTGGCGGGTCAGCCCAACTCTCCCGGCGCGGTCAACGCGATCGGCGCGGCCGCCCGGTTCCACGATCCGGCGTCCGTGGTCGCGGATTCCGCGGGCAA
>VHCY01000414.1 GCA_016871595.1 Verrucomicrobiota bacterium
GGGCACGCTCGCCGCCTTCGGCCTCCCGCGCGGGGTCTACCCGCTCGGCCGGCTGGACGCCGACTCGGAAGGGCTGCTGCTGCTGGCCGACGAACCGGGCCTGAACCACCGGCTGCTCGATACCGCGCGCGGCCACCGCCGCGAGTACTGGGTGCAGGTCGAGGGTGAGCCCGACGAAGACGCGCTCCGCCGCCTCGGCGCGGGCGAACTCCGGATCGATGGTGTTCCCGTGCGCCCGGCCCGCGCGTGGCGGCTGGAGCCGCCGCCGGACCTGCCGCCGCGCGTCCCCCCCATCCGCCTCCGCCGGGCCATCCCGGACCGCTGGCTCGCCCTTGAACTCACCGAGGGCCGCAACCGGCAGGTGCGGCGGATGACGGCTGCCGTGGGCCACCCCACCCTGCGGCTGGTGCGCGCCCGGATCGGTGGATTTTTCCTCGGGACGCTCGCCCCCGGCGCGTGGCGCGAGCTCGACCCCGCGGAGCGCCGCCAGGTGTTCTCCGGGGACCACTGACCGCCCGCGGGAAACTCGCCCCGGCCCCGCTGGTTAATCGATATCAGTAACTGCGGCGTCGCCGGGCGCCCCACGGACGCGCCTGCTCACTTGGTTGGCACCAAACCCTTCCACCCGATGAAACTGCCCCTCCCTGCCCAGCGGGCCGCCCTCGCGGCCGCGCTGCTGTTGTCCCCCCTCGCCCGCGCCCAGCGGGCCCCCGCGCCGGCCCCGCAGGCCGACGAGGTCGTCGAGCTCTCCCCGTTCGTCATCTCCTCCAGCGCCCTGATCGACGGCAACCGCATCGCGGAGGCCACCGCCGGCACGCTGGTGGCGCGCCCGATCGACAAGCTGCCGATGGGCCTCCAGGTCGTGAGCGCCGAGATGATGAAGGAGCTCAACATCTTCAACGCGGACGGCCTCGGCCAGATCGTCCCCGGCCTCGCGAACCAGAACCAGACCACCTCCGAGGGCACCGGCAACAACACCCAGTACGCGTCGCGCGGGTTCACCGTCCTCCCGCGGCGCAACGGCTTCGCCCCCGGCGGCCGGCTCTATGACATGACCGGCATCGACCGCGTCGAGGTCATCCGCGGCCCCAACTCCCTCCTCTACGGGCAGAGCGACGCCGGCGGCATCATCAACTACATCACCAAGCGGCCCCGCCTGCGGAACACCGCCGACGCCAAAGGCAGCATCGGCGGCGCCTTCGGCAACTACGCGTTCTACCGCGCCCAGGCCGACGTCGACGTCACGCTGGTGCCGAAGACCCTCGGCTTCCGCCTCCCCGCCTCGTTCACCAGCAACGAGCGCGAGTTCAATTTCTTCCGTAACAAGGCCATCGCCTACAATCCCTCGGTGCTCTACCGCCCGCTGAGCAACACGGAGGTCTCCTTCGAGTGGGAGTACCTCGACGTGCGCACCAACTTCGGCGCCTTCCAGCCGATCGTCTGGCGCCCGCCGGGGTCCACGGTCGAGTACGTCGACAAGGACAGCCGCGGCCTCGGCCGCGCCGCGCGCGGCGGCCTCTTCGGCCCCTACGCCAAGGCGGAGAACAAGCAGACCAACTGGACCGCCGACCTCACCTCGCGCCTCACCGACAACATCACGTTCCGCGCCGTGTACTCGAAGAACGCCCGCGACCGCAACGAGATCGTCCCCACCGGCGGCGACCCCTTCCGCGCGGTCCCCGTGGCGTACTTCGGCGCCAACACCCGCGACGGCAACCGCATCACCGGCTACAAGGGTGACCTCCTCGGGGAATGGAC
>VHCY01000415.1 GCA_016871595.1 Verrucomicrobiota bacterium
GAAGACCCTCGGGTTGATCCGGCCCGGTTCGTACTACTTCGGCACCGCCGCCGCCGAGCGGATGGAGATCGTCGCGGGCGAGTGCACCGTGACGCTGAAGGGCGAGACCGTGGCCCGCACCTACGGGGCCGGGACGGCCTTCGAGGTGCCCGCGCAGAGCGGCTTCACCATCGCGGTGGCGTCCGGCCTCTGCGAGTACATCTGCACCTTCCTGCCCTGAGCCCGCGCGTTCCCGTGTTCGGCCGGCGCCGCTTCCTCCCGCTCCTGCTGCTCCCGCTCACGGCGGGGGTCGCGGCCGCGGCGGCGCCCTCGCCGGTCGAGGGGCTGCCCGACGGCCTCTACGCGGCGATCGGCACCCCGCGCGGGACGATCGTCTGCGAGCTCCACTTCCGGGCGGCCCCGCGGACCGTCGCGAGCTTCGTGGGCCTCGCCGAGGGCACCCTCGGGCCCGCGCCGCGCCAGCCCTACTTTGACGGCCTGACCTTCCACCGGGTGGTCCCGGACTTCGTGGTGCAAGGGGGCGACCCGACCGGCACGGGCGACGGCGGGCCGGGGTATGCGTTTGTCGACGAATTCTCGCCGGCGCTGGGCCACGACGCGGCCGGGGTGCTCTCGATGGCCAACAAAGGGCCCGACACCAACGGTTCCCAGTTTTTCCTGACCCTGCGGGCCGTCCCGCGCCTCGATTTCCTGCACGGGGTCTTCGGCCGGGTGGTGCGGGGCCTCGACGTGCTGCCGCGCATCGAGCGCGGGGATAAGATGACCGTGGCGATCCACCGGCGCGGCGCGGCGGCCACGGCCTTCCGGGCGGACGACGAGGCCTGGCGGGCCCTGAACGCGACCGCCCGGGCCTATGCCGGGCCGGCGGAACCCGGGCCGGAGGCCTTCTGCCACGATCCGGACGGCATCCTGCCGGCGGAGCCCCCGCGGGCGCGGGCGTTCAACCACAAGCTGGCCAACGTCGAGCGGACCCTGGGCCTGAGGATCGTGGCGCGGTTCCGCGCGCGCTCCCCCACCCCGGCCGAGGACGCGGCCCCGGGGGCCTTGATGCGCGGCCTGGCGAACCAGCTGGGCACGGCGCGGGACGGCGCGCTGGCGGTCTACTTCGCGGACGAGGACGAGTGGCGGGTGTGGATCGGCGACGCGCTGGTCGGGCGGTTCGCGGGCCGTACCGGCACCGCGGCGGAACTGACTGCGGATGGCTCGATGCACGAGGCCAAGGAGGCGTTCCTCGCGGCCGCCAAGGCGCGGGCGGCGGAGGAACTCGCGGAACAGGTGCGGGCCGCGGCCGCGAAGCCCGGCACGCCCGCGCCGCCTCCGGGCCAGCGCGTGAAACTCCAGGCCGACGCGCTCCTCGACGGCCTGATCCGCCGCCTTACGCCGCGCTGAGCCGGCGGACCCGTTTGCCAAAGCCGACTCCGCGGACTCCCTTCGCCCGATGCGCAGCGTCTACTTCCTTCTGATTCTGGGGGCCGTCCTCGTGACCGTCGCGGTGGTGAGCCGGACCGGCATCGCCTCGCGCAACGACCCGCGGGACCGGCCCATCAACAGCGCGATGCGGGAGGCCATTGACCGCCGCAACCCGCAGTTCAGCCCGGAGGACGAGCTGATGCTGGCGCAGCGCTTCGGCACGGCGGTGCGCCGCCCCTCGGGCCTGCGCTGGGTGGAGCGCGCGCCCGGCACCGGGGTCGCCACGCCCCCGCTCGGCGGCGAGGTCCTCGCGCACTACGAGGGCCGGCTGCTGGAC
>VHCY01000416.1 GCA_016871595.1 Verrucomicrobiota bacterium
GCTGGTAGTCGGCGAGCTGCTTGTGGTCGGGCAGGCCATGGCTGAAGTGCCAGAACACGGCGGCCAGCGTGCCGGTTCCCGCGATCATGGCGGCCACCGCGAAGGCCATCAGGATTTTGAAGAGTTTCAGCACGGCGGTCCCAATCTACGCGGCGGTCCCCCGGCGAACAACGCCGCCGGCTCCGCGATCCACCGGACTCTGCCGTCCGCTTACGCCTTTCTTGTGGCGAGCGGCGGCAAATGCGCCTCGATTGAGGCGCGGAGAGCCCGGGCGAGGTGGATCTGGTGTTGGCGGACACTGAGCAGCTTTTCGTCCTGGCGATTGGAGAGATACCCCAACTCCACGAGCGCCGCCGGAATCTCGGGCGCGGTCAGGACGGCGAAGCCAGCTTGGCGATGTGTCCTGGGCAACAGGCGGACGCCCTGCTGCGAGAAGGTCCGCACAATAGTCTCGGCGAACCGGCGGGACTCGTTCACCGTTCCCCGTTGCGACATGGCGACCAGCACCCGCGCGACCTGATCCGGTTGATCTCCCAGTTTCAGTCCTGCTCGCTGGGCATCGGCGCGGTTCTCGCGTTGGGCCAAGGCAGCCGCTTCGCGGTCCGAAGCGTCCTCCGACAGGGTGTAAACAGACGCGCCGCGCACCGAAGGATCGGGATGGGAATCGGCATGGAGCGACAGAAACAGTTCCGCCCGCGCCGCCTGGGCGCGCTGGACACGGTCGCGCAGAGGCACGAACTGATCGCCCGCCCGGGTCAGGGCGACGCGATACCGGCCCCCGACTTCAAGCTGACGCTTCAGCTCCTGCGCGACCGCCATGACCACGGACTTCTCACTCACCCCCGTCGCCCCGAGCGCACCGGGGTCGGCGCCGCCGTGTCCTGGATCAAGCACGACCAGCCGAGGCCGTGGGGCGCTACCTGCCGGGCGGGTCGCAACCCGTCCCGCTGGAGTGGCCCACGCCGAGGCCGCGCCAATCGCGCTGGCGCCAAGCACCAGCGGGGCGAAAAGCAACAGGCGACGGGTGGAGGCGGGCATCAGAAAATTATCGCAGTAATACAGCACTATATGTCGCGCGCCTCGCCTCTGTTCACAAGAAGCGAAGTAACTCCAAATGTTTCCAATGTATTAGGACCCAATTCTCAGGGTTATCAATCTTTTGGTTGTCGCCTCCCGATCAACCCCGTATGTTGGGTGCGCGAGCAGTCGCCGTCGTTCGAAGCGCGCCCTTGGGCCGCGCTCCGACGGCAGTCTCCGAGCCGGACCGCACGGTCCGCGCCCCACGTGCCACTGGCAGACGGGCGCGGCGCACGGTCTGCGGAGGGATTGTCAGCCAGGCGGTGGCTGGAAGAAACCCGAGGTCGCAAGGGCACGAGTCCGTGCCTGGCGTTGCGATGCTTCCCCGTCCTGGCCGAAGGGCCGTTCGACGGGTCGATGGCGCAACGCCCACCTCGCACCAACGAGGCGGCAACGCCGCCGGGTGCTCGCCCCGGCCGGACCGCGCCCCCTCCGGAGCGAGCCATGGCACGGCGCATGCTCATCGATGCGAGCCAACCCGAGGAAACACGGGTGGTCGTTGTGGACGGAACGCGTCTCGAGGAATTCGACTTCGAGACCGCATCCCGCAAGCCCCTCAAGGGCAACATCTATCTGGCGAAGGTGATCCGGATCGAACCGTCGCTTCAGGCGGCGTTCGTGGAGTATGGCGGCAACCGCCACGGCTTCCTCGCCTTCTCCGAAATCCAC
>VHCY01000417.1 GCA_016871595.1 Verrucomicrobiota bacterium
CGGGAAGCGCCGGCCAAGCATCCCGCTCCACACGATCGCGCTGCGGCCCAGAATCGGCGTGTCGCGGTTCGCCGCGTCGTAGCCGATCACCGCCGGGCCGCGGTAGTTCGCCCCGAGCCCCGCACGCGACCCGCGGATCCACCGCGGCGCATCCGCCGCGAACCGGTAACTGCTGAACGCGTTGAAGGTCCGCTGGACGTGCGCGAAGGGCGACTTGCCCGTGCCGCGCAGGAACGGCTCCGCCACCGACAGGCCGTACGCGTAGACGTCCGCGAAGGTCGCCGGGTTGGTCACGAAGTCCCGCTGCGGCGTGCCGTCGCGGGTGCGCACGAACGTCGCCACCGCGGCGGGCGTGTCGTCGACCGGCGAGCGGTTGTTCTGCCAGTCCGCCTGCACGCCCGCGAGGAACGCCATCGAGTCGGAGAGGATGTTCGCCTGCCGCAGCTGGTTGCGCGCGGCGTTGAGGGTGATGCTCCAGCCGGGCGTGAGGCGGCCGGTGATCTCGATCTCGGTGCCGCGGCCCTCGAGGTCGGAGGCGTCGCGCGCCTGCGACTCGCCGTTGAGCAGCGTGATGCCGGCCGCGGTCACCGCCGGGGGCAGCGGCTGGCCCTTGGCGCGCAGGGTCGCGAGCACGGCGTTCGCCGCGGTCGAGATGTTGTTCTTGGGCGCGTTGAGCGACGGCTGGAACTGGTTCGCCCCGTCCGCGCGGTAGACGTTCAGGTTGGCCGAGAGCCGCCCGCCCAGCAGCATCAGGCGCACGCCGTAGTCCTGGCCGTCCCCCTCGATCGACGGCAGGACGCGGCCGAAGATGTCCTTGAAGGCCCCCTGCGGGAACACGCTCTGCGACTGGTTGTACGAGAGGCCCAGCCAGGGCAGGGCGGTGACGACCGCGCCGAGGGTCTTGGTGGCGCCGTTGGAAACCGTGCGCGTCGCGTTTTCGAAGCGGTAGGGGCGCAGCAGCCACGCGTTGGTGGAGTTGGGCAGGCGGATGCCGCCGGCGTTCGCGTCCATCACCTCCGCGCGGTCGCGGCGGTACCCGCCGGTGACCACCACGCGGTCGCCCGCCCAGCGGCTCTGCAGGGCGAGCATCCCGCTGGTGTTCTTCGTGGCGACCCAGGGGTAGAGGTTGTTGTAGACGAAGCCGGCCTTCATCCCGGGCGACTCGGGGATGGGGTTGGCCCATGGGTCGAGCCCGCCGCGCACGCCGCCGGGGCGGTTGAACTCGAGGTAGGTGCGGCGGAGGATGACGTTGGTGGCGGCGTCGATCGGCTGGGTGTTGTTGGGCGCGAGGTTGAACTCGGCGATGTTCCCGTTGCCGAAATACCCGCGCTCCTTCTGCCAGGCGGCGGCGAGGCTGTGGCGGCCGAGCCAGGCGCGGCGCCGCGCGAGGTCGAGTTCGTACCCGACGGTGGCGCGCCACGTCTCGGTGCGCTGGTCGAAGAGCTGGCGTACCGCCTGCGACTGCACGTAGGGCAGGCCCGCGAACGGGGTGGGGCGCGCGATGTCCGGCAGCAGCGTCCCGGGTAGGCGGCCGGCCGCGATGACGGAGTCACCGTCCGCGAAGTACGCGCCGGGCAGGACCGGGTTGGGGTCGCCGACGGCGTTGGCGTTGGCCTGGGTGAATCCGCGGAAGTAGGTGGTGCGGGCGTAGCCGAGCTCGAGGCTCACCGGGCCGACGCGCTGGTCGATGAAGACGGAGGCGAGCGTGTAGTCGTTGTCGGAGCTGCGGCCGGGGCCGGCGAGGT
>VHCY01000418.1 GCA_016871595.1 Verrucomicrobiota bacterium
GGGCCAGGAAAGCCTCGAGCCAGTCCTCCCGCCCGCCGCTGCCCACGATGATCAGCCCGCTGATGCCGTGCTTGACCAGCGGACGCAGCGCGTCCGGATTCTCCCGCCGCTGCTCAAACCCCGTCAGCACCAAGGTGTGGTCTCCCCGGTGCGCCAGCCGCTGGAGCGCGCCGATCAGCGCCCCCAGAAACGGGTCCTCGAAATCGTACACCACCACCCCCAGCGTCCGACTCGACACCCCGCGCAGGATCCGCGCCGTCGCGTTGGGCACGTATCCCAGATCCGCCGCGGTCCGGCGGATCGACGCCACCGTCTTCGCCGCCGCCCCGATCTCCTCCGCCTTCCCCCCCAACACCCGCGAGACCAACGTCACTGACACCCCCAGCCGGGAAGCGATATCCTTTTGGGTGATCGTGGGCGTCACAACCGCGAGAGGTCGCCAGCAGGCCCTCGCTTCGTCAATCTCAAACGTGTGAGATCGGGATTAGCCAAGCTCTCCAAAGTTCAGCGTTGCCCAACCCCAAAGCCATAGGCCGGCTCCCGTCCCTCCCCTTGAAGGGGGTGGGACGATGGACTGAACGCTTCGAGGCGCTAAGTTCCTCCTTCCGTTGCCAAAGCGCGTGAAAGCGGGAGTCGCGATCGCGCCAGCCAGCCAGCCTCTGCTCACTTTCGTTGGACTACGGGGCCCGTTCCAACGGCACCCTCGGGGCCGACTTGACGCACCCTCAACCCGCTTTCCTCGCAGCGTTGGTCGGCGGGCTTTCGGGAGCTTACACCCGCGACGAATTCCTGCTTCGTCTCCTCCTGGTCCCGCAGGCGGAGATAAGCAAACTGATCAGACACCATCCGTGCCAGCGGATCGCCGTCGCCGCGGAGGAGCACGGCTTGGCGGCTCGCCTTGGCGTCAATCACCCTTATCGGCGTGGAGGCAGAAAGCGAAACGACGCCTGCCAGAAGGCTGATAGCCGGCCTCAAGGGCCAGCGTGACCGGCAGAAAACGATGCAGCGAACCGCCTTGAGCCACGATTCCTCCGAAGACCACGCCATCGGAAGCGAATGCAAATAGCAGATTAATAGCATCCTGCGGAATTATGTCCGCGGACCACTCGATGAACGACTCGACGATTTCGGTCTGCAGCCGACCCGTGCGGATGCCCGGCCTACAACCGGAATTCCTCCCCCTGAGACCCGAGGGTTCGGAGTCTGCCACGCAGACCCGGCCGACGCCGCCCGGCTCCGGGGTGCCCGGCCGGACGCTTACAAAAATCACTCAGAAGAGCCCTCATGAAGTCGCCCCGCCCCCTGCTCGCCACCTTCGAGGGATCGTTCGGCCTCACGTCTCCCCTTGACCGCGCAGAACCCCACCGGCCCGAAAGCCACCGCTGGGCCCCGCCTTGTAAATCTCGATCCGCACCGGGGTCGGAGCCGGAGGCGGCGCGCTGACCGCGGGCTTCCCGGCGGCCGGCGCAGCCGCTAATTCCGTTCTGCTGCGCGGCATCGGCTCGACGCTTGGCCGGCTACCCTTCGGCCTGCGAAACGTCCTCGCGGGACCGGGGCTGGAACCCTACGCCGGGCAGAACCGCGTCGGCGCAAACGACAACTAGTCGGCGGCGACAGCGGAGGCCACGGCGATCGCGACGGCCTCCTCTCGGGTTTCTCAGGGAACCTCGTACACCTCGATGAGCGCCACGCCCGTGGTACCGCCCACGCTGGAGATCTGCGCGGTGTAGGCGCCTGGGGC
>VHCY01000419.1 GCA_016871595.1 Verrucomicrobiota bacterium
CTCGCGGTCTATCCCGCGATGCTGGTGACGCTGACCCCGGGGTATTTCTGGTACCTGTCGCTGCATCCCGAGGGCACGGGGCGCGTGCGCGTCGTCTTCGGCGGCGGCATGGCGCCGGAATTCGTGGCCGCGCCCGAGGCGCAGGCGGATTTCGCGCGCGTGAAGGCGCTGCTCGACAAGGTCAACGACGAGGACAAGGCCTGCACCGAGCGCGTCTATCGCGGCGTGCTGGCCGTCGATGCGCGGCCCGGCCCGCTCAGCCACCTCGAGCGGCCGAACCACGACTTCGCGCAGTACCTGGCCGAGCGGCTCGGCGGGTTCCGGCGCACGCTCGCGGCGGGCTAAGGCCGGGGGACGGAGGCCGCGCCAATGGAGATCCTCCTCCTCGCCTGCCTCGCCGTCGGTGCCTTCGTGATGTTGCCCGCCGTCCGCGCCCTCGTCGGCGCGCTCGCCGGCCTCGCGCTGGTCGGCTTCCTCGTCATCGCCGGCCTGGGCGTCGCCTTCTTCCTGCTCGCCTACCTCGTCGCGCGCTGAGGGCGCGGGGCGACGGCCAAATCAGCGCGGCGGGACGACCGCGCAGGCCTCGGTGCCGAGGATAAACCTCTGCTTCTGGCCGGACTCCATCGATTCGATGTCGAACACGACCTCGTAGTCGGCCAGCCGCATCGTCACCTGGGTGCCCTTCGCGATCTGCGTGCCGAAGAACATGCCGGAACACGTCACGGCAATGGAGCGATAGCCGGCGGGCGTGCCCTGACGCGCCTCGAACCAGCCCTGCGCCTCGGCGGCGCCGAGCTTCAGGACGAGCGCCGGCATCGGGCTGGTGCAGGGCTTGTCGAGGCTCGCGCCGCAAGGCGCCTTCGCGAGGTGCGCGAGGAAGGCGAGCGCCGCCTGCCCCTCCAGGTCCGTGGCCTCGGAGGGCGGCTCCGCGCACCTGAAGATCGTGAACGCGCGACGTGTCGTCGTGTTGGTCACGGCGATCGTGTCGGCCGACCTGCGCTCGTAGTTCCAGACTGCGACCGGCTTGCCGGGCTGGCCCTCCTCGACGCGCGTGACCATGGCCGTCGGGCTCGCGGCCTCGATGCGCTCGCGCGTGATCTTGCCGGCCCGGTCCCTGAAGACGATCGTGCCGCCGTCGAGCGTGACGCGATAGGGCGCGGTCGCGCACTTGTCGACGCCGCCGACCGCCCATGCGCCCACCATTGCCTGGCCTAGCGGCTGGCCCGGCGCCGGCTGCGCCTGCGCGGTGGCGATGGACATCAAGGCGGCGGCGAGTGACGCCGCCATGGCGGAGCGCAGGGTCGTCGGGCGCATTGATCGGCCCCCATTGAGTGGTCCGGGTGAAACGTTAGTTCATGGACGAATTTAGCTCCAGCGGCCGCGTGGCCGGCGGGGCGGGCAGGACGCAGATGGCGGCGAGGGCGCCGGCCGCCCCCGCGCGCAGGAGGTAGCGTCTGGTGGTCATTTGGCACCCGGCGGGCGCGATGCCCCGCCGGGCCACGGACGCGGCCGCGCGGCGGGGGGCGATGGAGGAATGGCGCGGCCAACCGGATGGAAAACATAACGCCTTCAAAATTGATTTATATAAGTAAAATTCTTTTTTAGCGTCCATGATTTGCCGGACTGACCTGCCCGAGTTTTTGAACCAAGCCGAGTGAGAGGTTACTGCATCGTTTGGGCTTGTTCGAGGGGTGTGATCTGGCCGAAGGTCAGTGGCGCTGGCGGCCGATATCCAA
>VHCY01000420.1 GCA_016871595.1 Verrucomicrobiota bacterium
AGCCTGAGCGGGTTTCGCGGGCGGTGACGAGGCGCGAGTGGCGTCCGGCGCCGGCGGGCCGCAAAACTCGCCGAGGGGCGAAGCCCGTGGGGAAGCCGGGCGGCGGCACGGACTTTATCCGGCCTCCGGACGTGCCGCTGCCACGCGGTAGGGGCCGCGGAGGGTGGCCAGGTCAGCCGGACGCCCGCCTTGCGTGATCCGGACGCGGCCGGCGGCGGCGAGCCGCGCGAGCACCGGGCGCAGGGCGGCGGGCGTTGTGCCCAGCCGGCGGGCCAGGATGCCGGGGCAGCACGTCGCCCCCGGCCGCAGCGCCGCGAGGGCGGCCGTCACCGCGCTCTCGCCAGGCGTATGGGCGACCCGGGTTAGACCCGAGGAGGACGGCGGGGGAGCGGGGTACACGCTCGCGCAAACGTGCGTCCGTCCGCCGGCGCGTCAACGCGCGGACCACATTTCATTTGCCGCGGCGCGCGGCGCGCGGTTAGCTTCGCCCCGGGGTCGCGCCCCGCCCCGATGACCCTCCTCCGCGCCCTCCCCCGGCGGCTCCCGGCCGCCGCCTGCCTGACCTTCCTCGCGGCCGCCCTCCCCGCCGCCGAACCCGCCCCCGCCACCGGCTCCACCGTCCAGCTCTCCCCCTTCGTCGTCTCCACCGAGGGCGACGAGGGCTACCGCGCCGCCAACACCCTCTCCGGCACGCGGATGAACGCCTCCCTCTTCCACACGCCCGCCGCGATCTCCGTCCTGACCAAGGATTTCCTCGACGACATCGCGGCGGAGAACGTCGCCGATATGCTCAAGTTCGCGATGAGCTCCGACAACGAGCGCACCGATTCCGGCGGCGGGCTCGCGCAGGCGTGGGACGTGCGCGCGACGATCCGCGGCTTCACCGAGTCGGTCATCACCCGCGATTACCTGCCCAATATGGTGCAGAGCCGCGGCATCCTCGCCAACGACCGCTTCAACGTGGACCGCGCCGACGTGAGCCGCGGGCCGAACTCGATCCTCTACGGGGCGAGCCGGCCCGGCGGCGCCTTCAACCTGAACTCGAAGCGCGCGGTCCTCAACGGCCGCCAGAAGTCGGCGCAGTTCACCGTCGGCCGCTGGGGCAAGCTGCGGAGCGAGGCGGACTTCGCGTTCCCGCTGCTCAAGGACAAGCTCGCGCTCCGCACGAACGCGATGTGGGAGGACCGCGGGGGCTGGTTCGAGTTCGAGCAGCTCAAGGCCAAGGGCGCGGCGGTCGCGGCGACCTGGCAGCCCTTCCCGGCCACGCAGGTGCGCGCGGGGGTCGAGCGGATGATCCGCGAGCAGGTCTCGCCCGGGAACTTCCCGCAGGCCGACCTCGGCTATTCGCGCTGGGTGCTCAGCGGTGCGCCCCGCGCCCCGAATCCCCTGCAACCCGCGACCAACCCCGCGCCCACGCTGCTGCGCGTCATCAACACCCTCCAGGCCGTCTACGCGCCGCAGGTGCGCGCGCAGCCCTTCCGCCTCTCCACCACCGGCGCGGATATGCGGCCCGACCTCGCGGGCGTCCAGGGCTCGGGATTCTTCGAGACCATCAGCGGCGGCGCCGCGCCCTCGGGCGGGACGGTCGACGACCCGTTCTTCGGGCAGGTGATCCCCGCCAACGCGTACCTCGCCGGCCCCGGCCGCAGCTCCGACAACGACTACACGCTCGCCTCCGTCTTCATCGACCAGCGCGTCGGCCCGGTGAGCCTCGAGCTCGGCTACGCC
>VHCY01000421.1 GCA_016871595.1 Verrucomicrobiota bacterium
GCGTGGACCCGGGTAAGGACCAGACCTACTTCCTCGCCCTCCTGCGGCCCGAGCAACTGGCGGACGCGCGCTTTCCCGTGGGTCACCTGACCAAGCCCGAGTTGCGCCGGATCGCCCGCGAGGCGGGCCTGCCAAACGCCGACAAGCGGGACAGCCAGGGCATCTGTTTCATCGGCCAGGTGCGGATGGCCGATTTCCTGCGGGCCCACGTGCCGGACGCACCCGGGCCCATCGTGCGCGCCGCGGACGGCCGTGAGGTGGGTCAGCACCGGGGACTCCACTACTACACCCTCGGCCAGCGGCGCGGCATCGGCGTGCCGTCGAACACGGACCACCGCGCCTACGTCGTGGTCGGCAAGCGGGCGGCCGACCGGGCCCTGCTGGTCGCATTCGACGAGCCCGCGGCTCCCGGCCTGTTCCACACCACGGCCCGGATCGAGTCGCTCAGCTGGCTGGCGGAACCGGTGCAGGTCGCGGGCCCGCTCGAGGGCCGGGTGCGGCACCGCGATCCGCGCGTGCCGATGGCCTTCAATCCGCTGGGCGGCGGCGCGGCCGAGGTGCGTTTCGCGCGGCCGCAACGCGGGCTCGCCCCCGGCCAGATCCTCGCGCTCTACGACGGGGAACGCCTGCTCGGGGGCGGCGTCTTCGGCTGACGCTCCGCGGCCGCGCATTCGGGATTGCCGCCCGCGGCGCGCCCGGGCCACGCTCCCGCCGTCGGCTATGCCTCCCCTGCCCCGCATCGCCGCCGCGCTGCTCGCGGCCCTTCCGCTCCCGCCCGTCCGCGCCGCGACCGCGGACGCCGTCGAGTTCAACCGCGACATCCGCCCCCTGCTGGCGGAACACTGCTTCGCCTGTCACGGACCCGACGCGGCCAACCGCAAGGGCAAACTGCGGCTCGATGTGCGCGAGGACGCGATCGCCCGGGGGGCCCTCCAGCCGGGCCGGCCCGAGACGAGCGAGCTGCTGCTCCGCCTCGCCTCGCCGCACGCCGACGAGGTGATGCCGCCCCCGGAGGCCAACAAGCCCGTCAGCCCGGCCGCGCGCGCCCTGCTCGAGCGCTGGATCCGCGAGGGCGCGCCCTACCAGCGTCACTGGGCCTATGACCCGCCGCGGCGCGCCGTCATCCCCGCGGGGGAGAACGGGGTCGACCACCTGCTGGACCGCCGGTTGGCTGCCGGCGGGCTGACGCCCGCTCCTGAGGCGGACCGCCGCACGCTCATCCGGCGCCTCCACGCCGACCTCACCGGGTTGCCCCCTGCCCCCGCCGAGGTCACGGCCTTCGTCGCCGATCCCGCCCCCGACGCCTACGCGCGCCTCGTGGAACGCCTCCTCGCCAGCCCCCACCACGGCGAACGCCTCGCCCTCGGCTGGCTCGACGCCGTGCGCTACGCCGACACCATCGGCTACCACAGCGACAACCCGCGCAACGTCTGGCCGTACCGGGACTGGGTCGTCCGCAGCTTTCACCGCAACCAGCGCTTCGACCGCTTCACCCTTGAGCAGATCGCCGGCGACCTGCTGCCGGACGCGAGCGACGAGACCCGGGTGGCTTCGGGGTTCAACCGCCTGCTCCTCTCCACCGAGGAGGGCGGCGCCCAGCCGAAGGACTACGAGTCGCGGATGCTCGCGGACCGCGTGCGCGCGATCGGCACCGCCTGGCTCGGCCAGACCACCGGCTGCGCCCAATGCCACGACCACAAGTTCGACC
>VHCY01000422.1 GCA_016871595.1 Verrucomicrobiota bacterium
TCACCTCGCAGTGGGTGAAGCCGGCCTCCGCGAGCGCGGCGACGTACTGCTCCGGGTCGAACCCGCGCGCCGAGCGCCAGTACTGCGTGTAGCAGGCGTCCCAATGCGGCCGGTGCCACGGGAACGACGCGGGCAGGAAGATCCCCGCCGCCAGCCGCTCCCGCGTGAAGTCGCCGATGCCGCGCGCGAGCAGGCGCACGGCCGAGAAAAGGAACGCCCCGTGCGTCGCGACGATCTCACCCGTGCCGTCCTCCGCGCACCGCAGCCAGATCCAGCCGGACTGCCCCGCGGCGCCGGCGGGCAGCCGCGTGGCGGCGTGCCAGCCGCGCGAGGCGAGGGCGACCGCCAGCCCGCCGCCGGGCGCGGCCGCGGCCGAGGGGGTCAGGCCCGCGAGGCGCGCCAACTCGGTGGCGGCGGCGACTTCGCCGGGAGACGGGGAGGCGGGATGCAGGACCGCGCGGAAGGCGGGCAGACGGACGTCGGACATAGGGGTCGGGCGTAGCGTTCGCGGCCCGCCCCGCGAGTCAAAATGAACTTTCCTGAAAATTTCAGGCGGGGCCGGCAGCGCGCGCGGGAGCGGCGAGCAGCCGCTGCGTCAGGAAGGCGGTCTGGACGCGGCTGACGTCGCGCAGGCCGCGCTGGGCCAGGGTGATCAGGCTGGCCAGCTGTTCGGGCGAGAAGGTGGCCTCCTCGCCGGAGCCCTGCACCTCGACGAACTGGCCGCGGCCGGTGGCGACCACGTTGAAATCCACCGCGGCGTCCTTGTCCTCGAGGTAGGCGAGGTCGAGCACCTCCTGGCCGGCGCAGAGCCCAACGCTGACGGCGGCCACGGAGTCGGTGAGGGGGTTCTCGGCGAGGCGTTTCTCGTCGAGCAGGCGCTGCACGGCGAGGCGGGCGGCGACGTAGGCGCCGGTGATGGCGGCGGTGCGGGTGCCGCCGTCGGCCTGGAGGACGTCGCAGTCGAGCCAGAGGGTGTTGGGACCGAGTTTCCCGAGGTCGATCACGGCGCGGAGGGAGCGGCCGATGAGGCGCTGGATCTCGACCGTGCGGCCGTCGAGCTTGCCGCGGGAGATGTCGCGCGCCTTCCGCTCGTGGGTCGAGTAGGGCAGCATCGAGTATTCGGCGGTGAGCCAGCCGCCGGGGACCTTCTGCTGCTTCATCCAGAGGGGGACGCCCGGCTCGATGGTGGCGGCGCAGATGACGCGCGTCTGGCCGAAGCTGACGAGGACGGAGCCCGTGGCGTGCGGGGCGAAGTCGGCGGTGAACGAGACGGCGCGCAACTGGTCGGCGGCGCGGCCGTCGGGACGGGCGGGAGGGTTGGGCATCGCCGCCGACGGTACGGGGGCGGGCGGTCCCGGCGAGCCCCGAGTGCGGTCAGGCGCCGCCGGGGGAACGCACGACGGGCTTGATCCGGGTGGGCGCGGGCTGGCTGGACTGGTCGCGCATAAAGGCGATCAGGCGGTCGTTGAAGTCCTTCGCGGGGTCGTGGCCCATCAGCTTCAGCGCGTGGGTGAGGGCGGCGACCTCCACCAGCCGGGCGATGTCGCGGCCGGGGCGGACGTAGATCTCGATGTGGGCGACGTCCATCCCGAGGACGCGGTAGAAGTTCTCCTCGAGGCCGGTTCGTTCCTCGACCACGTCGGGGGTCCATTCGCGGAGGGTGACGACGAGGTCGATGCGCTTCTCGCGGCGGACGGACTTCACG
>VHCY01000423.1 GCA_016871595.1 Verrucomicrobiota bacterium
GAGTGGCGTCCGGCGCTGGCGGGCCGCAAAACTCGCCGAGGGGCGAAGCCGGTGGGGAAGCCGGGCGGCGGCACGGAGTTGATCAGGCCTCCGGACGCGCCGCCGCGACGCGGTACGGGCCGCGGAGGGTGGCGACGTCGCGCGGACGGCCGCCTTGCGTGATCCGCACGCGGCCGGCGGCGGCGAGCCGCGCAAGCACGGGACGCAGGGCGGCGGGCGTCGTGCCCAGCCGGCGGGCCAGGGTGCCGGGGCAGCACGTCGCCCCCGGCCGCAGCGTCGCGAGAGCGGCCGTCACCGCACGCTCGCCCGGCGTATGGGCGACCCGGGTTAGACCCGAGGACGACGGCGGGGGAGCGGGGTTCACGCTCGCGCAAACGTGCGTCCGTCCGCCGGCGCGTCAACGCGCGGACCACATTGCGTTTGCCGCGCCGCGCGGCCCGCGGTTGGCTCCGGCCCGGGGTCGCGCCCCGCGCCCCGCCCCACCCCGATGACCCTCCCCCGCGCCCTTCCCCGGCGGCTCCCGGCCGCCGCCTGCCTGACCTTCCTCGCGGCCGCCCTCCCCGCCGCCGAACCCGCCCCCGCCGCCGGCTCCACCGTCCAGCTCTCCCCCTTCGTCGTCTCCACCGAGGGCCACGAGGGCTACCGCGCCGCCAACACCCTCTCCGGCACGCGGATGAACGCCTCCCTCTTCCACACCCCCGCGGCGATCTCCGTCCTGACCAAGGATTTCCTCGACGACATCGCGGCCGAGAACGTCGCCGATATGCTCAAGTTCGCGATGAGCTCCGACAACGAGCGCACCGATTCCAGCGGCGGGCTCGCGCAGGCGTGGGACGTGCGCGCGACGATCCGCGGTTTCACCGAGTCGGTCATCACCCGCGATTACCTGCCCAATATGGTGCAGAGCCGCGGCATCCTCGCCAACGACCGCTTCAACGTGGACCGCGCGGACGTGAGCCGCGGGCCGAACTCGATCCTCTACGGGGCAGCCGGCCCGGCGGCGCCTTCAACCTGAACTCGAAGCGCGCGGTGCTCAACGGACGCCAGAAGTCGGCGCAGTTCACGGTCGGCCGCTGGGGCAAGCTGCGGAGCGAGTCGGACTTCGCGTTCCCACTGCTCAAGGACAAGCTCGCGCTCCGCACGAACGCGATGTGGGAGGACCGCGGCGGCTGGTTCGAGTTCGAGCAGCTCAAGGCCAGGGGCGCAGCGGTCGCGGCGACCTGGCAGCCGTTCGCCACCACGCAGGTGCGCGCGGGCGTGGAGCGGATGGAGCGCGAGCAGGTCACGCCAGGGAACTTCCCGCAGGCCGACCTCGGGTACTCGCGCTGGGTGCTGAGCGGCGCGCCGCGCGCCCCGAATCCCCTGCAGCCGGCGACCAACCCGGCGCCCACGCTGCTGCGGGTCATCAACACCCTCCAGGCCGTCTACGCGCCGCAGGTGCGCGCGCAGCCCTTCCGCCTCTCCACCACCGGCGCGGATATGCGGCCCGACCTCGCGGGCGTCCAGGGCCCGGGGTTCTTCGAGACCATCAGCGGCGGCGCCGCGCCCTCGGGCGGGACGGTCGACGACCCGTTCTACGGGCAGGTGATCCCCGCCAACGCGTACCTCGCCGGCCCCGGCCGCAGCTCCGACAACGACTACACGCTCGCCTCCGTCTTCATCGACCAGCGCGTCGGCCCGGTGAGCCTCGAGCTCGGCTACGCC
>VHCY01000424.1 GCA_016871595.1 Verrucomicrobiota bacterium
TGCTGCAGCGCGGGCGGGAAGTTCGGGCTCGAGATCACGGCGAGGGCGGAGCCCTTCGCGTAGTTGAGCACGGTGCCGTGGCCGTAGGGGTGGTAGACGCCGAGGGGGGCCCACGTGAGCGGAAGCCCGTCGAGGAGGTGCCCGCCGCCGTAGCGCTGGAGCGGTTGCCCCTGCGCGGTGAAGGCGATCTTCCACGGGTTCGGCGTCTGGCTCTGCCACTCGGTCCCGACCCGGCCGGTGCGCGGGTCGAGGCGGTAGGTCGTCGAGTCGAGGCCGCGCACGACGCCGAAGGGCGTCTCGAACTGGGAGCGGTGGAACACGCCGTCGCAGAACAGGAGGTGCCCGAGCGGGTCGCTGACCACCATCCCGCCGTGGTGCGAGTCGGTGACGTCGACCCCGCGCAGCAGTTCCGCACGGGTGTCCGCGCGGCCGTCGCCGTCGGTGTCCTGCAGGACGTAGAGCCGCGGCTGCGCCGAGACGATCACGCCGCGCTCGTGGAAGGCGACGCCGTCGAGCGCGTCGAAGCCCTCCGCGAAGACGGTGCAGGAGTCCGCGCGGCCGTCGCGGTCGCGGTCCTCGAGGACGAGGATCCTGTCGGCCGGCCGCTCTCCCGGGATGGTGTGCGGGAAGGAGGGCATCGTCACGACCCAGAGGCGGCCGCGGGCGTCGAAGCTGAGCTGGACGGGGTTGCGGAGCTCGGGGAACTGTTCCTCGGAGGCGAAGAGGTTGAGCGCGTAGCCGTCGGCGACGACGAGTTCGGCCTGGAGGCCGGCGGGCGTGCGGACGGTGCCGCCGGGGAAGCGGTAGGGGGTTTCCTTGCCGGGGGCTAGCGGGGGCAGACTCTCGGGTGCGCCCACTTCGGGATGTTCCACCGCGCGGCCGCCGGGGCGCTGGGCGAGGGCGTGGAGGGTGGCCTCGGCGTGGCGGAGGAGCGCGTGGTAACGGGGCAGCTCGGCGGCGGCCTCCTCGGGCCGGCGGCGCACCCCGTAGTAGAGGGCGGCGTTCTTGGGCCGCACGAGTTCGGCGCCGTAGGCGTGCCGGCGGGCGGCGGCGCGGGCGACCTCCTCGAGGCGCGGGGGCTCGACGGGGCTCAGCCCGCCGGGACCCGCGAGCGCGGCGGCGACGGCGAGCCCGAGGACGCGGGCGCCCTCGGGGTTGAGGTTCACGCCGAGGTCCGTGAGCGGCCGCGGTGAGCGCGCAAAGGCATCGCGGCTGGCGGCGAAGAGGTCGATGAACGGCGCCCCGCGGGCGGCCGCGAGCTCGCGCACCACGGTGACGTAGGCCGCGACGTCGGCGTTGCGGGCCGCGCCGGGCGGGGCCGAACGCTCCTCCACCGCGTGCGGCGCGAGGAAGACCAGCCGCGCGCCGGGGTGCCGCCGCGCCACCTCGCCTAGCAGGATCTCGTACTGCCGCCGGAAATCCGCCAGCCCGGCGGCGCCCGCGAACGACTCGTTGAACCCGTACCCCAGCAGGACCACGTCGGCGGGCCACGCCGCGAGCAGGCCCTTCAGGTGCTCGGAGTAGCCCTCGGGCCGCCGGCGGTGACCGACCTCGTCCCCGGTCCACGCGAGGCTGCGGACGCGCAGCCCGAGTTCCGGGTAGGCGAGTTGCAGGCCGGCCTCGAGAAACCCCTCCTCGAGGAGGCGCTCCACCATTCCGGCGCCGTAAAAGAGGTAGGTGCTCCCGGGGCGCGGGGCGGG
>VHCY01000425.1 GCA_016871595.1 Verrucomicrobiota bacterium
AGCTGCGCCCGGCAGTTGATGTCCAGGTCCGTCTGCGGGTCCGTCATCGAGTCCATATGGCTCGTCTGCCCGGCGAGGTTGAACAGGAAATCCTGCCCGCGGATCAGATCCGGGAGGCGGGGCCAGTCGCGCACGTCGGCCAGATGCACGCGCACCCGCGAGGCGATGCCAGCGAGATTGCGCCGGTTGCCGCCGTACTCCGGGACGAGGCTGTCGACGATCGAGACCCGCGCGCCCAGGCCGACGAGGGCGCGGGCGAGGTTGGAGCCGATGAAGCCGAGACCGCCCGTGATCAGGACGCGGCGGCCCGCGTAGGTGCGGCGTAGGTTCGGCGGGGGTGCCATGGACGGGGGAGGAAGAAGGCGGCGGCGGGGAGCGTCAACGCCCCGCTGCGTCGACCGTGAGCCGGAAGACCTGGACCGCGAGGTCGCGCGGATCCCGCCCGCCCGCCCGCCGCGCGGGCTCCGCGGAGGCAAGCACCCAGCGCGAGACGCCGGGCGGCGCCACCAGCCCACGCCAGACCAACTCGTTCTCCTCCTCGCCCAAGGGGAGCGCCGCACCGGGGGTGGGGCCCTCCGCGGGCCGGAGCGTGAGCGTGCGGGGGCCCCAGCCGCGCGCGTGCAGGGTGAACGTGACGGGGATCGGAGAGTCGCCGGGGTTGCGGACCTCGAATTCCGCCTCCGCGCCCATCCACTGCCACGGCCGGCCGCCAGCCGGGGCCTGCTCGACGGGGAACCAGCCGGCGGTGGCGGCGGCGCGCAGGCCGCCGGCCGGGACGAGCGCGAATCGCGGGGACAACTCGAGGCGGCCGCCGGACGCGGCGCCGGCGACGACCACCCCGCCCTGCAGGTCCCACGCGCCCCGCAGTGGCGTGTCGCGGCGCGCCTCGTAGGTGTGCGTCTCGAAATGCTGCGGCCGGCGCAGCAGGAAGGCGTTGGCCCAGAGCCGCGACCACATCTCGGGCACGAGGAGGTTGACGCCCGCGGCGAGCTCAGGCCGGTCCTCGGCCGCGCGCAATGCCGCCAGCTCGGGCGTAACCCGCAGCGGCGCCTGGGCGAGCGCGACCAGAATGCGGGCCGAGGCGAAGGCGCCGCCGGCGAGCACCGCTACGATCAGGGCGGAGACACCGACCCACCGCAGGGGTCCCCCGCCCTGCCGCAAGGCCGCCCACGACCACAGTAGCGGCAGCACCAGCGGATAGAACACCGCCAGCAACTTGTAGGCGTCGTAGCTGGCGTTGGTGCCCCACCACGCGCCGCGCGCCTGCAGCAGCGCGTAACCCGCGACCACGGGCGCCAGCACCGCCAGCGGCAACACCAGCGCGGCGGGTCGGCGCCGGAAGGCCGCATAGCCCGCGGCGACCCATAGCGCGACGACTCCGGCCGCCAGAAAAACCCGCACCCCGGCCACCGGCCAAGCCGCCAGGTCGGTGCCGCCGACGAGGCCCATCCAACCCTCCGGCGTCAGCGCCGGAATCCGCCAGCCGAAATCGTGGGTCCGCAGCAAGGTCAGCCGCTCCACGTACCCGGCGAAACGGGCCGGGAAAGCCAGCGCGACGACCGCCAGCGGCGTGAGCATCACGCCGGCCCAGCGGGCGCCCCGCGCGAGGGCCCCCGCGCCGCGGAGCGCGCCGGCGGCGTGCAACCCGGCCGGCAGCAGGACCGCCGGCAGGAGGAAATTGTACGCGCCGGCGACCAGC
>VHCY01000426.1 GCA_016871595.1 Verrucomicrobiota bacterium
TGGCGCGAGGCCCTGGCCATCGACCCGGCCTTGGGCGAATCGCGCCGCGCCCTCGCCTTGGTGCTGCTGCGGACGGGGCGGGCGGCCGAGGCGCTCCCCCACCTCGAGCGCCTAGCGCGCGAGGAACCGGGCCGGGCGGACCTCCGGGCCGCGTTGACCGAGGCCCACCAGGCCGCCGGCCGCTGAATCCCCTTCCCGTGTCCGACCTCGACCTGCTGCTCCGCACCACCTTCGGCTATTCGTCCTTTCGCCCCCTCCAGCGCGAGATCTGCGCGGCCGCGTTGGCGGGGAAGGACGTGTTCGCCCTGCTGCCCACCGGCGGCGGCAAGTCGCTTTGCTTCCAGTTGCCGGCGCTGGCCCGCGACGGCCTGACGGTGGTCGTGTCGCCGTTGATCGCCCTGATGAAGGACCAGGTCGACGCCCTGCAGGCGAGCGGCGTCGCGGCGACCTTCCTCAACTCGACCCTCGACGCGGACAACGCGCGCTCCCGCCTGCGCGGCCTGCACCGCGGCGAGTTCCGCCTCCTGTACGCGGCCCCGGAGCGCCTGCTGCTGGAGGGCTGGGAGGAGAACCTGCGCCGCTGGAACGTCACCGCGATCGCCATCGACGAGGCCCACTGCGTGTCCGAGTGGGGCCACGACTTCCGGCCGGAGTACCGTCAACTGAGCCGGCTGCGGGCGGCCCTCCCGGAGGTGCCCGTGATGGCGCTGACCGCGACGGCCACGGGGCGGGTGCGGGAGGACATCGTCCGCCAGCTCGGCCTGCGCGACCCGGAGGTGTTTGTCGCCAGCTTCAACCGGCCGAACCTGACGTACCGGGTGTTGCCGAAGGACGAGCCGCTGAAGCAGGTGATCGCGTTCGTCCGCCAACGCGAGGGGGACAGCGGCATCATCTACTGCGCGAGCCGGGCCGCGGCGGAGCGCGTGGCGGAGGGGCTGGCGGGCCGCGGGTTCGCCGCGCGGCCCTACCACGCGGGCCTGGACGCGGAGACCCGCGCGCGCCACCAGGAGGCGTTCCTGCGCGACGAGACCCGCATCATCTGCGCGACCATCGCCTTCGGGATGGGGATCAACAAGCCGAACGTGCGCTGGGTGATCCACCACGACCTGCCGAAGAACCTCGAGGGCTATTACCAGGAGACCGGCCGCGCCGGGCGCGACGGGCTGCCCGGGGACTGCCTGCTGCTGTTCAGCCCCGGCGACATCGCCAAGCAGACGCACTTCCTGGACGAGATCACGGAAGCGCAGGAGCAGCAGGTGGCGCGGACGCAGCTCCGCCAGATCGTGCATTTCGCGGAGAGCGCGGGCTGCCGCCGCGCCGAGTTGCTCGCCTACTTCGGGGAGACCTACCCGGAGCCGGCCTGCGGCGCCTGCGACAACTGCCTGGAGCCGCGCGAGACCTACGACGGCACGCTCGTGGCGCAGAAGTTCCTCTCGTGCGTCTACCGCGTCGTCCGCCACAGCGGCTTCAGCGTCGGCCTCAACCACGTGATCGAGGTCCTCACCGGCGCCGGGACGGAGAAGATCCGGCGCTGGGGCCACGACCGCCTGACGACCTACGGGATCGGCACCGAGCTGGACCGGTCCCAATGGGCGGGGGTTGGCCGCGAGTTGCTGCGCCTCGGCCTGCTGCAGGTGGCGGCGGGCGAGTTCGCCACCCTGGAACTGACCGCGGCCGGGGCGGACGCGCT
>VHCY01000427.1 GCA_016871595.1 Verrucomicrobiota bacterium
TGTCGAGGCCGCCGAGCCGCGAGATCTGCGGGAGGCACGGAGGGAAACCGAAGGTATCGGGGAGGTAAAGAAACCGCTGCTTTCCAGCGGCGCCGAACTCCCTTTCCCAGAAGCCCGTGCCGTGCACGATCTGCCGGACGAAGCTCTCGCCCGAGGGGCACGTGCAGTCGGGCTCGATCCACATCGCACCACCCGGCTCCCAGCGCCCTTCCTTCACGCGACGCGCGAGTTGCGCGTAGACCTCGGGCGCATCCTCCTTCACGTACGCGTACTGCTGCGCCTGCGAGCAAAGAAAGTGGAACCCGCTGAAACGCTCCTGAAGCCGGAGCACGTTTGCGAAACTGCGCACGCACTTGCGGCGCGTCTCGCGCAGCGGCCAGAGCCACGCCGTGTCGATGTGCGCGTGACCGACCGCGACGCACGCGGTCGCCGGCGTGTGCGGCCCACCCTGCAACAGTTCATCGAGCGCGGACGCCGTATCCTCCATGCCGGGCACCGGATCGCTTGCATCGATCGACGCATGGATGTCGCGCAGGCCGTTTGCAATCTCGGTCGCGCGCGGCGAATCCTCGGGCAGCGCGAGCATGAGCCGCCGCAGGAAGTCCCACGCCTGCGCGTAGCGCCACGCCGCTTCGTCGACGACGACGAGTTCCGCGCTCTCAAGGCGACCCGGCTGCGGCTCGCGCCAACGCCTTTGGAGCTCGGGATGATCCCACCAAAACGTCGAGATTCCGAGCGGCAAGTTGCACGCACCCTCGACGAGAAGGTCGACCTTCTCGCCTCCCTTCGCCTTCGGCCAAAGGAACGCAAGGTCGCGGTATGGGTCGAATCCCTGAAACGGCACGCCGTCGCGCCAGAGCGTACCTTCGGTGCCGCAGGAGAACCGCAGTGCCACCGTGTGTCCGCGCATCTCGCCTAGCACGCGGCCCGCGAGCCGGAACCACGCGGTCGACCAGACCGGCCCCCAGCGGAGGCCGACCTTCACGGGCCGATACTTCGCGCGCCGGGCTGCGGCGAACGGCGGATGGCCGCCCTCAAGACCACTGCCCGACGGCTGCCACATGCCAACCTCGAGCGGAACCCGCATCGGAAAGACCCGGGGGAGCAGAACCTCGCCGTGGAAGTTCTCGTAACGAATGGCCGCGTATTGGAGGTTGGGGAGCACGGATGCATCCTATCGGGACGGCTTTTGGGCGCGCGAGTGGAATGCGGCGGCTTGGGACACGACAATGGCAGTCATGCATCGTCTCCATCCACTTCGTCGCACGGGAACCGCCTGCCTCCTCGGACTGACGCTTGTCGTCGCACTGCTCGCGGCGACCTCTGAGTGGGCTCTCGCATCGGACGTCTCGACGACGACGGCGGCGACGCAATCAGCCAACCTTCCGGCGATGGAGGCGACAACCACGGTCACCACCGCTTCCACCACCGCGCCCGAGTCCCGCGCCGTCACGGTCGCTACCGGCATCGCGCAGCTCACGGGCCTCGCGATTTCGCCGCTCCTCGTTCTCGTCGTGATCGGCTGGCGCGACTTCATCGAACTGGGCGGTTCCACGGCGACCTCGCTCCCGATCCATGCGAACCCGTGGTTCCTGATTCCCTGCACGATCACGCTCGCGGCGTCGCTCCTGCAGCGCTGCACGTCACCCGGCATGCCACTACCGATCC
>VHCY01000428.1 GCA_016871595.1 Verrucomicrobiota bacterium
TGCTCGCCGAAGGGCGCGTCCGCGGGCGTGCCCGGGCTCCACACCTTGTAGCTCTTGCCGATGTGGTAGCCGGCGTCCCGCAGCCGCAGCGGGAAGGTCGGGATCGCGGGGTCCCAGACGGCCCCCTGCAGGATCGCGCCGCGGCCGGTGTTGAAGAAGTACCGTCCCGAGAGCAGGGAGCTGCGGCACGGGGTGCAGGAGGGCGCGTTGACGAAGGCGTGGCGGAAGGTGACGCCCTCGCGGGCGAGGCGGTCGACGTGCGGGGTGGAGATGACGTCGTTGACGGTCGGGCGGCCGTCGACCTTGGCGTAGGCGGAGGCGTAGCGGCCCCAGTCGTCGGCGAAGAGGAACAGGATGTTCCAACGGGGCGCCGGGTCGGCGGCGCGGAGGCCGGCCGCGGCGAGCAGCAGGAGGGCGAGGAGGCGGGCGGGGCGGGGCATAAGCGGGGGAGGTCTCAGGCGCGCCGGCCGAGGCCGACGGAGGTGCGCAGGAAGGCGAGGGAGCGCTCGAGTTCCGCGCGCTGGAAATTCTGGGTGGCCGCGCGGCCCTCGGCACCGGCGGGCGCCTTGAAGGGGGCGATCGGCTTGCCCCGCTTCGCCAGGGCCTCGAAGCGCGCCAGCTTCTCCGGGCGCCGGTCGTAGTGGTCCCAGAAGCCGGGCTGGCGGTACGCGAAGGTCCGCGGGTTGCCCGAGATGGTCTCGATGATCACCGGCGTGCGCGGGCAGAGCGTGCGCCAGCGGTCCGCGACCGCGCGCCAGTCCAGCAGGCCCTCGCCCGCCGCCGTCCACTGCATCGTCGCCCCTTCCGGCGCCTCCCAGACCATCGCGTCGCGCAGGCTCGAGCAGAGCGCCACCGGGCCGAGGGTCTCGAGCACGTCCATCGGATCCTCGAGGGTCCAGAAGGCGTTGCCGGTGTCGAGGTTCGCGCCCACGAGGTCGTGGCCGGCCTCGTCGATCAGGGCCCGCAGTTCCCACGAGTGGAGGTCGCCGGCGTGGTTCTCGAGGGCGAGGCGCACGCCGGACGCGAGGATGTCGCGCCGGCAGGCCCGGATCACCGCGAGGGTGTCCGCCATCCGCGCGCGGATGCCGCCGGGCGTCTTGCGGTCCTCCATATTGCCGAGGACGACGCGGAACACGGGGGAACCGAGGGCGCGCGCCACGCGGAGGCCGAGGCGGACGTGTTCCTCGGCGGTGCCCCAGGTGGGTTTGAACGCCTTGGAGGTCGGGCAGATGCTCCAGCTGCCGACGTAGAGGCCGATGCCCGCCGCGTCGGCCTGGCGCCGGACCTCCCGCAACTCCGCGTCCCCGAGGGGGCCCACGGCGTCCAGGTCGGAGATGAGCAGCACGTCGCACTTCTGCGCGGCCGCGTATTGGATCAGTTCCGGGGCTTTCCAGCCCATCGCGCGGACGGCGAAGTTATCGAGGCCAAGCGCGACCGGCTCGGGCGCGGCGGCGGCGAGGCGGGGCAGGAGGGGGGCGGCGGTGGCGCCGGCGAGGCCGGAGAGGAAGGAGCGGCGTTTCATCGGGGGTGACGCGAGGCAAGCCCCGCGCCCTGCCGCTGTCGAGCCGCGGCTCGCGCGAAACGGCGCGCCCGGCCCGGCTACCGGCCTTAGACGTGGAAGCCGGTCCGCGGCGGCCGC
>VHCY01000429.1 GCA_016871595.1 Verrucomicrobiota bacterium
TTCCCGTGGCCAAGGAACGCGCGGATCCGGGGCACGAGCTCCTCGCGCGCATCCTCGAGCACGTAGTGCCCGGCGTCGGCGATCCGGTTCACGGCGGCCCGCGGGAAGAGTTCCCGCCAACGCGCCAGGAAGGTGTCGTCAAAACAGAAATCCTTCCCGCCCCAATGGATCTCCATCGGATGATCGCGCAACCGCGCGAGGCCCTCCTCCACCGCGACCAGCGCCGCCCAGCTCGGGTGCGAAGGCGCCAGCGGGATGTCGCGGACAAAACCGTGCACCGCGGCGCGATCGGCCCACGAGCGGTAGGGCCAGAGGTAACCGCGCGCCACGTCGGACGCCAGTCGCCGGCGGTGCACCGCCATCCACGTGGCCGGCCACGCGAACCCGTTGGCTCCCCGCACCAACAGCGCGCCCAGCCCTGGCACGCGGCAGAGCGCGATCCGCGCGGGAATCCGGCGCGAGCGGAAGGCCGCGGTGTTCAGCACCACGATGCGCCCCACCCGTTCCGGCTGACGGACCGCCCAGCCCAAGCCGATCGCGCCGCCCCAATCGTGCACGACCAGGTGCACGCGGCGCAGACCCAGGCGGTCCACCAGTCCGGCCAGATCCTCGATCCGGCGCCCAAGGGGCCGCGGGCCTCCGGGAGTGGACGCCGAAAGGCCCATCCCCAGATGGTCCGGTGCGACGCAGCGCAGGCCGGGCGCCACGGCCCGCACGAGGTGCCGGTAGTAATAGGACCAGGTCGGGTTCCCGTGGACCATCAGGACCGCCTCGTCGGCGCGCGGGCCCTCGTCGAGGAAGCTCAGCGTGTGACCCTCCGCCGTGAGGTGATGGCGGGGGGTGAACGGGTATTCGGCCCGCAGCCAACCGGGAAACGCGTCCGGACTCACCATTCGAGCGCGAGCATCAGGCAGTTGAGGCCGCTCCCGATGCCGAGGAGCGCGACCCGGTCCCCGTCGCGGACGGCACCCGCGTCGACCGCGGCGGCGAGCGTGGACGGAAGCGCGGCCGAGCCGGTGTTGCCGAGGGTCTCGAACGTCGAGTAATCACGGGCCAGATCGAGGCCGAGGGCCTCGTAGAGGCGGCGGCGATGCACCGAGCCGACCTGGTGGCAGATGAAGCGATCGAACGCGGTCCCCTGGGCCGCGGAAAACTCCCGCCAGGTCTCGCGGGCGAGTTCCACGCCAGCCACCAGCAGTTCCTCCGAATCGGTCTGCATCGCGAGTGACTCGCGGCCGTGGTGATCCCCCTGGCAGAGGGCGTTGTGGCGGGTGGCGGCGCGGGCCACGCCCCCGAGGAGGCGGTGCGGCCGCCCGCGGACGAGGGAGCGGTGGCACACGACCGCGGCGACGGCGGCGGAACCGATGGTGAGGTTGGCGAAGAACGGCTTGATGTCCTGGCGAGACAGGCCGGGCGCGTTCAGGAGTCGCAGCGTTTCCTCGACCAGCGGGCGCCCGTTCTCCCCGGCGGCGACCAGGGCGCAGCGAATCTGGCCGGACTGGATCATCGCGCCGGCGACGGTCAACGCGTTGAGGAAGCCGAGGCAGGCGTTGGAGAGGTCGAAGATCTGCGCGGAGTCGGGCAGCCCGATGAGGCGGTGGGCGAAGGCGGCGGTCGCCGGCTCCAGCATATCCCGGCT
>VHCY01000430.1 GCA_016871595.1 Verrucomicrobiota bacterium
GGGACCGCTACGACGTCCGCGGCCGCGTGGCCCACGAGAGCATCTTCAACCGCAACGACGGCCAGTTCCGCTGCCCCAGTTCCCAGCAGGGCTACTCGCCCTTCACGACCTGGACCCGCGGCGCCGCCTGGATCATCTGCGGCTTCGCCGAGCAGCTCGAGTTCCTCCACACCGTGCGCGGTGCCGACCTCGATGCCGTCGGCGGCCGGCGGGCGGTGACCGACCTGTTCCTCGAGACCGCCCGCGCCGCCAGCGATCATTACATCGACGGCTACTCGGCCAAGGACGGTGTGCCCTACTGGGATAGCGCGGCCCTCGACACCCATCGTCTGGGCAAATTCACCGCGGTGGACGCGGACCCGTTCAACGCCCACGAGCCGGTGGACAGCTCGGCGGCGGCGATCGCGGCCCAGGGATTCCTGCGCCTCGGGCAATACCTCGCGGGCCAGGGCCAGGCCGCGGCCGGACGCCGTTACCTGCAGGCCGGGTTCACCATTGCGGACACCCTGTTCGCGGAGCCGTACCTGTCGACGAGCGCGCGCCACCAAGGCCTGCTGCTGCACAGCGTTTATCATCGGCCGAACGGCTGGGATTACATCCCGCCGGGCCGGAAGGTGCCGTGCGGCGAGGCCTGTATGTGGGGCGACTACCACGCGATGGAGCTGGCGCTGCTCATCCGCCGTCTCGCCGCCGGGAAGTACTACACCTTCTTCTGAGCCGGCCAGGGCGCCTTCCGCCTTGCGGGGGGGCGCTGCTCGCGTACCCGTTTTCCCCTATGAACATCATCCCCGCGTGCCTCCGTGCCTTCGTTTTCGTCGCCGCCCTGATCTCTGCCCTCCCGCTGGGTGCGGCGGAAGCGAAGGTCGTCAGTCCCAAGGAGGCCGCGGCGCTGGTGGCGAGCGGCAAGGCGGTGTTGGTCGATGTGCGCGAGACCGAGGAGTGCGCGGCGTCGGGGGTGGCGCAGCCCGCGAAGGTGCTGCCGAAGAGTGATTTCGACGGGGACCAGAAGCAGTGGCAGGCGTTTTTGGCGGCCAACAAGGGCAAGCAGGTGCTGGTGTACTGCGCGAGTGGCCGGCGCTCGAAGGCGGTCGCCGAGGCCCTCGCGGCCAAGGGCGTGGAGTCTGCGAATGTCGGGGGCCTGAAGGATTGGACCGCCGCCGGCCTGCCGGTGCGGAAGGTGGAGTAAGCGCGGGCGAAGCCCCCGGTGGCGCCCCTAGACGCCGCGGACGCCAAGCGGCGAGCGCTCCCAGCCGAGGAATCCGATCCAAGGCTACCAGACCTCTCCCCGATCCCTCCAAACCCGCCCGACCCCCAATCCACGCGCGGTCTCTTGCTAAACTCGCCCGAGCCCAACCCGCGGAAACGGGTCGCGCCGCGCTTGACCCCGCCTCGCCCGATCTCCCCGACCCCCCGCGCAACCCCGCGATTTGGGCTCTCGCGACGCCTGACACCCCAGCTCCCGGCGCCTCGACTGGCGCGGTGATGACCTCCCCAACGCTCCCCTCCGCCCCCCGCACCGCCCGCTGGCGACACGCCCTCCGCCAAACCCGGATCCCCGCCGACCGCCGCTGGCGCTTCGCCACCGAGATCCACCGCTTCCTCCGCTACTGCGAGATCCTCCAGGTCCCACCCTCCCG
>VHCY01000431.1 GCA_016871595.1 Verrucomicrobiota bacterium
GTCCGCGTCACGCTTCCGCCGCTGGTCTCGCTCGCCGTTACCGTGATCTCCGCCGTGCCCGGGAGGCCCGCCGCCACGGTCAAGGTGGTGCCCGTCACGGTCGGCGCCGCCACCGCCGGGCTGCTGCTGGCCGCCGTGAATGCCACCACCGCGAGCCCACTCCCGCCGGGATAGACGGTCGCCGCGGTGACTCCGTTGAGGAGCACGAAATTGGCCGCGGTCGGGGTGCCCCCGGTGAAGTCCCGCACGGGCAGGTCCGAGAACGCGCCGCCGGCATTGGTCACGGGCAGCGCCGCGATGCGGTCGACGACCGCCATCCCGCCCCCGAGCACGCGCCCGAACACCGAATAGCCGCCGCCGTTGGCCGGTCCGAGGACGGTCGAGTTGTCCTTCACGTTGAAGTACCACTCGCTGGTGGCGCTGTTGAGGTCGCTGGTGCGCGCCGCGGCGAGGGTGCCGCGGGCGTTGGGCAGGGCGTACTCAAGGGCCACGGGGGCGAGCTTGGCCACGGCCGACACGTTGCTGCCGCCGGTCGGGCGGTAGCCACCGCCCTGCACGATCGAAATGCCGCTGCCGTCGAGGGCCGCAGAACGATGGACGAAGGTGCCCGCGTAGGTGCCCGCCTGCACGTACGCGAGGAAGTTGGCCGCGTGGCGCGGCGCGGCGTCGGACCGCAGTTCCACGTTGAAGCGGCCGAGGGAGGTGTCGAACTGCACCACCGGTCCGCCCACGCCGGGGAAACCAAAGTGGTTCCGCAGGTCGATCGAGACGGCGCCGCCGCCTGGGGCGAGGGCCGGGGAGGGCAAAGCCAGCGTCGCGCTGAGCTGCGGAATCTGCGCCGCGAGCCGGCTAAGGGTCGCGACCAAGAGAACGGCGAGGAGGCGGGCGGACGACATCCTGAGCAATGGAACCGCTTGGCTTGCCCGCGCCAACCCCTTTCGCGGGGCCTCAGCGCCCGGCTCAGCGCAGCTCGTAAAGCTCCACCAGCGCCTCGCCGGTGCCGCCATCGGACCCGCGGATTTGCGCGGTGTAGCTGCCCGGCGGCAGGGAGGTCAGGAGCGCGGCGTCGCGGCTGCCCGCCGAGAGGGGGAACGCGGCCACGCTCGCAAAAGTGGTCGCCAAGCCGGCCGTCCAGGTGTCGTTCTCCGTCACCTTCACGCCTTGGGCGTTGTAGATCTCCAGCTTTGGATCCGCCAGGGTGCCGCCCACGCCGAAGGCGGCCAGGGTCGGACCCACCGCGCGGATCAGCAGCGGCTTGTTGCCGCTGCCGGAAATCGTGAAGCCTGCAATCAGGATATCGTCTCCGGTGCCCACGCGGTTGCGGGCGGAAACATTCACCAGCCGTCCCCCGGTCGCCGGGCCGGTGTCGTAGGCCTCAACGAGGACGACACCGCCCGTCGTGCCCGGCACCTGCGCGGTGAAGGCGTCTGGCGCCAGCGGCGCCACCAGCGCGGCGTCGCGGCTTCCGTTGGTCAGCGCGAACGCCCCGACGCTGTTGAAAACGGTTGCGAGGGCCGGCGCCCAGTTGTCGTTCTCGTTCACCTTCGCGGAACCCCGGTAGAGCTCCAGCCGGGGATCGGCGAGGGTCCCGCTCACGCCGAAGGCCGCAAGGGTGGGGCCGATCGCCCGGAAGA
>VHCY01000432.1 GCA_016871595.1 Verrucomicrobiota bacterium
CCGGATGCAGAGCAGCGTCCCGGAGGTCACCGACCTGCGCGGCGAACCCGACGCGGTGGTCGACGCCTACGGCCCGGACGCGCGGACGCCGGGCACCTTCGCGGCCAACTGTCTCCTCGCCCGCCGCCTGGCCGAGCGCGGGGTGCGGTTCATCCAGCTGTACCACCAGGATTGGGACCACCACGCGGGCCTGCCCGGCGGGATCCGCCGCGAATGCCTGCAGACCGACCAGCCCAGCGCGGCGCTGGTCGCCGACCTGAAGCAGCGGGGGATGCTTGACGACACGCTCGTGATCTGGGGCGGGGAATTCGGGCGGACCAACTACTGCCAGGGCCCGATGACGGCGACCAACTTCGGCCGCGACCACCACCCGCGCTGCTTCTCGGTGTGGCTGGCCGGCGGCGGCGTGAAGGCGGGCATCACCCACGGCGAGACCGACGAGTACGGCTACAACGTGGTCCGCGACGGAGTGCACATCCACGACCTGCACGCGACCCTGCTGCACCTCTGCGGCGTCGACCACGAGCAGCTGACCTACAAGTTCCAGGGCCGCCGCTACCGCCTCACCGACGTCCACGGCCACCTGGTGAAGGGAATCCTGGCCTGAGCCGGGCCGGAGCGGATCAGGCCGAGGCCGCGCCTGCAGAACCCCGAAATCAGGGCCTCGCCCGACTCGGCTGCAGCGGCGGCGCGGCCAGGCTTTGCGCTCAAGATCGGCTAGTTATCTTTTGTATGAACCTATCTATTAGTTTCCTAAGTTGATTTATCTGATTTTCAGATTGAGACCTTAGGGATGCGAACCCTTTCCGTGACCTTAGCCGCGCGTAATTTCTCGGACCTGATCAGCAGTGTGCACTACCGCGGCGAGAGTGCGCTCCTGCTGAAGGGCGGTCGACCGATGGTCCGGATGGTTCCGGCCCGTCCGCCCCGCACCGGCCGGGAGCTGGCGGCGCTCTGGGCCCGGCTGCCCCGGCTCAGCCCGGCGGAAGCCGAAGCGATGGCGCGAGACCTCGCGGATGCACGGGCCGCGCTGCGTCCCATCCCGCCGCTGCAATGGGATTGATCCTCGATACCTCGGTGCTGATCGCCGCGGAGCGGGCGCGCCTGGACCTGCCCCGGCTCTTTGCCGCGCACGCGGAGGAACCGTTCGCGTTGGCCGCGATCACGGCCTCGGAGCTGCTGCAAGGCGTCGAGCGGGCGGACCCGGGCCCCCGGCGGCGGGCGCGCGGCGCCTTCGTGGAGGCGGTGCTGGCGGAACTGGATCTGGTCGATTTCGACCTGCCGGTCGCCCGCCGCCACGCGGTCCTGTGGGCGGAACTGGAGCGCCTCGGCGGGAGGATCGGTCCGCGCGACCTGCAGATCGCCGCGACCGCCCTGCACCTGGACTATGGGCTGGTCACGCTGAACCCGGCGGAATTCCGCCAAGTGCCCGGACTCCGCCTCGTGGATCCCACCGCCTTCCGGAGCGATCCCGCCTGACCGGCAGGAAGCTGTCTCCTCTGACGGCTAAGCCGGCACGATTCAATTGGAGGCGGAGCAGCGGGGTGAGATGGCGAGCGCATTTCAGCGGCGAAGGACCGAGGAATACCCGGAGGGTATGGCGACGGGAGAGAGCCACTGAAAGGTGCCGT
>VHCY01000433.1 GCA_016871595.1 Verrucomicrobiota bacterium
CCGCCTGCAGGCGAGGGCCGACGTGCAGGAACGGCTGCAGCGCCGCCGCGCCCAAGCGCGGGAGCTGGCTGGCGGCTGGCTGGCGGCCGGCAACTGCCCCCAGCCGGTCTCGACCGAGGGCCTCGAGGTGCGGCTCCGGCTGGACGAGGGCAAGGGGGACGTGGTGCGCAACTCCGCTCCGCACCCGCGCACCGCCGAGTTCAAGGCGGAGACCAACCCCCTAATCTGGGGCGAGAGCAACTGGTTCTGGCCCTCGATGCGGATGGATATCCACACGCGGCTGAGCCTCGGCGCCGAGGGGGACGTCGACGCGGGCGACACGTTTTCCACCGGGGGCTGGATCCTGCTGCGCGCGAAGCCTGGCGGCGGCGTCCGCACCGGCACGGGCAACGGCTCGCTTTTCGCGCGGATGGGGGACGAGAAGCGCCGCCACGGCGCCGGCTGGGATGTCTATCAGGAGGGACTCCAGATCTACTTCGCCCTCGTCCCCGATGTGCCGCCGCCGGCCGAGGAGGAGGAGCCGGCCGCCCCCGAGGCGAAGGGCAAGACGCCCTCGCGCCGGCTCGTGATCCCGCCCCCGCCGGTGCGCTCCGGGCTCCTCGTGGCCACCCGGCCCGGTCTCATCACCCGCGACGAGTGGGTGCACGTGTTCGTCACCTACGATGGCACCCGCCGGGCCGCCGGGATGCGGATCTACCTGAACGGCCGGCCGGCCGAGACCGAGGTCCGGCTCGAACAGCTGCCCCGCGGGGCGTCCATCCGCACGGACGCCGCGATGCACGTGGGCCGGCGGGACGACTACAACCCGATGCGCGAGACCCGTTACCAGGATTTCCGCTTCTATCGCCGCGCGCTCGCCGCCGACGAGGTGCAGCGGCTGCCGTTCGAGGATCTCGCGGCCGAGATCACGGGCCGGGAGCCCGATCCCCGGCGGTGGACGACCGACGAGGCCTTTGTGGTCGCCGACCGGTTCTTCCTGGGGGAAAAGGATCCGGAGCACCGGAGCCTCACCGCGCTCGCCGCGGCCCACGATGCTGCGTTGGACACCCTCACGCGCGACGGTGACGCCACGCTGATCGCCGCCGAGAAGACGACCCCGGCCTATGCCGACGTGCTCAAGCGAGGGGATTACTTCGCCCGCGGGGAACGGGTGGGGCCGTCCGTGCCCCACTTCCTGCCGCCCCTGCCCGCGGGGGCGCCGGTGGACCGTCGCGGCTTGGCCGAGTGGCTTCTGACGCCGGAGCACCCGTTATTCGCGCGCGTGGCGGTCAACCGGATGTGGCAGGAGGTCTTCGGGCGGGGCCTCGTGGAATCCAGCGGCGAGTTTGGCGTGATGGGGGACCGCCCGACCCATCCGGAGCTGCTCGACTGGCTGGCGGTGGAGTTCCGCGAGAGCGGCTGGGACGTGAAACGCCTCTATCGGCTTCTCCTCACTTCGACCACCTACCGCCAGACCGTGGCCGCGCCTGCTCCCGCCCTCGCGCGGGATCCCGGCAACAAATGGCTGGGGCGGGGGGCGCGTTTCCGGATGGATGGCGAGATGCTGCGGGATTCCGCGCTCTTTTCGGCCGGCCTGCTGGTCGAGCGGCTCGGCGGGCCGCCGGTCAAACCCTACCAGCCTCCGGGCAT
>VHCY01000434.1 GCA_016871595.1 Verrucomicrobiota bacterium
GCGCTCGCCAATCTCATCGACAACGCGATCAAGTATGGCCGGGAAGGCGGCACGGTCGAGGTCCGCGGCCGCGAACTCGGCGCGGGCCAGGTCGAGATTTCGGTGCGCGACGACGGTCCGGGCATCGCCGGCGAGGCCCTCGAACGGGTCTTCGAGCGGTTCTACCGCGCCGACAAGGCCCGCGCCCGCGAGCAGGGTGGCACGGGTCTCGGCCTCGCGATCGTCAAGAACGTGGTCCAGGCCCACGGGGGCGATGTGCGCGTAGAGAGCACGCCGGGGCGCGGCACGGAGTTCTTCATTCGGTTGCCGGAGGCGCGCGAGTGAGGTCTCCCGCTGGCGTTGCGTGGGACCGTCGAAGACTCTACGCTCCGGACAAATGCCGCGTCCGCCTTACCCCCAACTGCTGGGTCTCTGGGTCCTGTTGATCGCCGAGGTCGAGGGCGCGTCCGCCCCTGCGGCTCCGGGCCCGCGGCCCAATCTGCTGGTCTTCATCTCGGACGACGAGAGCTGGTTGGAACGCGGCATTTACGGTTGGAACCGGGTGCCGACGCCGCATTTTGACCGCGTGGCCCGCACGGGCGCGCTCTTCAACCGTGGCTACGCGTCCGCCCCCTCCTGCGCCCCCGCGCGCGCATCGCTGCTCACGGGCCGCAATTTCTGGGAATTGGAACAGGGCGCCTTCATCCAGGCGTGGGTGCCGGCCAAGTTCCGTTGCCTGCCCGAACTGCTGGCGGCGGCCGGATATCATACGGGTTTCACGGGCAAGGGATGGGGCCCAGGGATCCTCGGCGCCCCGTCGGACCGCACCGGCAACCCTGCCGGCAAGGCCTTCAACGCGCGCCGTCGCTCCGCGCCCGGGCCGGGCATCAGCGTCACGGATTACGCGGGCAATCTAGAGTCGTTCCTCGAGGCGCGCCCGACGGGTCAGCCCTTCTGGTTCTGGGTGGGCGTCACCGAACCGCACTCCCCTTGGGCGGAGGACAATCACCGCCGGCTGGCCGCCGAGACGGGCATCACGCCGGAGCAGTTGCCCGTGCCCGGGTTCCTGCCCGACACGCTGGGGCTGCGGCGCGCGCGCGCCGGTATGATGCAGGAACTCCGGCAGGCGGACAACGACCTCGGGCGGGTTCTCGCCGTGCTGGAGCGCCGCGGCGAACTCGACAACACCCTGGTGATTGTGACCGCCGATAACGGCACCGGGATGGCGCGGGCCAAGACCAACGTGCACGACTGGGGTATCCACGTCCCGCTCGCAATCGCCTGGCCACGGGGGATGCCCGGGGGGCGGGTAATCGACGACTTCGTCAACTTCATCGACCTCGCGCCCACGATGCTTGAGGCAGCGGGGGTGCCCGTGCCCGCCGAGATGTCGGGCCGCACGCTGTTGCCCGTGCTGGTCTCCGGCCGTTCCGGCCGCGTGGATGCCGCGCGGGGCTGGATCGCGGCTGGCCTCGAGTGGCACGGCGAGGAGCCGGAACTGAGTCTCGCCGCCCGGACGATCCGCGACGAGCGCTACCAGTACATCATGAACTACTCGGCCACCCCCCGGCTCCGCCTCGACCCGCGGGAGCGGCGGCCGGACGCCGAGTATGCGGCGTCCGCGGCCGCGGTTGACGAACTCGGCC
>VHCY01000435.1 GCA_016871595.1 Verrucomicrobiota bacterium
AGGATGGGGCAAATCGATCTTACCCCATCCTACCCCAAGTTACCCCCACCCGAACGGCCAGCGGACCTAGCCGGTCCGGGGTACCGGTAAACCCGTCATAAACCCGTCACGAGGCGCTTCGGCTAGACCGAATGCCCGAACGGCCCGTTGGGTAAAATCCCCCGACCCCAGCACTGGTTGCCCTTGAATGCGGCCTTGATGGGCATGTAACAGCCGCACCCAAGGTTCCCGTTCCGGCAGGCCCGTTTGGCGGCGTCGTAGACTGGGCACGCGGCGCATTCCCGCAGTCTTCGGCGGTAGACGGCCCGCTCGACCCTGCCCCCGCGCGCAGACGCTACAAACGCCACGAATAGCCCGCGTACACCGATCCTGCGGCCTTCGTCACGGACGACGCGAAGCCATTGGGAGTACCGCGAGAGTTTGAGGCCCAAGCGCTCCTGATGCACACTTCGATTTGCACCTTAGATTCCGCGGATGAAGCAGACGAAGAACCGTCGATGTCCCCGCGGTGAGTAAGCACCTTCTTCCCTCAGTTCCTCCCCGCCAGGGGTACCTTCCCCGTGACTTCCGTCTTCACGCGGCCGAGGGCGTCGGGTGGGCGGGAAACGGCGGTGCCGGTGCGGTTGCCTTGGGTGTCGCGGAGGACGGTGGTCGTGCGGCCCAGGGCGTCGGGTTGCGCGTTGGCCACCGCGGTGCCGGTGGTGCGGCCGTTGGTGTCGCGGAAGGTCGTCTTCACCCGCCCCAACGCGTCGGGCTCGGCGGTCGTTTCCGCCGTGCCGATCCGTTTCCCGGAGGCATCGAGGATCACGCTTTTGACCCGGCCGAGCGCGTCCGGCTGGGCACGGGTTTCGACCACGCCGACCTTCCGTCCCTGCGGATCGCGCACCTCGCTGCGCACGCGCCCCAAGGCATCCGGCCGCGCCGGCGTCGTGACGGTCAGCTTGCCGGCATCCGCGGCCACCACGGACAGCGGGAGCAGGAGCAAAATCAGAAACGTTTTCATGCGGATGTTGGCAGTGGGGATCTCGCGCAACGGACCATACCATCATTCGCCGCGCAGTGCGTTGGAAGCAAGGTCATCGCCAGACCGCCGCCTGTCCGATTTCAAACCGCCGGGAATTTCTACGAAGCCTTCGTCGACCAGCTTGCTCCCGCTGGCTCGTCGCACCTAGCTTGCGCCTCAGTGATTCCGGCCTCGTCACTTCGGTTGCATTCTCCGCCCGCAGGAACCGATTCAGCCGCTTCGTGAAGCCCGATGTTTAAAGTTGGCCAAGAGGTCATGATTCGTGGGGACGGCCGCCTTTTTTCGGTCCGTGGGCCGAGCAGGTACCGAGACGGCAGGCCCGTGGCTTTTTCCCTGATGGGAATAGATGGGTACGTCTTCCTGGAGCGCGATAGCCGGGACATCCGGGTGCCGACTCTCGCTGAGTCGACGGGAGCGCGTGAAAAGATGAAGGAGAGTCTCGCCGCAGCGGCCCGCATGGAGGCGGACCGAAAACAGCGCGCATTGCAGGAGACCGTCGGCCGGCACCGGGAATTTCTGATTCGCCGGGGGATTGTGCCCGAAGACTCCAACCTTTCGTATTGCCGCGAAGTAATCTCAAAGGAGTTCAGAGCCAC
>VHCY01000436.1 GCA_016871595.1 Verrucomicrobiota bacterium
GCCGATCACGGCCGGGTCGACGATGGAGAGCGCGCCGCCGACGTCCTTGAGGTGGAACGGCTCGATCAGGTCGAGGCCATCCAGCCGGCCGCGCACCTCGGACTGGGGTGCGCCGCGAACCCAGAACTGGGCGGAGATGTCATCCGCGGCGAGGCCCGGCAGACGGGCGATGGAGCGGTACAAGTCCTGCCCCACCTGCGGCAGGGTCTCCAGCTGGCGCCCGGTCATCGCGGCGGCGGAGCCCGCGGCCTGCTCGGCGACCCCGAAGCGGCTGGGGGTCACGACCACCTCCGCCAGCCGCACCGCGGGTTCGGCGGCGGCGGGAACGGGGGCGGCGCCCGGGAGGGCGCGCGCGGCAAAGAGGAACAGCCAGGGCAGCAGCAGAGGGGGCGGGCGCATCGGGACCCACGTTGCGGCTCCGCCCGGCGGAGGCAAACGCGCATCGGGCTTGCGGCGCCGTCGCCCCGCGCCAGCCTGACGCCGACCACCACCCCGATGCGTTCCCGGTTCCCCCTCGCGCTCGCCCTCCTCCCCTGCGCCCTCGCCGCCGATCCCGGCGCGTTGCGTTCCGCCCTCACCCACCACGCCTCCTTTGACCGCGGGTTCGACGCCGATTTCTCGCGTGGCGACGTGAAGCTGCACTTTTCCGGCGGGCCCAAGGACACGACGCCCGGGCCGGGCGAGCACATCCGGCTCGTCCCCGGAGCGGGCCGTTTCGGCGGCGCGCTGCGGGTCACCCGCAAGAACCCCGTGCGACCTTACTTCAACCAGCAGGGGGTGCTTGATTACCGGGCCGGCAGCTGGAGCGGGAGCGTGTCGGTCTGGCTGCGGATCTCGCCGGACGAGGACCTCGAGCCGGGCTACTGCGACCCGGTGCAGATCGTCGGCGGCGACAGCAAGCGGGGGTTCATGTTCTTGGAGTGGTCCAAGGACGAGACGCCGCGGCTCTTCCGTTACGCGATCCGCCCCCGGCTCGAGCTGTGGAACCCGCAGAACGTGGACTGGGCCAAGCTCACGGACGCGCAGCGCCCGATGGTGCAGGTGGCGCGGGCGCCGTTCGCCCGGAACCGCTGGACGCACGTCGTCTTCACCTGGGACCGGCTGAACGAGGGCAAGTCAGGCTCCGGCCGCCTCTACCTCGACGGCGAATCCCAGGGCGCGATCACGGGCTGGCAACTGGACCTCGGCTGGGACCCGGCGCAGGTGCGACTGGTGCTCGCCGCGGCCTACGTCGGGGACTTCGACGACCTCGCGGTCTTCAACCGCGAGCTCACGCCCGCGGAGGTGCGCGCCGTGATGGCGCTGCCCGCGGGCATCGCCGGCCTGCGCTGAGTCCGGGGGCCGGGCTCAGGCGGCCGGGACTTCCCAGCCGGGCCGGTACGCCTTCGTCAGCAGGGCATCCGCCGCCGGCTGGTCGCGGAAACGGAAGGCCGCGCTGTCCCAATGCAGGGTGCCCGCCTTGGCGTCGGTCTTGCGGTTGCCGCGCGTGATGGTCTGGCGGCGCGAAAGCCGGGTCGCGATGTTCCCGAGCTGCACCGTCTCCGCGAGGAACGCGGCGTAGTGGAAACCACCGCTGGTGCGCCCGCCGGAGCGGAT
>VHCY01000437.1 GCA_016871595.1 Verrucomicrobiota bacterium
TCTCCGTGGATAACGAACGGCTCCGCCACGATCTCCCCCACGGTGTGGCGGGCGTTGAGGGACTCGACCGGGTCCTGGAACACCATCTGCAGGTGCCGCCGCCACGGCTTGAGCGCCGCCTGCCCCAGCGCCGCGAGGTCGGTGCCCTCGAAGAGGATCCGCCCCGCCGTCGGCTGGTGCAGGCGCACGATGCACTTGCCCAGGGTCGACTTGCCGCAGCCCGATTCGCCGACGAGGCCCAGCGTCTCGCCGGCCCGCAGCTGCAGCGACACGCCGTCCACCGCGCGACAGGAGCGCGTGCTGCGCAAAAACAGGCCCTCGCGGACAGGGAAATGCATCCGGACGTCTTCCAGCTGCAGCAGCGGGGCGGTGGGGGCGGCGGGGGTATCCACGGTCAACGGGGGGGCAGTTCGCGCCAGCGGTGGCAGGCCGCCTCGTGGCCGGGGCCGACGGCCTCGAGGGCCGGGGCCGTGGCGCAGCGGTCGACGCGGTGCGGGCAACGGTTCTGGAAACGGCAGCCCGCGGGCAGGTCCCGCAGGCCCGGGACCATCCCCTCGATCACCCGCAGGCGCGCCTTGCGCGTGCCCTCCAGCCGCGGGATCGAGTCGAGCAGGCCGCGCGTGTAGGGATGCGCCGGGCGGTCGAAGATCGCCTCCACCGGGCCCGACTCGGCGACGCGGCCCGCGTACATCACGATCACGTCGTCGCAGGTCTCCGCGATCACGCCGAGGTCGTGCGTGATCAGCACCACCGCCAGCCCCAGGTCCCGCTGCAGCGCCTGCATCAGCTCGAGGATCTGGGCCTGGATGGTGACGTCGAGCGCGGTGGTCGGCTCGTCGGCGATGACGACCGCGGGCTCGCAGGCCAGCGCCATCGCGATCACCACCCGCTGCCGCATCCCGCCCGAGAGCTGGTGCGGGTACTCGTGCATCCGGATCTCCGGCGCGGGAATGCCGACCTTGCGCAGCATCTCCGTTCCCCGGCGCCAGGCGTCCGCGGTGTCCCTCGTGCGGTGCAGCAGGAACACCTCGCTCAGCTGGCGGCCGATCGGCTGCACCGGGTTCAGCGCCGTCATCGGCTCCTGGAAGATCATCCCGATCCGCCCGCCGCGGATCCGGTGCAGCTCCGCCGGCGGCAGCGTCGCCAGGTCCCGGCCCTCGAACAGGATCCGCCCACCCTGGATCCGCCCCATCGGCTGGGGCAGCAGGCGCATTATCGACAGCGCCGTCACGCTCTTCCCGCAGCCCGACTCGCCCACGATCCCCAGCGTGCGGCCCCGCCGGACGTCGAAACTCACCCCGTCGACCGCGGTCAGGCGGCCGACGTCGGTGTCGAATGTCGTGACGAGGTCGCGGACCGACAGGATGACGTCGTTGGCGGCGGGGGCGTCCACGGGCGTCACTGCTGCTTGAACTGGTCGAATGTCCGCAAGCCGCCGGGGAACTGGCGGCCGGTGCGGCGCGCCTCGGCGGTCTCCTTCTGCAGGTCGGGGTCGATCCAGTGCACGAAGAACTCCTCGAGGTCGCGGGCCTGGGCGACGTTGAAGCCCTCCGGCCAGCGGACGTGGCGCCACGCCCCGCCGCGGA
>VHCY01000438.1 GCA_016871595.1 Verrucomicrobiota bacterium
GCGCGGCAGGAGGATCTCGAGGGCCAGCAGCAGGAGCGCGACCCCGGCGAGCATCAGCTCGGGGAGGATGGCGCCCCAAAGGTTGTTGGCGGCGGCGAGCTTGGCGGCTTCGAGGGTCATCGCGCGGGAGGGGCGGCGGCCGCGGTGGCCGGGGCGGCCAGCGCCGCGTGGATCGGGTCGGAGATCGCCCGCGGCCAGAAGCCGAGGGCCAGCAGGGCGGTCAGCAGCACCAGGGCCGGCACGCGCTCGGACCAGCGCAGGTCCACCGGGGGATGGCGGGCGGCGACCTCCTCCATCCGGGGAGTCGCGGGGCCGAAGCAAACCTGGGCGAGCGCCCGCAGGCCATAGATGGCCGAGATCACGACGCCAGCCACCGCCACGGCCGTGACCGCCGGCGAGAACTGCCAGAGGGCCACGAACACCGCGAGTTCACCCCAGAAGTTGGCGAAGCCCGGCAGGCCGATACCCGCGAAGGTCGCCGCCACGAGGAACGCGGCCAGCACCGGCGCGGGCCGCGCGAGGCCGCCCATCTCGTCGAGGGCGAAGGTCTGGGTGCGGTGGTGCACGCTGGTCGCCAGGAGGAACAGCAGCGCGACCGAGAGCCCGTGCGCGACCATCAGGAACACCGCCCCGCCCACGCCCACGGCCGTGCCGGTCGCGATGCCCAAAAACGCATAACCCATATGCATCACGGAGCTGTAACCGATCATCTGCTTGAGGTCGCGCTGGGCCAAAGTGACGAACCCGATGATCAGCACGTTGCCGATCACCGCGAGCCACGCGAGCGGGGAGGCCCAGGCGGCGTGCCCCGCGGGCAGCAGCGGGACGGCGACCTGGATCAGGGTGTAGAGGCCGAACTTCTTCAGCACGCCGGCGTGGAGCATCGCATTGGAGCTCGGGGCGGCCCCGTAGCCGAGCGGCGCCCAGGTGTGCAGGGGGAAGAGGGACACCAGCACCCCAAGGCCCACCAGCAGCAGCCCGAACAGGTTGCCTTGGAGCGCCTGGTCGAGGGGGAAGCGGGCCAGGTGGTCGCGCAGCGCCATCAGGTCGAAGGAATTGGCGCCGCTCCGGGCATAGATCGCGATCAGGCCCGCCAGGGAGAGCATCGCCCCGAGGGTCAGGTAGATCGTGAGCTTCATCGCCGCGTACGTGCGGTCCCGCCCACCCCAGACGCCGACCATGATGAAGGTCGGGATGAGCGCGAGCTCGTGGAAGAAGTAGAGGAACAGGACGTCCACGCTGGCGAACACGCCCATCAGGCCGCCCTGCATCACAAGGAGCAGCAGCAGGTACAGCTTGAGGCGCTCCGCCTGCGACTGCAGGGCGTACAACCCCGCCGCGAAGCCGACCAGTCCGGCGAGCAGGAAGAGCGGCATCGCGATGCCGTTCAGGCCCAGCTTCAGGGAAATGCCCACCGCGTCGAGGCCCGTGGAGTACTGGGTGAGGAACGCGTAGCCGGCGACCTTGGGCGAGGCGTCGAAGTGCCACCAGGTGTGCAGCGCGAGCAGCAGCGGCACCGCGAACGCCACGTAAGCGAGCCGCACGGACCAGCGCTTCGGCAGGCCGCAGG
>VHCY01000439.1 GCA_016871595.1 Verrucomicrobiota bacterium
AGCAGGTAGAGCGTGCGGTCGAAGCCGGTGGAGGCGTTGGTGTCCCCGCCGAAGCTCATCCCCATCCGCTGGAAGAATTCCACGAGGGTGCCGGGCGCGAAATTGCGGCTGCCGTTGAAGGCCATATGCTCGAGGAAGTGGGCGACGCCGCGCTGGTCCTCCTCCTCGTGCAGGCTGCCGGCGTGGATCAGGAGCCGGAGCGAGGCGCGGCCCTTGGGCTCGGCGTTGCGCAGGACGACGTAGCGCAGGCCGTTGTCGAGTTTCCCGAAGCGGGCGGCCGGGTCGGGCCGGAGGTCGCTGTCCTCGTGGGCGAAGCGGGGCGCGGCCGCGGGCAGGGTGAGGGCGCCCAGCAGGAGCGTGGCGAGCAGGCGGGTGGGGAGGGGCATCGCCGGGAGCAAACGGATCCCCCGCCGAAAGGCTAGCGCCGAGCGCGGCGCGTCCGGCGCCGGTTCAGCCGGCCTCATTCAGTTGGAAGGGTCGCCCCGAGACGATTGGACGGCACCCTTCGGTCTGAGTCAGCCGCTCCACCGACCCTCCGGGTAGGCGTCGGGCTTCCTCGACCGAAATCTGCTCGCCCTCTCGCCCCGCTGCGCAACCGCCAACGGAATGAGTCCGGCTCAGCGGTGTTCCTCGTAGCGGACGTCGATCCGCGCGAGGAAGGCCCGCCGCTTCGCGGCGCCCTCGAACCGGATGCTATGGGTCCGCTCGTCGTAGACCCAGCCGTCCCGCGGGTCGGACGCCACCTCCCGGCCATCGACCAGCACCCGCAGGCTCTTCCGGTACAGGGTGGCCCCGCCCTCGACCGGCTCGAGCGCGACCGCGACCGTGTCGGCGATCCGGTCGCCCAGCGCCGCCAGGGGGCCCGAGAAGTCCTCCTCGATGTTGAGCACGGTGCCGCCGGTCAGTTCCGCGGCGCGGCGGTGCGAGACGTTGCCGGGCGCGACCACCGCGTGGATCTCCAGCCGGCCGCGCCGGTTGCCCTTCGCGATGATGAACGGCCGCAGCACCCACTGGTTGATGTAACCGTCGAGCGTCTGGCGGGCGCCCACCGGGGCCCGCGCGTTGAACGCGTCGAGCAGCGCGGGCAGCTGTCCGTCCTCGATCCACTCGGCGCGCGGCGCGCCGCGGGCCTGCTCCTTCCACGTGGCCATCCGCGTCTCCTCCTCGTCCATAAAGAACACCACGAAGGTCGGCGCCTCGGGCCGCAGGAACGCGTGGTCCCCGTGATGGTATCCCGCCACGAAATTGTAGGTCGCGGTGAAGGCGGTCCGGTTGCTGTCCCCGTTGGTGCCCACCTGCACCAGTTCGGCGAAGACGCCGTCCGGGGTGCGGGGCGTGACCCACGGCTCGGGCAGCTCCGGCAGGGTGACGAGGAGGCCGTTGCTGGCGACGCGCTTGGTGAAGGTCTGGGGGCGCCCGCGCGCGTCGGTCACGGGTTTGCCCGCCGCGTCGAGGCGCGCGGCGCGCACCTCCTTGTAGAAGCGCTGCTGCCCCGGTCCGCGGGAGGGGTCGGCGTTGACGAAGTCGGTCGTCAGCACCCCGATGCGGTAATCGAGGT
>VHCY01000440.1 GCA_016871595.1 Verrucomicrobiota bacterium
CCCGTCGGTGAGGAACTTGACGATGGTGGAGGGGCCGGTCTGGTCGCTGAAGCGGACCTTGCAGCCGACCTCGCGGCCCCAGGGGACGCCGAGCTCCTCAGCGACACGGCGCGAGAGGGAGAGGGCGGCGACGCGGCGGGGCTGGGTGCAAGCGACGCGGCCGCGGGTGCCGCGTCCAGCGGCGAGGCAGAGCTTGGGGATCTGGGTGGTCTTGCCGGAGCCGGTCTCGCCGGCGAGGATGAGCACCTGGTGGGCGCGGAGGGCGTCGACGATCTCCCCGGCGCGCGCGGTGATGGGGAGATCCGGCGGGAAATCGAGGCGGAACGGGAGGGCGGGCGGTGCGGGCGGGCGCGTCACGAAGGGGCTTGAGCTTCGGGGGCGGGGGCGGGATGACAAACCTTCGATGCAAGCCCCGCCCCTGCTCCCGGAGGAGACCCTGGCCCGCGTGCTGCGCCTGGCGCGGTTCGACGGGCTGGGCGTGGTGGTGCTGGCCGGGGCGTTCGCGCTGCTGGCGGCGGCCGCGGGGGAAAAGGCGTACGCGGTGGCGGGCCTCGCGGCGGCGGGGGCGGGCGCGGTGGAGTTGCACGGCGTGGCCCGGCTGCGGCACGGGGACCCCGGCGGCCTGCGCTGGATCCTCGCCAGCCAGCCGCTGCTGCTGGCGGCGGTGTGGGCCTACTGCGCCCTGCGCCTCGCGGGCTCCGAAATGCCGCCGGTGCCGGAGGAACTGCGAGCGACGGTGGAGGCGACCGCGGCCGAGTTGGGCGTGAGCCCCGCGGATTACCTGCGGCTGGTGCACCGCGTGACCCACGGCCTCGTGGCCGGGCTGGCCGCGGCCTATCAGGGCGGCCTCTTCTGGTATTACTGGCGCCGGCGGGAGCCGGTGCGACAGGCGCTCACGGAAGACGGCGAGGCGGGTTGAACGCCGTTCGCGGCGAGCGGCGCGCTTGCGCGTGGCCGGGGGAGGCCTAGGGTCCGCCGGATGTCCCAGGAAAGACTCGTCAGCGCGAAGCAGCGGTGGGCGGAGAAGCAGCGGGCCCGCGGAGTGACCGCGCGGCCGGAGCGCTCGGGCGAGCGCCTGCCGCCCGGGCAGAAGCTGACCACCGGGTTCCCCGTGCTCGACCTCGGCGTGCAGCCGCGGATCGATCCGGCGGACTGGCGCCTGCGGATCGACGGCCTGGTGTCACGGCCGGTGGAGCTCACCTGGGACCAGTTCAACGCCCTGCCGCAGGTGGAGGACGTGAGCGACTTCCACTGCGTGACCACGTGGAGCAAGTTCGACTGCCGCTGGGGCGGCGTGGCCTTCACGACCCTGCACGAGCTGGTGGGGCCGGCGCCCGAGGCGCGGTTCGTGTACTTCACCGGGTACGACGGGTACTCGACCAACGTGGCGCTCGACCAGTGTTTGGACGACGATGTGCTGGTGGCGACGAGCTTTGACGGCGCGCCGGTGTCGCGGGAGCACGGGGGCCCGGCGCGGGTGATCATCCCCAAGCTTTACGCGTGGAAGGGCGCGAAGTTCGTCAACGCCATCACCTTCCTCGCCGAGGACAAAC
>VHCY01000441.1 GCA_016871595.1 Verrucomicrobiota bacterium
CCCGTGACCGCGTCCGGGTGCGACTTGGCCTTTCAGGCGCCCGGCGGGACCACGCGGCGCAGGGTGTAGGTTTCCCCGCCCGCGAGGTCCGCGGCACCCAAGGTGGGCCAGGGATCCCAGGGCGCGGCGAGGAGCCGGCCGCTGATGCCGTCGCTGCGGGGGGAGAGCAGCCATTCGACGCAGTCCAGCGCGCGCGCGAGCGGGGCCGGATCCCCGGCGCGCTGGCGTTGCGCGGCGGCGTACTCCGCCTCCCCCGCGACCGCGGGGCCGAGGGCGAGCACCTCCTCCGTCAACCGCGTGTGGATCGCACCGGGGGCGAGGGCGTTGATGTCGAGCGGCCGCCCCGGCTCCTCCGCGGCGATCGTCTCGACCAGCCGCACGACGGCGGTCTTCGCGGCGCCGTAGGCGGAGAAGTTCGGCCGCGGCTTGGTCGCGCCGCCGCCGGAGAAGCAGACGACCTTGGCGCGCCGGGCCGCGCGCTCGAGCAGGGGAGCGCAGGCGCGTAGCGCGAAGTAGGTGCCGTCGAGGTTCGCGCGCACGGTGGCGCTCCAGCGCGCGGGATCGGCGGCGAGGGCGCGGCCGATTTCCCCTTGGACGCCGGCGCAGGTGACGAGCGCGTCGAGCCCGCCCCAGGCGGCCGCGATCTCGTCCGCGGCGGCGCGCACCGCGGGCCAGTCGGCGACGTCGGTGCGGGTGGCGCGGAACCCGGGCCGGGCCGCGGCGAGGTCCGCCTGATCGGAGCGGGCGAGACCCCAGACGGCGTGGCCGGCGTCGAGCAGCCGGAGGGCGAGGGCACGGCCGATGCCGGTGCTGGAACCGGTGATCAGGACGCGCATCGGGGTAGCGGCCGGTCAGCGCCGGCTCTCGTAGACCCAGCGGTTGGCCTCCAGCCAGCGCAGGGTGCGGATCACGCCCTGCTCGATGGTGAGGCGCGGCCTCCAGCCGGTGGCCTGGATCCGGCGGGTATCGAGGAAGATGAACGGGTTGTCGCCGATCCAGCCGCGGTCGCCACCGGTGAAGTCGAGCCGGGGCGTGAGGCCGAGCGCGGCGCAGATGAAGCGGATGCTGTCCTTCACCTGCACGAACTCCGGCGTGCCGAGGTTGTAGACCTGGGTGCGGTGGCGGGCGCCGCGGGCGGTGCCGAGGCGCGCGACGTGGAGGATGGCGTCGACGCAGTCCTGGACGTAGAGGTAGCTCTTGCGCTGGGAACCGTCGCCGAGCACGCGCAGGTGATCGGGGTGGTCGAGCAGCTGCCGGTAGAAGTCGAAGACGTGCCCGTGCGTGTAGCGCTCGCCGAGGATGGACACGAAGCGGAAGAGGTAGGCCTCGTCGAGCTGGCCGCCCTCGGCGTAGGCGGCGATCAGGCCCTCGCCGGCCGCCTTCGAAGCGCCGTAGAGGGAGGTCTGGACCGGAAAGGCGTCGTCCTCGGGCGTGGGGCGGTCGGGCGTGACGAGGGCCTCACCGTAGACCGAGCCGGTGGAGGAGAAGGCGACGCGGCGCACGCCGTTGGCGCGCATCGCCTCGAGGACGTTGAACGTCGCGATCGT
>VHCY01000442.1 GCA_016871595.1 Verrucomicrobiota bacterium
GCCCGATCTCCCTCTCAAACCTCGAGCCCGCCGGCGTCAAGCGGCCCGACATTATGGTCTCAGCTGAGTCCAAGCTGCTCTCGCGCGGCAAGAAGGTTACCAGCAGCGACTCCCTCCCCGTCATCGGCGAGCTGTCGTTCATCACCGATGGCGACAAGACCGGCATCGACGGCGCCTACGTGGAGCTCGGGCCCAACACGCAATGGGTCCAGGTCGATCTCGGCGCCTCCGCGAAGATCGACGCGGTCGCCGCTTGGCACTTCCACTCCCAGGCCCGCGTCTACCACGACGTCGTGGTGCAGATCTCCGACGACCCGGAGTTCAAGAAGGGCGTGAAGACCATCTTCAACAACGACGACGACAACTCGTCCAAACTCGGCAAGGGCGGCGACAAGGCCTACGTTGAGACCAACCACGGCCGCGTGCTGCCGGCCGAGGGCGCCTCCGGCCGTTACGTCCGCCTTTACAGCAACGGCAACACCTCCGACGAGCTGAACCACTACTGCGAGATCGAGGTATTCGGCATCGCCAAGTAAGCCCCGTGTAAGCTTCCGGCCGGCCGCCCCGCGCGGCCGGCCTTTTTTATGCTCGGCGCCAGGCGGGTTGGTACTGACAAGTCCCAAGCCGTCGCCTACCGATGGGCCGTGCCCCCCGCCTTCCTGCGCTGCCTTCCGCTGGCCCTCTTGGCCGCCGCGGCGCTCTGGCTCCGGACACACGAGCTCGCGCGCCGACCCATGCACGCGGACGAGGCCAACCAGGGGGTCAAAACCGGCGAGTTAGTGGAGGCGGGGCGCTACGCCTTTGATCCGCGGGACCACCACGGACCGACCCTTTACTACCTCGGCGCCGCTGTCGCCGCGCTCCGCGGCCAGGCGAGCCTGACCACCCTCGACGAGAAGACGCTGCGCCTGGTCCCCGCGCTCGCCGGCGCGCTCGCCGTGCCGCTGCTTGTGATCCTCGCTCGCCGGCGCGAACCCGGCGGACCCGGGCTCAGCGAGCCGGCAGCGTTGGCCGCAGGGGCATTCCTCGCCCTCGCCCCGGCCGCCGTCTATTATAGTCGTTACTTCATCCAAGAAACCCTGCTCGCCACGGGAGCGCTGGCCGTCGCCGTGGCCCTCCGGTGCTGGTGGGGCTCCGGCCTTACCCGGTGGGCGGTCGCCGCGGGCGCCGGTTTGGGGCTGATGCAAGCCACCAAGGCCAGCACTCCCCTCTTTGTCGCGGCGGCGGCCATCGCCTTCCTCCTGACGCGCGCCGCCGCCCGCCCAGCCAGCCCGCGGCCGGGCCTCGACCTGCTCGCCGGAGTCGGCGCCGCCACCGTCACCGCCGCGCTGCTGTACTCCTCGTTCGGCAAACACTGGGCGGGGCTGCCCGACGCCCTTTCCGTCTACCTCCACGCCGTCCTCCGCTTCGGGGCCGAGGCGCCGCCGACGGGCCACGAGAAGCCTTGGGGTTACTACCTCCATCTCCTCGGCTGGAGCCGCGCCGGGGGCCTCCTCTGGCATCAGGCCGCCCTCTCCGCCCTCG
>VHCY01000443.1 GCA_016871595.1 Verrucomicrobiota bacterium
GTGCCGCTGCCGGCCGGGTTCCAGCTCTACCCGGAATTGCTGCGCGCCGCGGGCTACTACTGCACCAACAACGCGAAGACGGACTACAACGTCACCCTCGATCGCAATCCGTGGGACGAGAATGGCCCGCGCGCGCACTACCGGAATCGCCCCGCCGGGCAGCCGTTCTTCGCGATCTTCAACCAGACCTCCAGCCACGAGAGCCAGGTGGCGCCGCCCGCGGGCAAGACCACGTTCCGGGTTCCCCCCGGGAGCGTGACGCTCCCGCCCTACCATCCGGACACCCCGGAGATCCGGCGCGACTGGGCCAACTACCACGACCAGATCACGGTGATGGACGGCCAGATGGGCGAACTGCTCACGGAGCTGGCACGCGAGGGCCTCGCGGAGGACACCATCGTCTTCTACTATTCGGACCACGCCGGCGGACTGCCCCGCGGGAAACGCAACATCCACGATTCCGGCACCCGGGTGCCCCTGATCGTGCGCTTCCCGGCGAAGTGGGCGCACCTCGCTCCGGGCGCGCCGGGCTCGTGGGTCGAGCAACCGGTGAGCTTCGTCGACCTCACCGCGACCCTGCTGGAGCTCTGCGGCGTCCCCGTGCCCGCGAACTACGAGGGCCGGCCCTTCCTGGGCCCGCGCGCGGTGGTGCGCGACGAGGTGTTCCTGTTCCGCGGAAGGATGGATGAGCGCCACGACGTCGTCCGGGCCGTGCGGGACCGCGAGCACCGCTACGTGCGCAACTACTCCCCGCACCGCCCGTGGGGCCAGCCCTACTCCTACCCGTTCCAGGTCCTGCCGAGCATGCGCTCGTGGCACGCCGCCTTCCTCGCCGGGAACTGCGACCCCGTGCAGGCCGCCTTCTGGCTCCCGAAACCGCCGGAGGAGTTTTACGCGGTCGCCGGCGATCCCCACGAGGTGCGCAACCTTGCCGGCCGGCCCGAGGTGGCGGAGCCACAGCGCGCCCTCGCCGCCAAGCTCCGCGCGCACCTTATCGCGACACGCGACACCGGCTTCATCCCGGAAGGGATGACCCGCCGCCTCGCCGGCGGCGCCGACCTGATCGCCTACGCCCGCGGGCCGGCCTATCCCATCGAGCGGGCCGTCGATCTCGCCGACCTCGCCGCGGCGCGTGACCCGCGCCACCTCGGGGCCCTGCAGGCCGCCCTCGCGGACCCGCATCCCGTGATCCGCTATTGGGGGGCGCAGGGTTGCCTCATCCTCGGCGCGAAGGCCGCGCCCGCGCGGGACGCGCTGCGCGCCCGCCTGCGGGACGATTGGGCGGACGTGCGCGTCGCCGCCGCCGAGGCGCTGGGCCACCTTGGGGATCTCGACGCGGCCCTCACGGCGCTGGGCGAAGTGATCCGGGCCGGCGAGGCGGGCGAGGTCCTCGCGGCGCTCAACGCCCTCGACTTCCTCTGGCTCGACGGACGCGCCCCGCTGGCGCGCGTCCAGGCGATGGTGCGCGGCCTTGAGCTCGCGGAGCCCGCCGACCGCATTCCCCGCCA
>VHCY01000444.1 GCA_016871595.1 Verrucomicrobiota bacterium
CGGCGCAGGCCGCGCCCGCGCCCGGGCCCGCGGAATGGCTCGCGGTGATCCGCGGCGGCGGGGACGAGGCGGCCCGCGCGCGCGCCCTGCAGCAGCTGGCGGTCGCGGGTGCCCCCGAGGCGTTGCCTGAGCTGGGCGCCCTGCTGGGCGATCCACGGCTGGGCCAGTACGCGCGTGATGCCCTGCAGCAGCGGGGCGACGAGCCGGCGCGGGCGGTGCTGCGCGCGGCCCTGGACCGGCTCAACGGCCCCGCGTTGGCGGGCGTGATCGGCACCCTGGGGCATCTGGGGGACGGGGCGGCAACCGCGCGGTTGGCGGCCTTCGCGGGCGGGGCGGACGACGCGAGCGCGGTGGCAGCGCTGCTGGCGTTGGGGCGGATCGGCGATCCGGCGGCGCGGGCCGCGGTGGTCGCGGCGTTGCGGGATCCGCGCCCGGGGCGCCGGGAGGCGGCGGCGGAGGCGGCGCTGCGGATCGCGGAGCTGAGGCGCGAGGCGGAGCCGGCGGCGGCGCGGGAACTGTTTGCCCTCGTCGCCGCGGCCGAGGTTTCCCCGGTGTGGCGCGGGGCGGCCGCGCGTGGGACGTTGCTTTTGGCGGGCGATGCGGCGCCGGGCCTCCTCGCGGCGCGGCTGCGGCAGGGTGACGCGGCGGAACGCGATCTGGTGCTGGGCGTGGCCCGCGAACTGGGCACGCCGGCCGTGGCGGAGGCCTTGGCGGGCGAGGTCCGGGCCTTGCCGCCGCCGTGGCAGGCGGCCGTCGCGGTGGCGTTGGCGGATCTGGGCGGCCCGGTGGCGCTGGCGGCGCTCGAGACCTTGGCGCGGGAGGGCCGGGCGGAGGCGCGCGAGACGGCGGTCACGGCCCTCGGCCGGCGCGGGGTCGACACGAGTCTGCCGCTGCTGCTGGCGGCGACCCGGGAGGAGCCGGCGGGCGCCGTGGCGGCCGCGGCGTGGGCGGCACTGGTGCGGGTGCCGGCGGCCGGCGCCGGGGCGGCGTTGCTCGCGGAGTTGCCCGCGGCGGCGCCCGCGCGGCAGGCGAAGCTGATCGGCGTTCTCGGGGAGCGGCGTTTCGCGGGGGCGGCGGATGCCCTCCTGCGGCTCGCGGCGGGCGGGGAACCGGCGGTGGCGGGCGCGGCTTTGCGCGCGCTGGGCCAATTGCTGCCCCCGGAGCGGTTGGGGGACCTCGTGCAACTGGCCCCGCGGCTCGCGGACGAGGAGCGCCGGACCCTGGCGGACCGGGCGATCGTGACCACGGCGATGAAGGTGGCCGATCCCCGGCGGCGGGCGGAGCCGCTGCGCCGGGCGTTTGAGGAGGCGACGGATCCCGCGACGCGCCGCGCCCTGGTGCGGCCGCTGGGGGCGCTGATGCGGGCGACCGGTGGGCGGCACGAGGTTTTCTTCAGCCTGCAGGCGGCCCTGCGCGATCCGGATGCGGGCGTGCGCGGGGCGGTGCTGGGGGCCTTGGCGGCGTGGCCGGATGCGGCGCCGGTGGCGACGCTGCTGGCCG